>CAYQCY010000071.1:0-18878 GCA_964416095.1 uncultured Gemmatimonadaceae bacterium
TGACCCTTGACGCGCCGATCCCGCCGCGCCCATCCTACTCAAATTGGTCGAAACGGCGGTTGGATTTCTCAGCCCTCCTTATGGACGCACCTACCCCCCTGCTGCTTCGTGGACTGACCGCCCAGCCTCGGGCGTCGGAGCTCACGTGGTCTCACCGGGAGCTCCTGGGCCGCCGTCTTCTCCTGAACAGCCTGGCCCGCTTCCTGGTCGCGCTGATCTTCCTGGTCGGAGCCCTCCTGGCCATGGCGCTGGACTTCATGGAGGCCGATCCCGCCTTCAACGTGGCCATTCTCGGGCTGATCATCGCCCTCTACAACGTCCCCATCTTCTTCCTGGCCCGCCGCTACCAGGACCCGGAGGCCTCGGCCCTGTCCTATCGACGGGTCCGGGTCGTGATGTACGTGGCCATCGTGGCGGACTACCTGGCTCTGGCGGTCCTGGTGGCGATCATGGGAGGGGCCCGGTCCCCCTTCCTGGCCTTCTATCTGCTTCACGTGACGCTGAGCTGCGTCATGCTTCCCCGGTGGGCGGCGGTGGCCTTCACCGCCCTGGCGTACGTCCTCATCGGAGCCCAGGTGGGAATGGAATGGGCGGGCATCCTCCCATCCGGATTGCCCTTCGCCCACGGGATCCCCGCGGCGCCTCTGGATGGCCGCACCGCCCTGGAGATCCTCCTGGTCTACGGCGCCCTCCTGGCGTTCACGGACGCTCTCCTCATCTCCCTGGCTGAATGGCTCCGCCGGAGCGAGCAGGAGCTCAGGGAGAAGAACCGGCGGCTGGGCCAGCTCTCCCGGCTCCGCCGGGACTTTCTCCATGTGGCCGTCCACAACCTCCGCTCGCCCGTGGGGGCCGCCGTCCAGCACCTGGACAACCTGGCCAGCGGGCTGGCCGGGCCTCTGGAGGAGAAGCAGCAGGAGTGGGTGGACCGGAGTCGGAAGCGGCTGGACCGCCTCCTGGACCTTCTCCAGGACATGAAGATCCTGGGCGACCTGGAGACCGAGAACCTCAGGGAGCAGGCGGAGCGGGTCCCACTCCCGGAGCTCATCCGACAGGTGGTGGAGGATTATCAGGAGATGGCCGACCAGGAGGGACTGATCCTGGTCCCCGAGATACACGAGCCCACCCCGTGCGTGTGGGGGATCCCCCGCCTGCTCAGAGAGGCCGTGGCCAACTTCGTGACCAACGCCATCCGCTACGCTCCCGGGTCAGGGCCGGTGACGATCTCGGCGAGGACCCGCTCGTACGACGGCAGCCAGGTCCTGCGGGTGTCGGTGACGGACCGGGGGCCCGGGATCGCTCCGGAGCATCAAGAGCGGCTCTTCGAGGAGTTCTCCCGTCCCCCCGACGCCCCGGACAACCAGCGGATCAAAAGCACGGGCCTGGGGCTCTCCATCGTGCGGCGAATCGTGGAGGCTCACGGGGGTCGAGTGGGTGTCGAGTCCGAGCCGGGAGAGGGAAGCACCTTCTTCTTCGATCTCCCCCCGGACGCCTCAGCCGATCTTGGACCGGAGCAGGGCCAGTAGGGTCTCTCCCCGGATCGGCTTCTGCAGGACCGCCGAGATACCGAGGTCGCTGAAGTCCTTCGACTGGACCAGGGCGTCTCCCAGGGAGGTGAGAACGAGGATCGGCACGTCCTGGCCGCTGGCCCGGAGCTCCTTCACCAGGTTCATCCCGGCGTCCACCTCCTCCATCATGAGATCCAGCAGGATCACGTCCGGCTTCTCCTCCCGGTAGAGGTGGAGGCCCTCCTCTCCCGACGAAGCCTGCAGGACCCTGTACCCGCCCGCCTCCATGATCGTGGTGACGGCTTCCCGGAAGTCGGGGTCGTCCTCGACGTAAAGAACCGTGCGACGGTCGTTGTCGGTCATTTCGGGGTGGTCCGTGGTTCGCGGTTCAGGGAGGTGCGGAGAAAGTCCACCGCGGCATTCAGGTTGAGCTCGGCTTCATCGCTGAGTCCCTCTCCGAAGCCGTCGAAGTCGTAGCCTCGAATCGCCAGCGAGAAGCCCTCGGTCTCGGCGCCGAAGACGTCGTGGGCGAGCCCCAGGACGCCTTCGGGAGACACCGAATGGGTGGTGAACTCCATGGCCCCCGTCCGGGGCTCCAGGGGGCGGAGGAGGAACGGGGGCTCCGAGCCGCGGTCGGCGTCCGCGAAGATCACCAGCTCGTGCTGGGCCACCGCGGCGGCGTCCTCGATGTTGAGCTGATAGCCCGATTCCACTCGCACGCCCGGGAGGTCCGCTTCCTGGAAGCGCTCCGCCAGGGCGGGCCCCAGGCCGTCGTCTCGGCGGCCCGGATTCCCGTAGCCCAGGATCAGGACCCTTCGGGCCCGGGGCAGGGTGCTGCTCACGCCGTGCTTCATCATGATCCGTCCTTGACCCGCCGCTGGATGATCTGGCCCTGGTGGTCGTGCACCTGGACGATCAGCGGCATCTGTCCCAGAGCGTGGGTGGCGCAGCTCAGGCACGGGTCGTAGGCCCGGATCGCCACCTCCACCGAGTTCATCATCCCTTCGGTGATCTCCGGCCGGCCGCTCATGAGCTTCTTCGCCACCCCGGTGACCGCCCGGTTCATGGGCTCGTTGTTCGAGGTGGTGGAGACGATGAGGTTGCACATGGTCACCTGATCGTCGTCGTTGATCCGGTAGTGGTGGAAGAGGGTGCCCCGGGGCGCTTCGAGGACCCCGATCCCCTCCGTGCGCCGGTCGCCGGAGACGGTCAGGTCCTCTCCCTGCAGGTCCGGATCCTCCAGCAGCTCTCCGATCCTCTCCACGGAGTGGAGGACCTCGATCATCCGGGCCCAGTGGTACGCCATGGAGTGATGAACCGGACGGCCGTTCCCCATCTCCATGAACTCCTGTCGGGCCTCCTCGGCCTCCGGCGTGTCGATGTAGGTGCAGGCGTTCACCCGGGCCAGGGCTCCCACCCGGTACCACCCCTCCTCCTCTCCCAGCGACCTGATGAAGGGGAACTTCATGTACGACCAGGGACGGACCCCCTCGGCGATGTGGTCCAGGTACTTCTCGTTCTCCACGTGGTCGAAGATCGTTCCGCCGTCGGCGTCGATGGCCCGGAGGCCTCCGTCGTAGAGCTCCAGGGCTCCATCGTCCCGGACCAGGGCCAGGTAGTTCGATTCGAAAGAGGCGAAGTCCGCCAGCTCTTCCAGGTTCTCCAGCGTGTATCCCCGGGCCAGGTCCACCGCGTCCCGCGCCCACTGGAGCATCTGGTTCCAGTCCTCCAGGAGGGCGTCTCGCTCCTCGACCGAGAGGCTCTTGTTGATGCCCCCGGGAATGGCGCCCGTGCCGTGGATCTTCTTCCCCGCGGTGGCCTTGATGATCTCCTGGCCGTATTTGCGCATGAGGATCCCCTGCTTGGCCAGCTCGGGATGCTCGGCGGCCACCCCCAGCACGTTCCGCTTCAGCGGATCCGACTGGAAGCCGAAGAGGAGGTCCGGCGACGCCAGGTGGAAGAAGTGGAGGGCGTGTGACTGGACGATCTGCCCGTAGTGCATGAGCCGGCGCATCTTCTCGGCGGTGGGCGTGAGGTTCTCTCCTCCCACCAGCCGGTCCACGGCCTTGGCCGCGCAGAGATGATGGCTCACGGGGCAGATGCCGCACAGACGCTGGACGGCCACGGGCATCTCCCAGAAGGGCCGTCCCTGAATGAAGCGCTCGAAGCCCCTGAACTCGACGATGTGGAGCCGGGCCTCGTCCACCTGTCGGTTCTCGTCCAGGTGGATCGTGACCTTGCCGTGGCCCTCGACCCGGGTCACGGGCTCGATGACGATGCGTTCGGTGCCGTTGCCGCTCACGGTGTGCTCCTCAGTCGTACTTGATGAGCTCGTATGGGAGGTCCGCCGGACGACCCTCCAGGAGGGCCACCAGCGCCTGCCAGATCGTCTCCGCCGACGGCGGACACCCCGGCAGGTGGTAGTCGATCTTCACCACCTCGTGGCACGGGTAGACCTTGTCCAGGAGGAGAGGGATCTCCTCGTCGTCGGGGACCTCTCCGGAGGGATTGTGGACCGAGGGCCCGTTCCGGTAGGCCTCGTCCAGGCACTCCTGCAGGGAAAGCATGTTTCTCCAGGCCGGGATCCCGCCCATGGTGGCACAGTCGCCCAGGGAGATGACCACGTCGCAGTTCTCCCGGAACTCCCGGAGGGTCTCCACGTTCTCCTCGTTGCAGCATCCGCCCTCGATGAGGCCGATGTCGCAGCGCCGGCTGATGTGCTTGATGTCGTCGATGGGCGATCGATCGAATTCCACCAGCTCGGCCAGCTCCAGGATCCGCTCGTCGATGTCCAGGATCGACATGTGGCACCCGAAGCAGCCCGCCAGAGAGGTCGTCGCGATCCGTTTCTTGGCCATGGTCAGCCCTTCTCTCCTTCGATCTCGGAGCCGATGGGCTTCCGGTCGAACGCTCTCTCACCGAAGGGGACCTGGAAGGCTCTCCGCTTTCGCAGGAGGGCCCCCACAGGGCAGACGTCCAGGGCCTGGTCGGTGACGTCGGCGTCGGTCTCCGCCAGCCGGGTCTCGGCGTTGACGGCGATCCGCTTCTCGGCTCCCCTTCCCACGAACCCGAAGACGTGCTTCCCGTCCAGGTCCTTCGACGCACGAATGCAGCGGGCGCACAGGATGCACCGGTTCCGGTCGATGAGGATGTCCGGGTGCGAGGCATCCATATCTCGTTCCCGGAAGAAGTAGGGGAGCTCCGGGGCCGTGATCCCGAAGCGGTAGGCCAGGGCCTGGAGCTCACAGCTCCCGCTCTTCTCGCAGAACATGCAGAAGTGGTTTCCCTCCACGAAGAGCATCTCGACGAGGGTTTTGCGGAACTCCTGGAGCTCTTCGGACTCGACCTCCACCACGGCCCCGTCGGCCACCGGCTGAGTGCAGGCCGAGCAGGGACGGTCGTTGACCCGAACCGTGCACACCCGGCAGGCTCCCCAGGGCTCCAGCCCGGGCATGTGGCAGAGACGGGGGATGTAGATCCCGGCGGCCTCGGCGGCCTCCAGGATGGTCTGGCCCTCCCGGGCTTCCACCACCTCTCCGTCGATGATCAGGGTGATGGGCTCAGCCATGGGCCGCCTCCTCGTCGTGTGCCACGGTGGACCTCCGGCCGGTGATTTCCTCGGCCTCCGCCACGGCTTTCGAGAGATCGAAGGACCGCCTGTACTGCCGGGGGTGAGCTTCCACCGCGGCCTCGTACAGCCCGGAGAACCGGCCCAGGGTGGTGAGGACGGGGTTCCCGGCGGTCTGGCCCAGACCGCAGCGGCTGGTTGCCTTCATGGTGGTCGCCACCCGCTTCATGTCCTCCAGGTCCCTCGGCTCGGCCCGGCCGTCCAGCAAGCGCTCCAGGTACGTCTCGAGCACCTCGTTCCCCACCCGGCACGGGGTGCAGTAGCCGCAGCTCTCCTCGGCGAAGAACTCCACGAAGGCCTGGACCACTTCCAGCAGGTTACGGTCGGGTCCGAAGACCACGATCGAGCCCCCGGTCGGGAGATCCTCGAAGGAGATGGCCCGGCCGAACTCGTCGGGCCCTACCATCTGGCCGCTGGGCCCGCCCACCTGTACGGCGCTGGCCTGCTCGCAGCCGGTCATCTCCAGGACCTCGAGCAGC
This sequence comes from uncultured Gemmatimonadaceae bacterium, assembly GCA_964416095.1. Lineage (GTDB taxonomy): Bacteria > Gemmatimonadota > Gemmatimonadetes > Longimicrobiales > RSA9 > CAYQCY01. The sequence goes on from CAYQCY010000071.1 coordinate 5,613, forward strand.
GAGATCCCCAAGGGCACCTCGTACACTCCCGGCTTCAGGCAATCCCCCGAGATGGAGAGGAGCTTGGTGCCCACGCTGTCGCCCGTTCCATACTCGGAGAAGGCCGCCGGGCCTTCCTCCAGGATCTTGGTGACGCAGCAGAGGGTCTCCACGTTGTTCACCGCCGTGGGATGCCCCAGGAAGCCGCGCTCGGCGGGGAAGGGAGGACGGTTCCTGGGATCGCCCCGAAAGCCTTCGCAGGAGCTGAGCAGGGCCGTCTCCTCGCCGCAGATGTAGGCCCCCGCTCCCATCTGGATCCGGATGTCGAAGTCGAACCCCTCCTTCCCCAGGATGGCCTTCCCCAGCAGCCCGTCCCGGCGCCGCTTCTCCAGCACGTCCTCGAGGAAGGCCCGGAGGTACTCGTATTCGGCCCGCAGGTAGACCACCCCCTGGCTGGCTCCCACGGCATACCCCGCGATCGTTGTCCCGGCGAACACCCGGTCGGGCCGCTCGGTGAGGATGACCCGGTCCTTGAAGGTCCCGGGCTCGCCCTCGTCGGCGTTGCACATGATGTACTTTTCCCGGCCGGCCGCACTCCGGGTGAACTCCCACTTCATCCCGGTGGGGAACCCGGCGCCGCCCCGTCCCCGGAGTCGGGCCGCCTTCACCTGCCGGATCACCTCGGCCGGCGTCCCCGCCAGGGCCCTGCGGATCGCCTGCCCCCGGTTGTACGGGCTGAAGATCATGGGCCCCGGCTTCATGACGTTGTTCTTCACCATGGACCGGACCAGGGGATGCTCGTTGTTCCCGTCTCCCAGGTGATGCACGAGCCTCCGGGGGTCTCCGTGAGAACGGAGCTCCCGGACGATCTGCCAGGCCTTGTCGGTCTCCAGATACGTGACCGGCACCTCGTTCACCAGGGCCGCGGGAGCCTGGTCCGACATGCCGATGCACGAGGTGGTGGTGAGGGTGATCTCGCCGTCGGCCGTGGTCCCGCCCACCTCCACCTCCAGGGCCTGTTGAAACGCCTCCAGGACCCGGTGAAACCCCTCCATCCGGTCCGGGACGTCGTCGCAGACCCGGATCACGATTCGCCCCTGGGGCTCCTCGGTGAGGAACGAGTAGAAGGAGACGAAGCTGGCCACCTCGACCCTGGGAAGGCTCATCTCCCGGGAGACGAGGTTGATCGTCTTCGGAGATACGCAGCCGTGCTCCTTCTGGACGCTCCGGAGGATGTCCATGAGCGCTCGCCGATCGCGGCCGTACTGCTCCACGAGCTCGGTGATCTCGGTGGGGCTCGGATTCGGATTCGATGACATGGGTTCGTCGGTTCGGGTCATGCGAGAGGCGGTGCGTCGGGCGGTGCCTGCACGGTCTCCACCAGGGCTCGGACCCAGTCCAGCCAGGGCTCCAGCCCCGTGCCCCGGAGGGCGGACACCTCCATGACCGGCACGTCGGCCCGGATGGAGGCCAGGTCGCCCAGGAAGGCCTCCATGTCGAAGGGCACGTGCGGGAGGAGATCTGACTTGTTCAGGACAACCACGTCGGCGGCCAGCACGATGTAGGGGTGCTTGGCCGGCTTGTCGGCTCCCTCGGGGACGCTGAACATCCCCACCTTCGCCTCCTGTCCCAGGTCCCAGCTCACCGGGCAGATCAGGTTGCCCACGTTCTCGATGACCAGGAGGTCCAGAGCGTCGAGGTCCAGGCTGCGCATTCCCTGCCGGACCTGATGGGCCTCCAGGTGACACCCTCGTCCCGTGTTGATCTGGACCACGTGAGGCGTATGTGCTTCGATCCGCTCCGCGTCTCGGGTGGTGGCCAGATCGCCGGTCAGGACCCCGACGGTCATCTCCGGAGCCAGGACTTCCAACGTTCGCTCCAGCCATGCCGTCTTTCCACAGCCCGGCGAGCCCATGAGGTTGAAGCTCGCCACGCCCCGGTCCCTGAGCGCGGCCCGGTTTTCGGCGGCGATCTCGTCGTTGGCCTTCTGGACGTTCTCTACGACCTGGATCTTCATGTCTCTCCCGGGGTGGTCGAAGGAATGGCCTCGGCGTCGGCGGCAGCCGCCTCGCTCACCGGCTCGGCCTCCAGGCTCCGAAGGACCACGCCCCAGCCCTCCAGGACCCGCGGTCGTGCGTCTCCGCAGACGGGGCACAGGAGACACGCCGGGTGCTCGGGGGCGTGCTCGTGACCGCAGCTTTCGCACCGGACCCGCACCGGGACCCGCTCCACCCGGAGCCGTCCCCCTTCCAGGCTCGAGTCGGCGGTGAAGGTCTCCCAGGCCAGGCGCATGACCTCTTCGTCCAGGTGCTCCAGGGAGCCCACCTCCACCGTCACCTCCACCAGCCTGGTCGCCGGGGGCAGGTGCTCCCTGACCTGGTCGCACAGGGCCGACACCACGCTCATCTCGTGCATGATCAGCAGATCCTCGGGAGCTCTTCGCCGTAGGGCTTCTGGATCACCCGGCGCCCGCCCACTTCGGTGACGATCTCGCACAGGCCGTCCTCCAGCTCCTCGAAGGTGCCGATCCGGCTTGCCCGCTCCCCGGGCGCGCGGCTCCGGAGGGCATCCAGAGCCCTCTTCACGGCGTCGGGCCTCACCACGGCCACGAAGGTCCCCTCGTTGGCCACGTCCAGGGGGTCCAGGCCCAGCATCTCGGCGGCGTAGGCGGTCTCCTGTCGGAGGGGGATCCGGGTCTGATCCACCGTGAGGTGGAAGCCCGTGAGCTCGGCCAGGTCGGCCATGACTCCGGCCAGCCCTCCCCGGGTGGCGTCCCGCATGAACACCACGTCCTCTTCGCAGGCATCCATGAGGGCGTTCACCAGGCCGTTCAGCGGGGCCACGTCGCTCCGGAGCCGGCTCTCGATCCCGTAGGCCTCTTCTCGCTGGAGCATGACCGCCAGGCCGTGGTCGGCGATGGGGCCGGACACGATCAGGTGGTCTCCGGGCCGGATCCGTGCCATGTCGGGTCGGAGACCTGCACGGAGCCGGCCCACCCCCGAGGTGTTGACGTAGAGCCGGTCGGCCTGGCCCCGGGCCACGACCTTGGTGTCGCCGGTGACGATCTTCACTCCGGCCTCCTCGGCGGCCCGGGCCGCCGAATCCACGATCCGCCGGAGGAGATCCAGCTCCAGGCCCTCCTCCAGGATGAGGCCCAGGGACAGGTACAGGGGCTCCGCCCCGCAGACCGCCAGGTCGTTCACCGTACCGCACACGGCCAGGCGCCCGATGTCCCCTCCGGGGAATTCCAGCGGCTGGACCACGTAGGAGTCGGTGGTGAATGCGATCCGTCCCGGGGCCACCTCGAAGACCGCCGAGTCGTCCAGCTCGTCCAGGAGCACGTTCCCCAGCCGGGGTCGCACGACCTCGTCCAGGAGCTCCCGGGTGAGCTGGCCGCCACCTCCGTGGGCCAGGACCACCCGGCTCCGGCGGGAGCCCGGGGTCCCGGGGCGGCCGCTCACGACGCCACCCTCCTCTTCGTGTCGGGCTTCTCCATCTCCCGCTTCTTCACCTCGTGCCGGCGGTAGCGGAAGTACGCCTGGCAGGAGCCCTCGGAGCTCACCATGCACGGGCCCACCGGATCCACCGGCGTGCAGACCGTGCCGAAGAGCTTGCAGTCCAGGGGCTTGCAGCGTCCCGTGATGACCTCGGCACACCGGCATCCCGGGGGCTCGTGGTCCTGGCCCAGGACCACGTCGAAGCGGTGAAACGCGTCCAGGTCCCTGAACTCCTTCCGGAGCTCCAGGCCGCTCTCGGGCATGACGCCCAGGGCCCGCCAGGCTGCGTCGGAGCGGACGAAGACCCGGTCCAACAGGTCCAGGGCGATCCGGTTCCCGTCGGGACCGACCGCCTGGGGATACAGGTTCTCCAGCCGTGCCTCTCGTGCCACGGACTGCCGGGCCAGGTGGAGGATCCCCTCCATGATCTGATCCGCCTCGAAGCCCACCACGACGCAGGGTTTTCCGTGACGCTCCACCACGGGCCGGTAGACCTCGCTGCCGATGATGACGCTCACGTGTCCCGGACACAAGAACCCGTCGATCCGGACCTCCGGGTCCTCCAGGAGGGTGGTCATGGCGGGAATGACGAGCTTGTGGGCGGCCAGGACGCCGAAGTTCTCCAGTCCCTCCTTCCTGGCCGCCAGAACCGCCGATGCGGTGGCGGGGGCCGTGGTCTCGAAGCCTACCGCGGCGAAGACCACCTCCCGGTCCGGGTTCCTCCGGGCCACGTCGACCGCCTCCAGGCTGCTGGTCACCACACGGACGTCGGCACCCTCGCTCCGGGCCAGCTCCAGGGATCCGCCGGCGCCCGTCACCCGGAGCATGTCGCCGTACGTGGCGATGGTGAGCCCCGGCCGTCGGCCCAGCTCCACCAGGGCGTCGATGTAGCGCTGGGCCGTGACGCACACGGGGCACCCGGGGCCGCTCACCAGGGTGACCGAGTCGGGCATGAGCGAGTGGACGCCACTCCGGCAGGCGTTCACCGTGTGGGTGCCACACACCTCCATGAAGTTCACCGGGCGATCCAGGCGCCGGGCGAGCTGATCCAGCTCGTCGGCCCTCTCCGCCATCCGGGCCCTGGCCCTGGCCACCCGGACTTCTCTCGAGTCGCTCACGGGTCCACTCCTTCCAGGGGCCGGTCGGGCGTCAGGACGTGGTGCTCGTCGATGAGGCTCCACGTCTCCCGGGCGTCTTCTTCGCTCACATGCTGAATGGCGAACCCGGCATGGACCAGGACCCAGTCGTCCACCTCGGCCTCGGGCGTCATGATCAGGCTGATTCGCATGCGGGCATCGCCCAGGCGCACCCAGGCCCGTTCTCCGGTCCGCTCTTCGATGCGTGCGGGCAGGGCGAGACACATGGATCAGCCCTCCTCGGATGCGAGACGGGTCGCCGCCACGGCGGCCTGCCCGTAGGCGATGCCGCCGTCGTTCGGCGGCACGAGGCGGTGGGTGAGGACCCCGGGCCCCATCCCTTCCAGGCGGCTCCGTACTCGCTCGGTCAGGAGGGTGTTGCAGAACACGCCTCCGGTGAGCCCCACGGTATCGATGCCCCGGGCTCCGGCCACCCGGAGGGCGCTCCGGGCCAGGGCGTCGGCCAGGGCGTCGTGGAAGAGCCAGGCCAGGTCCTCCGTGGTCATCCCCCGTTCGAGACCACGGAGTAGCTCCCGGAGCAGGGGCCGGGTGTCGAGCTGGAACGGGATCCCGTCGTCCAGAGGGATCCGGTCCCCGCCGTCGGGCCGGCCGGTGGAGCGGGACGCCGCGGCCTCCAGGAGCTGTCCCGACCTGGCCTCGTAGTGGTTGTACTCGCAGAGGCCCAGGAGGGCGGCCGCCCCGTCGAAGAGGCGTCCCATCCCGGTGCTGGGAGGACAGTTCAGGTTCCGGGCCAGCATGACGACCACCGCTTCTCTCTGCCGGGGGTCGCCCAGGACCTGCCGGGTCAGGGGGTGAGAGGCTGCGGTCTCCAGGTCCAGGGCATCGGCCATCCACGAGATCGCGCAGCGCCCGGTCCGACGAGCGGCGGCGTCGCCCCCCGGGAGGCGGAGCGGTCGCAGGTGTCCCATCCGCCGAACGCCCTCCAGGTTGCCCACCAGGATCTCTCCACCCCACGCAGAGCCGTCTTCCCCGTACCCCACCCCGTCGCACACCAGCCCCACGGTCTCGTCCCTGCGGCCATGCTCGGCCATGAGAGAGGCCAGATGGGCGTGATGGTGCTGGACCTGCACCACCGGGATATCTGCTTCCCGGGCCAGCCGGAGCCCGTGGTGCCGGCTCAGGTATCGCGGATGCCGGTCCACGGCCACCCACCGCGGCGTCACGTCGAAGAGGCGCTGGAGATCGTCCAGGGTCCGGGTGAAGCGCCGATGAGCCAGGGTGTGCGTCAGGTCCCCCACGTGCTGGCTCAGGATCGCGTGGTCTCCGGGAATCACCGCCACGGTGTTCTTGAGATCGGAACCGACGGACACCCCGGGCTCGGGAGCCGGTGTGGGCAGCGGGAGGGGCGCAGGCACGTATCCCCGGGCTCGGCGCACCGGGAGGGGCTGTCGGCCGGTGTCCAGGAACACCGAGTCGTCCACCGCCCTCTCGATGGGCCGGTCGTGGGTCAGGTACGCGTCGGCGATTCCCCGGAGCCGGTCCCGGGCGTCGTCCCGATCCTTCACCAGAGGGTCGTCGGAGAGGTTCGCGCTCGTCATGACCACGGGTCCGGCGATCTCGGCGGCCAGGAGGTGCTGCATGGGGGTGCAGGGCAGCATGACCCCCAGTCGATGCTGTCCCGGCGCGTTCTCCTCGGCGGGGGCCACGGCGGGGTCCGGATCGCCTTGCCGGGTCGCGATGACGATGGGAGCGGCCGGGGACGTCAGGAGGGCCTCCCCCTCCTCCGACAGGCGGACCAGACTCCGGACCTCCTCCAGGCTCCGGGCCATGAGGGCGAAGGGCTTGTGGTCCCGACGCTTTCGATCCCGAAGCAGCTTCACGGCCTCGGGGCTGGTCGCGTCGGCCACCAGGTGAAAGCCCCCCAGCCCCTTCATGGCCACCACCTTTCCCCGGCCAAGGAGTCGGGCGGCCTCCCGGTAGGGATCGCCGGGAATCGCCTCGCCCGAGGCGTCGGTGCAGCTCACCCGGGGGCCGCACTCCGGACAGCAGACCGGCTGGGCGTGAAAGCGCCGGTCCATGGGGTCGTCGTACTCCTCGGCGCATGCCGGGCAGAGCGAGAACTCCGCCATGGTGGTGAGGGGCCGATCATACGGGAGGTCGCGGACGATGCTGTATCGGGGGCCACAGTCGGTGCAGTTGATGAGGCCGTGGCGGTGGCGCCGGTCTTCGCCGTCCCGCATCTCCGACAGACACGCGGAACAGACGGCCGAATCCACCGTGACCCGGCCCCGCTCCGCCGGGACGTGGTCGCTTCCGACGATCCTGAACCCAGGCGGTGGGACGGAGGCGGGCGTGGCGTCCTCTCTCGCGGTCCTGTCCACCCGGGCCAGGGGCGGCGCCTCCTGGAGGATTCTCCGCTCCAGCTCTTCGAGAAGCGGGGGTGGACCCCACACGTCCACGGTCACGCCCGAGGGATCGTTCCGGACGCTTCCCACCAGCCCCATGGCGTTGGCCAGGCGGTACACGAAGGGGCGGAAGCCCACCCCCTGGACCTGGCCGCTGATGCGCAGGCGGGCGAAGACGAGTCCGCCTTCCTCCGCGGACCCACGCCTGAGGGGCGCTGTGACAGCGGGCCTGCCGGACACGGTCTCTCCCATTCCGGCCGAAAAGGCCCTTCGTGACGCCTGCACCGTCCACTCGGGCCTCCCGGCGATCACGTCGCTGTTCATGCACCTCTAAGGTCACGGCGGGGGCGGATTCATGCTGTCGGGAAATGCACCAAAGTCCTGTAGGGAGCTTCAGCTTCGGTCCGTGGGATCTCTCCCCTCGCCGGCCCTGGCCCGCAACGGCCCTGGCTCGCCCTGGACTGACCTCTCCCGTGGGGGCTTCGACGGATTCCGGTAGAGCATAGGCCGGCTTGCCGGGTGAGACCGGGGCCGCCTAGTTTGGCGCAAATCCCAGGCGCTGGCGTGATGCCGCCCGATGCGCCGTCCGCGCGCCGTCGCCACTACTGCTTCGACGGGAACGACCCATGGCGATCGAGACGCCGTTGGAGCCGACCCCTGCCGGGGGCGGCGAGTTGCGCAAGCTGTGGACGAGCGAGGATTACTGGTCGATCTGGTTCGCCACGGCGGTATTCATCGTGATCCTGGCGGGCTGGATCACCGGGGTCCCGAGGGTGGGTCGATGGGTGACGAGCCCCATCGAAGCGTTCGATGGGGTGTTCGGGCGGCTCGTCCTGCTGGGGGTCGGACTCGGGGCCTTCACGACGATCGGCGTCGCCGTCATGAAGGAGGACTGGCGGCGGTACCTGGCGGGGTTCGGCGTCGTCTATCTCCTCGCGGTGTTCTCCTACCTGGCGGCGCAGCAGAGCGCGATGCGGGCCTGGGGCCTGGGCTACGCGATCTGGGCGCTGGCCTTCGGGCTCCTGATCGCGAACACCGTGGGCACGCCCGGCTGGGTGTTGAAGGGCGCGCGCTCCGAGATGTTCGTCAAGACCGGACTGGTCCTGCTGGGCGGCGAGATCCTGTTCAGCGAGATCCTCGAGCTGGGCGCGCCGGGGCTGCTGGTGGCGTGGTTCGTCACGCCCACGGTGATCTTCTTCATGTGGCTGCTGGGGACCCGAATCCTGCGCCTCCAGTCGAAGACGCTGACCATCATCATCGCGGCGGCCACGTCCGTCTGCGGGGTGTCGGCCGCCATCGCCGTGTCGGCCGCGTGCCGCGCCCGCAAGTCGGAGCTGACGCTGGGCGTGGGGATGACGATGATCTTCACGGTCCTGATGATGGTGGCCATGCCGGCGCTGGCGAAGCTGATGGGCCTCTCGGACGCCGTCGGCGGCGCCTGGCTCGGTGGCACCATCGACTCCACCGGCGCCGTGGTGGCCGCCGGGGCGTTCCTCGGGGAGCTGGCCGAGAAGGTGGCGGCGGTCGTCAAGATGATCCAGAACGTGCTGATCGGCGTGGTGGCGTTCGCCGTGGCGCTCTTCTGGGTGGCCCGGGTGGATCGGCAGCCCGACGCGCCGCGCCCCGGGGCCATGGAGATCTGGTACCGGTTCCCGAAGTTCATCATCGGCTTCGCCGCGGCGTCGGTCGTGTTCAGCTTCATCCTGATGCCGTCGCTCGGCGAGGCCGTCGTGTCCGGCGCGCTGGACCTGTCCAGCGACGTCCGCGGCTGGTTCTTCTGCATCGCCTTCGTCTCCATCGGGCTCGAGTCGAACTTCAAGGAGCTGGCGAGCCAGCTCGTGGGCGGCAAGCCGATCATCCTCTACGCCGTCGGGCAGACGTTCAATGTCCTGCTGACGCTGCTCATGGCCTGGATCGCGTTCGGCGGCCTCCTCTTCGCGCCGGTACAGTGATGCGAACACGGTGGGGCCGGTGGGCGGCGCTCCTGGGCGCCATCGCGGCGATCGTCGCGCTCATGGCGGTGGCGCAGCGCTGGAGCCCCGCGCTACCGGGCCCCGCGGCGGAGGTCTACCTCCAGAACGTGCACGGCGATTACGCACCCGCCGCGTACTTCTATACCGAAGTGACGGGCGCAGCGGAGTTCATCGGCGAGGGCGGGCGGTACGGGGGGCTCGCGAGGTAGGCGCGGCTCGGGGACCGGAGCCCCAACGAGCGGGCGGGAAAGGCAGAGGCCCGCCTCAGGCCGTACTCGCGCTCGCCGCCGACCCCGTCGCCCCGGTCTACACCGCCCTCCACCATCACATCCTTGACCGGCCAATCCCTCGCCGCCTGCCCCGCCGAAACTGGGCCGAAAGGGCGTTTGGATTCCCATCCCTACCTCGTCTCGCCGGTCCGGACTGGTCTCCCGCGCCGGGTGTGGATAACGTAGGCAGGTTTCGTCGCCCCCACTCGCCAGGCCACAACGGAGACCGCACCCGTGAAGTTTCTGCCCGCCCAGCTCTCGTACTTCATCGAGACGACCACGATGCGGCGGAACGTGCGTCTCCTGATCCGGTTCCTGCTCGTGCTCGTGGGAATGATCGCGTTGTACAGCGTGCTGTTCCACGTGATCATGGAGTACGAGGGGCAGCACCACTCGTGGGTGACCGGGTTCTACTGGACGCTCACGGTGATGTCGACGCTCGGGTTCGGCGACATCACGTTCCACAGCGACCCGGGGCGGATCTTCTCGATCGTCGTGCTGGTCTCCGGGGTGCTGTTCCTGCTGATCGTGCTGCCGTTCACGTTCATCCAGTTCTTCTACGCGCCGTGGCTCGAGGCGCAGACCCGACGGCGGGTCCCCCGGGAGCTGGACGCGTCCGTGGCGGACCACATCCTGATCGCGTCGCACGAGCCGGTGGCCATCTCGCTGGTCGACCGGCTCCGCTCGCTGGGCCGGGCCTACTACGTGCTCGCGCCGGAGCTGGGACGGGCGCTGGAGCTGGAGCAGGAGGGGTGGGTGGTGGTGCTGGGCAGCCCCGAGGACATCGAGACGTACCGTCGCGTGGGCGCGGAGCGGGCGGCCATGGTGGTGGCCAACGTGGACGACCAGATCAACACGAACATCGCGTTCACGGTGCGTGAGCTGGACGAGTCCGTCCCGATCGTGAGCTTCGCGCGCGACCCGGCGTCGATCGACGTCCTGGAGCTGGCGGGCTCCACCCACGTCCTCCAGCTTCCCGACATGCTCGGCCAGTCCCTGGCCCGCCGCACGCTGGCCGGCGATCAGCGGGCGGGCGTGATCGGCGAGTTCGGCGAGCTGCTGATCGCCGAGGCGCCGGTGGCCGGCACGCCGCTGGTGGGGAAGACCCTGGGCGAGGGCTGGCTGCGCGACGCCACGGGGCTGACGGCGGTGGGCGCCTGGGAGCGTGGCCGGTTCACGGTCCCGGGCCCCGGGACGCGGCTGCAGCCGTCGACGGTCCTGGTCCTGGCGGGAACGAAGTCACAGCTCGACGCGTTCACCGAGCTGACGGCCATCTACCGTTCCACGGACGCGCCGGTCCTGATCCTCGGCGGCGGCCGGGTCGGACGGGCCGCGGGCATGGCCCTGGCGGAGCGCGACCTGGAGTACCGGATCATCGAGCGGAACCCGGACCGGGTGCGCATCCCCGAGCACACGGTCGTGGGCAACGCGGCCGAGCTGGCCACGCTCGAGGCGGCCGGCATCCGCGAGGCGCCCACGGTCATCGTCACGACCGCCGATGATGCCACCAACATCTATCTCACCATCTACTGCCGCCGGCTGCGGCCCGACATCCAGATCGTGAGCCGCGCCACGCTGGAGCGGAACGTGTCGACCCTGCACCGGGCCGGCGCCGACTTCGTCATGTCCTACGCGTCCATGGGCGCCAGCTCGATCCTCAACATCCTGGAGGGCGGCGACGTGGTCATGGTGGCCGAGGGGCTGGACGTGTTCCGGGTGAGCATCCCCCCGTCGCTGCGAGGCGTGCAGCTCCGGGACTCACGGATCCGGGAGGAGACCGGCTGCCACGTGGTGGCCTTCCAGAGCGACGACGGCGTCCACCCCAGCCCGCCCCCCGACACCCCGATCCCCGCGGACCCCGGAGCCGAGGTCATTCTGGTGGGCACCACCGCCAACGAGGCGCGGTTCATGGGCACGTTCGGCGCTCGCCGGACGTGACCGGCTCACAGCCCCGTGACGATGTCCTGCTCCGCTGGTTCAGTGGGGCCGCATTCACGAGGCTTTGTGTGAAGGGCTGACGGAGCGTGGCTGTTCTACATGTGGGGCACCGTTCGCCATGACCCTTGACGCGCCGATCTCGCCGGGCCCATCCTACCGAATGGGGCCGAAACGGTGGTTGGATTTCCTATCCCTTTGGAATGCGCAATCCGACATCAGCGCCTGCGCGCCGGCCGCACTCGGCCGGGGCGGCTTTCACGACAGCACGTCACGAACCCCCAGAAACTCCATCCTGCCAAGGAGGCGTGAATGAGCAGCTCCCCCACCTGGCCTGACCGGCCGTTCAGGGTCCTGGCCACGCTGGCCCTTGCCGTCGCCGTCGGCCTGACGGCGTGCAGCGACGAGAGCCCGTCACCCACCGAATCGGGTCTGGCGCCGGACGCCGCGGTCGAAAATCAGCAAGCTGCCAGCGGCTACATCGTGGTTTTCGAGCCGGGCGTGGACGACGTTCCGGCCCGGGCCCGGGCGTTGGTCTCGGCCCACGGCGGCGAGCTGGGCTTCATCTACGAGCATGCGCTCCAGGGCTTCTCGGCCCGGCTGTCGCCGGCCGCCGCGACCGCGTTGAGCCGGAACCTGGTGGTCTCGTACGTGGAGACGGACGACCCGGTCAGCCTTTTCGCCCAGACCGTGCCGACGGGGATCCAGCGGATCTTCGCCGATGACAACACCAACGTCGACATCGACGCCACCGACGATTACCGGGTGGACGTCGACATCGCTATCATCGACACCGGGATCGACTTCGAGCACGGCGACCTGAACGTGGTGGGCGGCGTGGACTGCTCCGGCGGCGGGCCGTTCGGCGGCTCGTGTTCCGAGGGCGGTGACGACGACCACTACCACGGTACGCACGTGGCCGGGTCCGCGGCCGCCATCGACAACGGCGCCGGCGTGGTAGGCGTGGCGCCGGGCGCGCGGCTGTGGGCCGTCAAGGTCCTGGACCAGCGCGGCTCGGGGTACGAGTCGTGGATCGTGGCCGGGATCGACTGGGTCACCGCGAACGCGGGCACCATAGAGGTGGCCAACATGAGCCTGGGCGGTTCGGGCTTCAGCCAGGCCGAGTACGATGCCATCCAGGGCGCCGTCGACGCGGGCGTGGCCTTCGCCGTGGCCGCGGGCAACAGCGACGACGACGCGAGCAACTACAGCCCCGCGGCGTTCGACAACGTGCTCACCGTATCGGCGCTGGCCGACTTCGACGGCGAGCCCGGCGGCCTCGGCGCGCCGACCTGCCGCGACGACGAGGACGACACGCTGGCCAACTTCAGCAACTGGGGCGACGCGGTGCAGATCGCTGCGCCCGGCGTATGCATCTACTCGACGTTCCCCATCGAGGAAGGCGAGTACGGCACCATCAGCGGCACGTCCATGTCCTCGCCGCACGCGGCCGGCGCGCTGGCGCTCCTGGCCAGCAGCAACAATCCGGGCAACGCCACGGACGTCTTCAACCTCTACGACCAGGTCATCAACTCGGGGAACTTCGACTGGACCGACGATTCCGGCGACGGGACCCAGGAGCCGCTCCTGGACGTGAGCGACGAGACGCTGTACTCGCCCACGCTGGTCTCCGGCGGCGGCGATGACGGCGGGGATACGGACAACCCGCCGACGGCGTCCTTCGAGTACAGCTGCACGGACCTGAGCTGCGACTTCGACGGGTCGGGGTCGACGGATGACGGCTCGATCTCCAGCTACGAGTGGGACGTGGATGGCGACGGCTCGACCGACTACACCGGTGTGACCGCGAGCCACACGTACGCCGCCGAGGGCACCTACACGGTGACGCTGACGGTGACCGACGACGCCGGTCAGATGGACTCCGAGTCTCAGGATGTGACCGTGAGCGAGTCCAGCACGGGCGACTTCACGCTGAGCGCCACCGGCTACAAGGTGCGCGGCCTCCAGAAGGCCGACCTCGAGTGGTCGGGCGCGTCGTCCACGAACGTGGACGTATTCCGTGACGGCAGCCTGATCACGACCACGGAAAACGACGGCTTCTACACGGATGACATCAACAATCGGGGCGGCGGCAGCTACACCTACCAGCT
>CAYQCY010000072.1:0-18848 GCA_964416095.1 uncultured Gemmatimonadaceae bacterium
GCCGTCGTCTGACGGAACTGCTGGAGCAACGAGCCACGGAGATCAGAGCGTTGGAGCGTGCGCTTCGGAAACCGGTACTCCGCCTCGATGGCACCCGGGCCGGACGCGGTTCGTTGGAACCTGATCCAGGGAGCGGGAGGAAGGAGTGATGCAGGGCATACAGACGTGAAGGGCTTCCGGCGCGCCCTCGGGCGGGCGCTCCCGAACCCGGGCTACCCGGGTTGGGTCGCTGCCGGGATCGGGCTGCTGTGTGCGGCCCTGTCGGGGCCCGGGCAGTCGGACGCCCCGTCGTTCTATCTCGAGTCGCTCATGGCCGGGGGCATGGTGCTGCTCGCAGCCACCAAGTCCGTATGGGTCCTGGTGGCCGCGGACCGTCAACGTCAAGGTGCCGATCCCGATGGTCCCCCGGCTTCCTCTTTCCTGGCAGGCCGCCGGGGAATACCCTACCCGTGCCGTTTCGGCGCACGCCGTGCGCGCACCGGAGCCTTCGACCCCGAGCGATCCATGATTGGCCAGATCCGGTCCACCGCCATCGCCCTGCTGGGTGCCGTCCTCCTCGCGTCCGCCGCCGGCGTGGGAGCGCAGGAGCTGCCCCGCACCTGGCAGGAGGAGCACGACTTCCGCGCGGGCCCCACGCTTTTCGCGCCCCTCATGGAGTACTGGTACGAGCTCGACCGGGTGAGCGAGCTGGTCAGCATGAAGCCGCTGACCGAGACGCTGCTCAGCCGGGAGATGATGCTCATCACCATCGCGGACCCGCCCATCACGAACCCCCAGGACGCGCTGCGTTCGGGCAAGACCATCGTGTTCATCGGGCCGTCGGTCCACGGCGGCGAGGTCTCGCCGAAGGAGGCGCTCCAGCTCGTGGCCAGGGAGCTGGTGGGCGGCGAGCTGCGCCCGCTGCTGGACGACGTCGTCGTGTTGGCCATGCCGCTGCTGAACCCGGACGGCGGCGAGGTGCAGCGTCGTACGAACGAGGCGGGATACGACATGAACCGGGACTACCTGAAGCTGGAGTCGCAGGAGATCCACGCGCTGGTGACGCAGGTGCTGAACGAGTGGACGCCGGACATCCACGTGGACGGGCACCACGGCGGGTCGCCGCCCTACGTCATCACGTACCAGGGCACGCTGAACCCGGCGGCGGACGCCGAGCTGCGGGCGTACCCGTACGAGCACATCTTCCCCATGATCCTGGAAGCGGTGCGCGCCGAGGACTACGCCGCGTTCGACTACTCGGGCCCGCGCACCGTCGACGGCGTGCGCGGCTGGGGCTCCACGTCCATCGAGCCGCGCAAGCACCACGTCTACACCGGGCTCACCAACTCCATCGGCATCCTGCTGGAGACGCCGAACGCCGAGCACCTGGTGCGGCGGGATGGGACGGTGGAGGCGATCCCCGAGGAGGAGCGCTACTACCACCAGGTCCGGGGCCAGTTCCTGGCCCAGAGCGCCATCCTGCGCGCCGCGGCGGAGCAGCGCGAGGCGATCCGGGCCGTCACCACCGGCGCGAGGCTGCGCGCCATCGAGGCCGGCGTCGTCGTCGGCGACCCGATCGTGCTCGAATACGAGCTGACGAGCCGCGGCACCGAGCCCGTCTGGATGCCCGATGACGAGGACGAAGCGAGCTTCACGCTGCGGGACGTGCCCGTCTTCCTGCGCTGGGTCCCGACCCGCACCACGACCCGGCCGGTGGGCTACCTGCTGCCACCGGCCATGGCCTCCGTGCTGCCGATCCTGCTGGACCACGACATCGCGGTCTACCGGTTCCGTGGCCCGGCCACGCTGGACGCCGAGGTCTACTACGCCATGGAGGTCCGGCAGGAGGGGTACTTCCAGGGCCACTACCTGAAGTCGGTGGACGTGGAGAAGCGCCAGGAGCAGCTCGGCGTCTCCGAGGGGTGGTACTGGGTGCCCACGGCCCAGTCCCGGGCCAATCTCATCAGCTACATGATGGAGCCCGAGACGGACGACAACCTCATCACGTGGGGGTGGGCGGACCACGTCCTGGAGGTGCGGCCGGCCACGGTGGAGGAGGCCATGGCCCGGATCGACACCGCCGGGATGAGCGCCGAACGGCTCGAGCGTCTGCGCGAGCGGGTCCGGGAACGGCTCGCGGAAGGCCAGCGCGTGCCCATGATGCGCGTCATGAGGCACCAGCCGGTGCCCGTGGCACGGGTGCAGCCGTTCAACCGGTACCAGCGGAACCGGTACTACATGCCGTTCTGAGGGGTGGGGCGGGTCAGAGCCAGCGCCAGAACCAGTACGTCTCGAACAGCACCTTGCCCAGGTGCCAGAGGCGGGACGGGGAGCGGAGCTTCATGACCGGCGCGGGGTCGGCGTAGAAGTCGCCGGCACCGTAGCCGGCCCGCCCCGAGCCGGTCTCGATGAAGCAGGCGCCGGTGCCGTCGAAGGCGCGGTCCGGGGTGCGGTCCGACCACTCCGCGGCGAGGTTCCCGGCCACGACCTCGGCCTGGCGGTGGGCGAACACGCCCGACTTGGGCAGCGCCTTGCCCGACGGGATCGGGATGCCCGTCACGTCGCCGATGGCGAACACGCCCGCAACCTCGGTCCGCAGCGTCGCCGGATCCACACCGACCCACCCGCTCTCACCGGTGAGCCCGGCCTCCCGCAGGACGGTAGGCGCCCGGTGCGGCGGCACGTACAGCAGCAGGTCGTACACGGCGGTCGCGCCGTTCGCGAAACGCAGCGTTCGCCCCGAGGGATCGACACGCTCCACCTGGTGCTCCGGGTGGTACCCGATCCCCTCCGCCTCGACCATCCGTCGCACCGCCGCCGAGATCTCCGGGCCGGCCGTGCCCATGGGGCCCGGCTCCGCCGCGTAGATGTCCACCCGCGCATCGCGCCCCCGGCGCGCCAGGTGGTCCTTCACGAGCATAGCCGCCTCGTACGGTGCGGCCGGGCACTTGTACGCCGGCGCCCCCGTGAGCACCACGACCCGCTCACCGTCAAAGGATGCCAGCGCCGCCGCGATGCTTGACACACCGTCCAGCGTGTAGAGGTTGTGGCCCGCATCCGCGAGCCCCGGCACCGCGTCCGGCGCCAGACCGGCCCCGAGCGCGATGACCACGGCGTCGCCCGACAGCTCCTCGCCGTCGACCCGGACCCGACGTCCTTCGGCGTCCAGCTCGGTGACCGTGCCCTGCACGACCTCGATCCCCTTCCGCTCCAGCCGCTTCAGCGGGCGCCGCACCTGGCCCGGCGTCCGCTTCCCCACGGCGACCCAGAGGAACGACGACTGGAAGCGGTGATCCGGCTCCCGGTCGATGAGCACGACGCGGTCCTCCGACGGCAACTGCCGCCGCAGCTTGCTGGCCGTCACCAGCCCACCCACACCACCCCCGAGAATCAACGCCGTCCGGCTCATGAACCCTGCCCTTCGAGTTTCATCCGATCACCCCTTCCGCTCAGAAGACCAGGACCCGGTCCGCCTGCACCGTCCAGTCCGTCAGCTCGTCCAGCGCGCTGCGCCGGGCGCCTTCCACGAGCTCGCCGTCCGTCAGACCACGGGCGTCCATGCACGTGCCGCACACGCCCGTCTCGCCGCCCTTCCCGTGGAATGCCTTGAACATGCGCTCCACGTTGTAGTAGCCCTGCGGCACCGACTGGCCCGCCTTCGCACACGATGCCCCATCGCCCATCAGGAACACCCGCACCGCCTCGCCGTCCCGCTTCGCCAGCGCGTTCGCCAGCCGGAGCCCGTTGTACGACCGCTCCGTCCCGTACGGCGGGTCGTTCAGTATGAACAGCGTGTTGCGCATCCGTCCGCTCTCTCCGTCCGTGACCACGACGACGCCCGGCCCCGTCGCCGGCGCGCGTCCCGTCCCCTGCCACCGTCATTCCGCTCTCCCGCCCACCACCGCCAGCCCCCGGGCACGCCAGTCCGGCAGCCCCTCCGCCAGGCGCCGCGCTCGGATGCCATGCGCCCGCAACGCCTCCACGGCACGCAGCGACAGCACGCAGTACGGACCCCGACAGTACGCCACCACCTCACGGTCTGCCGGCAGCTCCGACAGACGATCCTCGATTTCGCCCGCAGGCATCGACAGCGCGCCAGGGATGTGCCCTGCCTCGAACTCGTCCTCCGGCCGCACGTCCAGCAGCACGACATCGTCCCGCCGCGCCCGCGCCAGGAGCTCCTCCGTCGCCACCGGCTCCAGCGCGTCCCGGGCCTCGAAAAAGTCCCGCACGATCTGCCGGACCTCCGCCAACTGCCGGTGCGCGATGTCCTCCAGGCAGCGCAGGAAGTCGTACACCGCCGGGTCCGCCAGACGGTAGTACACGTACGTGCCCTGCCGACGCGTCTTCACCAGACCCGCCGTGCGAAGCCCCTTCAGGTGGTTGCTCGTGTTCGTCACCGTCAGGCCCGCCTGCCGCGCCAGCAGCTCCACCGGCTTCTCCGCCTGCGCCAGCAGGTCCAGCAGTTCCAGCCGCGCCGGGCTCGACACCGCCTTCCCGATCCGGGCAAATTGTTCGAACAGCTCGTGTTTGGCCGACATGTCGTGCCTTTTTTCATTGTTTGATGGAATAATGAAATAACCCGGCCGCCGTGTGCCGTCAAGGGGGGCGGGGAGGGTCCCCATTTTCCGGTTCCTCGCAGCCAGATGGGTCAAGCGGGATGCCGTCGGCCTCCCGTTGGCAGCACGGATCCGGTCGATCCCCGGGCCCCGTGGCAGGGCAACCTTCGCGGTCGGGAAAACGCGGAACAGCGGAAGGAGGCGGTTGCGCGGAAGCCGTCGTCGTGAACCGCTGCGCTTCACGTCACGTCGGCATCCGACAGGAAGCCTTGAAGGCCGGGGTTTGTAACGGCCGGCCGTGAGCGTTCCGCGTCTCCACGGCAGAATCCCGCGCGTCCGCGTTGAATGCCGTTTGCACCGTGTCCGCAGCCCGCCCGGGGATCCGCTTGCCGTGGGCCTTTCGGGGGGAGGGTCTGGCGGTCGGGGCGTCCCGTGGGGGAGCCGGCGGGCGTCTACGCGCCGGATTCGCGTTCCAGCTCGGCGATGTCCGCCATGTCGCGCGGCCTGCCTACGGCGCGCTTGTTCCGTATGAGAGCCTCGCGTCCGATCGTCGGCACTTCGAGGCCGGAGAGCTGTACGTGGATCCGGTCCGGCCACGCCTCATCGAAGGTGACGCCGGTGATCGAGGTGAGGAGGTCGACCCGGTTCGGCGCCACTCCGATCTGGAAGACCACATCGGGGCTGTGGAGGTCGGCGAGCGCCAGCTCGTCGAGGGGCGCGCCGAATCGCTCGAGCGCTGCCCATACCCGCTCGGCGTTGTCGCGTGTGGGCCGGACCCAGATGTCCAGGTCTCCCGTCGCCCGCGGTACGCCGTGAGCCGCCAGGGCGTGGGCCCCTACGACGAGGTAGTCAGCGCCCGCCTCGGACAACGCGGACAACATCTCGACGAAGTCTCGGTTCATCACGCAGGTCTTCCTTGAATGCCCAGGCCTGGAGCGTGAGCTGCCATACCATGGCCATCCGCTCGCCGGGCGACAGGGCGTCGAGATGACCGCCGTCTTCGGGATCGCCGAGGTGGAGCTTGCGGGTGGGATACTGGCTTCGATCCATACCTGAAATGTAGGTATCCCATGGCTCGCCGGCCAACGAGCCGGCTCGACTGCCACGCGAATCGACGGCCGCCACCCCTCAAACGTCACGGCCGTCCAGCGGCGCCGCGCGCTGTGGACCGCCAGCCGCCATGGCCGGCAGCGCCAGCGAGCAGGCCGGACCCACGTAGGAGCGCTCCGGTCCGTATCGCGGGGTTGTCGGGCATCTGCAGCCGCATGGCTTCCGCCTTGCTGTTCGGGGGATCGCCTCACGACGGAGCTGGAGGTGCTGGCGAAGTGGCGGTTTCAGCGCAGCGCGGTGGGGGTGGGTCGTCGTTTCGGCAGCGACGCGTTACGTGTCACGGAGCGTCCAGTGCATCCGTTGCGCCAGCGCCGCCTCGGACATGCCAGCTTCAGCCCCGTTCGTCCACGTCCCGGTCCTTCCGGTCCCCCAGCGAGCTCAGTCCGCACCCGCCGGCGCCGGGGCGAGCCCGTCCTGCTGCGCCTCTGCCGAGCGCTCCGCAGCGCCGGCGCGCACCAGCTCCCACTCCCGCCACAGCGAGTAGATGGCCGGGATGACCAGGAGCGTGAGCGCAGTGGCCGAGACCATCCCGCCCACCATGGGCGCGGCGATGCGCTTCATGACGCTGGCGCCCGTGCCGTGCCCCCAGAGGATGGGCAGCAGGCCGCCGATCACGGCCGTGGCCGTCATGACCACCGGCCGTAGCCGTTGCCCGGCGCCTTCGCGCACGGAGTCCAGGAGGTCGGCGCGACTCGCCAGCCGGCCCTCGTCGCGGTGGCGATGGTGGGCCTGGTCGAGGTAGACGAGCATGACGACGCCGATCTCGGCGGCGACGCCGGCCAGGGCGATGAAGCCGATGACGGTGGCCACGGACCAGTTGTACCCTGCCAGCGCCATGAGCAGCACGCCGCCGATGAGGGCGAAGGGCAGCGAGAGCATGACGATGAGCGTCTCGCCGACGCTGCCGAAGTTCAGGTAGAGGAGCATGAAGATGATGAGGAGCGTGGCCGGTACCACGAGCTGGAGCTTCTCCTTGGCCCGCTGCATGTACTCGTACTGGCCGGACCACTGGAGGGTGTAGCCCGGCGGCAGCGTGACCATCTCGTCCACCATGGCCTGCACGTCCTGCACGTAGCTGCCGATATCGCGGTCCACCACGTCCAGGAAGACCCACGCCGTGGGGAAGGCGCCCTCGGTCTTGATGACCATGGGCCCGCTCACCAGGCGCACATCCGCCACCTGCCCCAGGGGGATCTGGGCCGTGCCGGCCCCTGCCGTGGAGCCGGGCATGCTCGTGGCGACCATGTCCATACCGCCGGGGACGCCGGCCTCGCCCCTGCGCATCCCCACCGGGATCAGGATGTCCTCCAGCTCCTCCGGGCTGTCCCGGAGCTCCTGGGGGTAACGGAGGCGGACGCCGTAGCGCTCCCGGCCCTCGACGGTCTGGGTGATGCTCATACCGCCCACGGCGGAGGCCACCACCATCTGGATGTCCCGCACGTTGAGCCCGTAGCGGGCCGCGGCGGTCCGGTCGATGTCGATGTCGATGTAGTTGCCCGAGACGGCCCGCTCGGCGAAGGCCGACCGGGTGCCGGGCACCATGCGGGCCGCCGCCTCGATCTCCCGGCCGATCCGGGCCAGCTCGGCGAGCTCGGGCCCGAAGACCTTCACGCCGACAGGCGTACGGATCCCGGTGGCGAGCATGTCGATACGGCCCTTGATGGGCATGGTCCAGGAGTTGGTGATGCCCGGGAAGTCCATGGCCTCGTCCATCTCCCCGATGAGGCGCTCGTACGTCATCCCGTCGCGCCACTCGTCCTCGGGCTTCAGCACGATGGTCGTCTCGAACATGGCCAGCGGCGCCGGGTCCGTCGCCGTGGTGGCACGGCCCGCCTTGCCGAAGACGCTCGCCACCTCCGGGAACGACGCCAGGATGCTGTCCTGTTTCTGCAGCGTCTGCCGTGCCGTGGCGATGCTCACGCCCGGCAGCGTCGTGGGCATGTAGAGGATCGTGCCCTCGTTCAGCGGCGGCATGAACTCGGAGCCGATGCGGCTGAACGGGATGAAGGTCAGCACCAGCACGGCGCCCGCGCCGGCGATGACCGGCAGCCGGAACCGGAGCACGAAGTCCAGCACGGGCCGGTAGACCCGCTCCAGCCCCCGTGCGATGGGGTTCCGGTGCTCCGGGCGCAACCTGCCCCGGATGAAGAGTCCCATGGTCACCGGCACGAGCGTCACCGCCAGCAGGCTCGACGCAGCCATGGCCAGCGTCTTCGTCCACGCCAGCGGCTCGAACAGCCGCCCCTCCTGCGCCTCCAGCGCGAAGACCGGCAGGAAGCTGACGGTGATGATGAGCAGGCTGAAGAACAGCGCCGGCCCCACCTCCTTCGACGACTCCACCACGACCTGCCAACGCTCCGCGGCAGTGAGCTCGGAAGTGGAATACGCCCCCGAAGGATGCTCCGGAGATGAGGATTGCCCAGAAAAAGGACCCGGCTCACGCGACGACGCCAGCCCCGCCCCCCCTGGGCCCGGGCCTGCCCCCGCCCCCGCGCCGGCGCGCTTCCGCGCGACGGCGCGCTCCAGGTGCTTGTGCATGTTCTCGATCATCACGATCGCCGCGTCGATCATGGCGCCGATGGCGATGGCGATCCCGCCCAGCGACATGATGTCCGCGTTGATCCCGATGATGCGCATGGCGATGAACGCCATGAGGATGCCCACCGGCAGCGTCAGGATCGCCACCAGCGCCGAGCGGGCGTGGAAGAGGAAGAGGACGGAGACGAGCGCCACGATGAGCGACTCCTCCAGCAGCTTCTCCTTCAGCGTGTCGATGGCGTCCAGGATGAGGCCCGAGCGGTCGTACACCGGGCGGATCACGATCCCCTCCGGCAGCCCGCTCTCGATCTCGGTCAGCTTGTCCTTGACCCGCTCGATGGTGGCCAGGGCGTTCTCGCCGAACCGCATCACGACGATGCCGCCCACCACCTCGCCGCGGCCGTCCAGGTCCGCGGCGCCGCGGCGCACGTCCGGCGCGAGCTGCACCTCGGCCACGTCCGCCACCCGGATCGGCGTGCCCGACGTCGTGGCGCCGACGACCACGTTCTCGATGTCCTCGATCCCTTCCAGGTAGCCCAGGCCCCGGACCATGTACTCCCGCTCCGACAGCTCCATCATCATGGCGCCCACGTCCTCGTTCGAGGACTTGATGGCCTGCATGACCTGGGTGACGGGAACGCCGTAGCCGCGCAGCTTCACCGGATCCACGGTGACCTGGTAGGTCTTCTCGAAGCCGCCCACCGAGGCGACTTCGCTGACGCCCGGCACGGCGGTGAGCTGGTAGCGCAGGTACCAGTCCTGGAAGGAGCGCAGGTCGGCCAGCGAGCGCGTCCCGCTCTCGTCCTCGAGCACGTACTGGAAGACCCAGCCCAGCCCCGTGGCGTCGGGGCCGAGGGAGGAGGCCGCGTCGTCGGGCAGCTTGCTCCGGATGGCCGAGAGGTACTCGAGCACGCGGCTCCGGGCCCAGTAGAGGTCGGTGCCGTCCTCGAAGATCACGTACACGAACGACGTGCCGAAGAAGCTGTACCCGCGCACCGTCTGCGCGCCCGGCACCTTCAGCATCTCCGAGGCGACCGGGTACGTGACCTGGTCCTCGATGATCTGCGGCGCCTGGCCCGGATACTCCGTCCGGACGATGACCTGCACGTCGGACAGGTCCGGAATCGCCTCCAACGGCGTCTCCCGCACGGCGACGATGCCGCCGCCCACCAGGAACGCGGTGAGGACCAGCACCAGGAACGTGTTGTCTACGGACCACTCGATGATTCGCTTCAGCATCTTGGCTTCGTCGGGTAAGCCGGATCGCCGGCCAGGGGCCGGCTCCGCGGCGTCAGCTTCAGGTATCAGCGGTCAGCGTTCAGCTCGGTCTCCGTCGCTCTTCGGAGGTCCGGCGGGGCGCCGCCTCACCGGGGTGCGCGTCGCGGCCCCAGGGCGGGCATCCCACGCCATCGATCACCGATCACCGATCAGTGATCACCTCGGCTCATCCCATCGGTCATCGGTCACGGGTCACCGGTCACCGGTCGGAGGTGCCGGTGATCCGGCGTACTCCGCGAAACGGCGGCGGTCGGCGGTCGGCGCTCGGCGGTCGTCCTCACATGGCATGGCCCGCATGGCCCTCCGACGCCCCGTCTGTGTCCATCGCATCCCCATCACCCATGGCCGCGCCCAGGTTCGACTCGGCGTCGATGAGGAAGCTGGCGGACGAGACCACCACGTCGCCTTCCGCGAGACCCTCCAGGACCTCGATGTGCCGATCGTTGCGCCGGCCGGCTGTGACCTCACGAGGCTCGAGGGTGTGGCCGTCCGCCTTCCGCACGAAGACGACGGCCCGCTCGCCGGTGAAGAGCACGGCGCTGCGGGGCACCATCAGGGCCTCGGCGCCCGTCGCCCGGAGGCTCACGGTGGCGTACATGCCCGGCTTGAGCCGGAGGCCCGGATTCTCGAGCTCCACACGGATCCGGCCCGTCCGTGAGCTCGGCGAGACGGTCGGGTAGACGTACGTGACGGTCCCGTCGAAGGTCTCCCCGGGATATGCTTCCAGCGTGACCCGGGCCCTCTGCCCCTCCTCCACCAGCGCCAGGTCCTTCTCGAAGACCTCGCCTTCCACCCATACGGTGGAGAGGTCGGCGATCTCGTAGACGTTCATACCCGGCATGATCCGCCCGCCTTCCACCACGTGCTTCTCCACGACGATCCCGCCGGCGGGCGCCCGCAGCGTGAGCGTCTTGGTGGGCTCGCCGCTCTGCTCGATGCGCTGGATCTCCGCCTCCGGGACGTCCCAGTAGCGGAGCCGGCGTCGGGCCGACTCCAGGAGCGCCCCGGCGTTCTCCGCCACCCGGTCGCCGTCCTCCGCCGCCTGGTCCGCAAGGCGACGGGCCAGGATCAGCTCCTCCTGCGCCGTGACGAGCTTCGGGCTGTACACCTCCAGCAGGGGGGCGCCGCGGCGCACCGGTGCACCCGTGAAGTCCACGTGCAGGCGTTCCACCCAGCCTTCGATCTTCGGGCTCACGGTGGCCAGGCGCGTCTCGTCGTAGGTGACCGTGCCCACCGTGCGCAAGGACCGCTCGAAGGGGTGCCGGCTCGCCGTCGCGTACGTGACGCCGATCCGCCGCGCCGTCTCCTCCGTCATGCGGACGGGCTGCGCCCCGTCGCCGCCGGCCACCATGGCCGCGTGGTTTTGGCCTTCCATGTCGCCCGTCGTCTGGTCCGGCGCCGCCGCCGCGGCGTACACCAGTACCGTGGCTCCGGCCCCGAGGAGCAGGAACGCCGCGATCGCAATCTGCTTCTTGCTCATCGATCCTCCACCAGCGCGGTCGTGGCCGGGAGCTCCCGGCCGATCGTCGTTTCCATCTCCGCCACCGCCCGGCCGTAGTCGGCCAGCAGCGTAAAGAGCTCCTGCCGGAACCGGTTCACGGCCATCTGGGCATCCACCAGCGTCATGAAGTCCACGGCGCCCACCCGGTAGGAGGACAGCGCCGACTCCACGTTCGCTTCCGCCTGCGGCAGCACGTCCGTCCGGTAGAGCGCCACCAGCGACCGGGCTCGGTCCAGCTCCGCCTCCAGCTCCTTGATGCGTGCGTCCACCTCGGCGCGCGTCCGGTCCAGCTCGGCCTCCGCCATGCGCTGCATCGCCGCCGCCTCGTCACGCAGGCGGAGCTGCCTGGAGCCGGCGTGGATCGGTACGCTGAACCCCAGCATCACGCTGCCCATGCGGACCGCACCCGCGTCCGATGGGCGCTGGCCGTACTGGAGTCCCAGGGAGAAGTCCGGCCAGACCTGCCGCCGGGCCAGCTCCTGCCGCGTCTCCGCCTGCTCCACGCCCAACCGAAACCGGGCCAGCGCCGGCCGGGACGATTCCGCCCAGCGCAGGAGCGTGTCCGCCGGCGGCGTCGCACCCGGCGCGGCCGGGTACCGCACCTGGGGGACGGCCATGTCGGCCGGACGGTCCAGCACGGCGTTGAGCCGGGCGGCGGCCGCCGTGCGCATCGCCTCCATGCGCCGGATCTCGGCGTCCATGCGCGCGATCTCCACGTTGGCCCGGAGGACGTCGCTCTGCCGGCCCGAGCCGGTGCCGTACATGGACCGGGCCACCTGCTCGAGGTCCACCAGCAGCGCCCGGGTCTTCCGCAGCACGGCCAGCTTCCGCTCGACCTCGTAGATGCCGTAGAAGGCCGCCGCGGCCTTCGCCCGCACCGTCCACCAGGTCTCGCTGGAGCCCGTGCGGGCCATCTCCCGCGAGTAGCCCGCGATCTCCCGGCTCAGGCCGAGCTTCCCGGGAAAGGGCACCCTCTGCATGGCGGACAGGGCCGGCGCCATGGACATGGGCATGTCCGTCTCGAAGCCCGGCACGCCGAAGTTCATGATCCCGACCTGCAGCGTCGGGTCCGGCAGCGTCCCGGCCGCGTCCACCCGCGTCGCCGCGGCCTCGGCCATGGCGGTGGACGCGCGGAGCAGGGGATTGCGCGTCCGGGCCATGTCGTAGACCTCGTCGAGGGTCAGCGTCGCCGCGGCCCGCTCGGCGCTCGCCTTCGTCGTCGGGCCGGTGGCTGCCTGTCCCGCAAGGGGCGTCACCGGGTGAACGGCCAGGGCGACAGCTAGGACTCCCGCCAGGACCGTTCGCCCCGTTCCGGGGGTGCTGTGTGGTCCGATCGACGTCGATGTCATCAAAGGCGTCTCGTCATCCGGTTCGTCCAGCTTGCGGACGCCATCGTACCGCGCGCGCGATGAACCGAAGGTGAACACGCCGTGAAGGTTCCTTCATGGACCGCGGCGGTTGGATTGGTGCCGCCCGTCCTGTAAGTTTGGCTCCTCGCTGATGTAAGTGGGTAATTCGGGCTGCCGTTGGTGCTGCTTGCAGCGCGGCGAGGATCCGGTCGATCCCCCAGGCGCCGTGGCAGGGCGACCTTGGCGGTCGGCACAACGCGGAAAAGCGGAAGGAGGCGGACGCGCGGAAGCCGCCGTCGCGAACGGTTGCGCTTCACGTCGGGGGCAACAAAAGGCCTTGCAGGTCAAGCTACGGCGAGTACGTAAACCCGCCGCGCGCATTCCGCGTCTCCGCGCAACGATTCCGCGCTTCCGGGTTGAACGGCGTTTGCACCTTGCCCGCAGGCCGCCGAGGATCCGGTCGCCCCGCGCATGCGAGCCGTCCTGCCGTGTGCGGGTAAGGACAACGTACCCACGTGGAACAGCGAGGAGCCTGTAAGTTTGGCGATATGCGACCTGTAGGGCCTCGCCGGCAGCGTGGCTCTCCACCATGAGCTCGCACGCCGCGCAGAGCGCCTGACCGCTGACAGCTGATCGCCAACCGCTCCCACAACCGGAGAGTCCAGGCACAGATGAGCGACCGACCAGACGAAGGCATCGTCCGCCCCGCCGACGCCGTCCCTGCGAACGACGTCGCCGCCGGCAAGGGCACCAGCGTCCAGATCCTCGTGGGCCCGGACGAGGGCGCGCCCAACTTCGCCATGCGACGGTTCCGCATGGAGGAGGGCGGCGGCATCCCGGCCCACCACAACGACGTGGAGCACGAGCAGTACGTGCTCCGGGGATGGGCCCGCATCACCGTGGGCGAGACGGTCCACGAGGTGGGCCCCGACGACACCCTCTACATCCCCGCCGGCATCACCCATTCGTACGAGGTGATGGAGGGGCCGTTCGAGTTCCTCTGCGTGGTGCCCAACGCGCCGGACGAGATCCACTTCGACGACGGCTGAGCGGGATGGCTTCACGTCGGGACCGATTCCGGGGCGTCCTGCTGGGCACCGCCCTCGGCGACGCCCTGGGGATGCCGGTGGAGGGCTGGCCCCGGGAGGCGATCCTGCGCACCCACGGCGTGGTCCGGGACATGCTGCCCGCACGCCTCGGCGCCGGCACCTACACCGACGACACCCAGATGGCCATCGCCCTGGCCGAAGCGCTGATCGAGACGCCGGGCCGGCTCGACCCGGATGTCGTGGCCGAGCGGTTCGGCGCCCGCTACGAGTCGCGCCGGGGCTATGGCGGGAACACGCATCGCATCCTGCGTCGCATCGCCGCCGGCGAGGCGTGGCGGGGCGTGGTGGAGGAGACACGGCTGCCCGGCGGGTCGTGGGCCAACGGCGCCGCCATGCGGGTCGCGCCGTTGGCGCTGGCATTCCCGTCGGACCCGGAAGCGGTGATGGCCGCTGCGGCGGCCCAGGCCGAGGTGACGGGCCACACCCATCCCGTGGGCCTCGCCGGCGCACGGCTCCAGGCGCTGGCCGTGCAGGCGGCGCTCGAGGTCGAGACCGGCTGTCTCCGGCCCGAGTCCTTCGTGGATGGCCTCGTGGGCGCCGCGGACTGGCCCGACGAGGTGAAGTCCAGGCTGGCATGGATCCGGGACCGCCCGGACGCCGACGCGGACGACGCCGTGGATCGCCTGGGCGTCGGTGTCCGGGCCAGCGCGTCGGTGCCGGCCGCGTTGTGGGCGTTCCTGTCCGCCGCCGGCGCGGCGGAGGACGTCGTCGTGCAGGCGGTGGGCCTGGGCGGCGACACGGACACCGTCGGCGCCATGGCCGGTGCGCTGGCGGGAGCGTACCAGGGGGCGGAGGCGTTCCCGGATCGCTGGACCGGGGCGCTGGAGGATGAAGACGCCGGTCGCGGCTACCTGCTCGAGCTGGCGGACCGGCTCTACGAGCTGTCCTGACGACTCCGCCCCGGGGGCTGGACGGCCCTCAGGTCGGCCCGGCGGCTTCGTCCACCCGGCTCTCCCCGGACCGGACCAGCGCCCAGCGGAAGAGCGGCGGGCCCAGGAGCTGGTTCACGGCCACCATGGCGATGATGATGGTGGCCACGTCGGGCCCCAGCTCCGGGAAGCGGGTCCGGACCAGGGCCGCGATTCCCAGAGAGACGCCGGCTTTCGCAATGAACCCGGTCCAGGACCGGTGGCGGATGGCGTAGGATTCCCCGGCCAGGCGGGCACCCACGTAGGTGCTGAGGTACAGGGCGGGGAAGCGGGCGATGACGACCACGGCGGCGATCTTCCAGGCCGTGGCCAGGGCCGGCAGGTCCACGGCCGCGCCGGCCAGGGCGAAGAAGAGGGCGAAGATCGGCATGGAGTTGGCCTCCAGCGCCGCGATGAGATCCGGCCCTTCGTCGGAGAAGTTCTGCACGACGAACCCGGCCGCCATGGAGACCAGGATGTACTCGAGCCCCACGGTCTCGGCCAGCTCCACCGCCAGGAACGCCACGGCCAGGATCAGGAGCACCTGCCGCTCCCGGATCCGTTGCATCATGTGGCTGATGGTGAAGCCGAAGAGGATGCCCAGGCCCAGCGACAGGACGATGGTCAGCGACACCTCCTGGAGCGCCGTCGCGTCGAAGGGCCGGTCCGGGCGCGCGATCATGCCCGCCAGCGGGATGACCAGCGCCGTGAGGATGAGGATCAGGACGTCCTTGATCACCGTGATGCCGAGAACCACGTCGGTGAGGGGCCCCCCGGGCACGCTCCTCCGTGATCACCGCGATGGTCGTGGCCGGCGACTTGGCCACGGCGATGAGCCCCATGACGAGCGCCACGGCCAGCGCCGACCGGGCCGGACGACCCTCCAGGAACGGGAACAGGCCCCGAGCCAGGAACACGATCCCGCCGACCAGGCCGAAAACGATGACGAGCTGCGAGGCCGTGATGAGCCCGATGCTGGCAAGGCGCTCCTTGACCCGTGCGATCCGCAGCTCGCCGCCGGCGGAGAGGGCGATGAGGCTCAGGGCGATCTCGTTGATCACGTGGAGCCGGTCCACGCTCTCCGTCGTCATCACGCCCAGGATGTACGGCCCCACCAGCAGGCCCAGGAGCATGGACCCGGTGATGGCCGGGAGGGCCGCCCCTCGGGCGATCCGGCCCGCGACGTAGGAGGCCAGCAGCAGGAAGCCGAGGCGCAGGGTGGCGGCTGCCGCCGGCGACGCGGAGAGCGGGAACGCCATGAGGAGGTGCGCCACCGCCAGCATGACGACGAGGGTGAGCACACGGCCGGTGAGCCGTTGCCAGCGACGCGGCTGAAGCGGGTTGCGCACTATGCCCCCGGGCTTCCACGGATGGCCTGGCCCGCGTTCCTCCCGGCGCCGTCCGCGGCGCCGTCCTGAAGGTGCCCGGTCGTGCCGTGGGCCACAACCGGTAGCGGGAAGGCGCACGCTCGGAACCGGCAGGAGGCGGGATGGCGCTGCCCGAGCGGCCGGGCCGGAACCATTCATGCATCGAAATGCACCGGGCAGCACGTGGAACGAGATCGGGAGGTTGCACCATGAAAGCCGTCGCAGAGATCCAGGTCATCCCCATCGGCGCCGGCGTGTCCGTGCGCGACGAGGTCAAGCGCGCTCACGGCATCCTGGCCGACGCCGGCCTCAACGCCCAGCTTCACGCCTACGGCACCAACGTCGAAGGCGAGCTGGACGACATCTTCGCCGCCATCAAGCGCGTCCACGAGACGCTCCACGCCGAGGGCACCGTCCGGCTCTCCACCGCCATCAAGCTCGGGACCAGGACGGACAAGGAGCCGACGTTGGGGGAGAAGACGTTCTAAGCTCGTCGTGAGGTCACGGGTTACGGGTCACGGATCCGCCGATCCCCGCAGCCCCACGACTCGCGGCACCACCATCCCCGTCTTGGCCCGATACCCCTCCCATTCCGGGTACCGGGCCAGCGACGCCTCCATGACCAGCATGTTCGGCAGGAAGACCACGAGCCACGTGGCGCCCAGGATGACCCAGGCCAGCCAGTGGTTCACCAGGACGGCATACGCGCCGTACAGCATCATCTCGCCCAGGTAGTTGGGGTGCCGGACGCGGCGAAAGAGACCGTCCTGGATGAGGTGCGGACCCTCGCGCAGCGTGAAGTGCTTCTGCGCGTCGGCCGCGAGCATGAGCCCGAGCCCGATGGTGTGGAGGGCGATGGCCAGGGCGAGAAGCGGCGGGCCCGGCGGCGCCTGGCCCAGCACGCCGGAGACCAGGAACCACGGGAACAGCCAGTAGATCCCGAGCGCCACGAAAGTGAAGAGGGCGCCGCCCCAGGTCACGCGCCGCTGCCAGCTCCGGTCCGGGAACGCCGCGTCCTTGAGGACCCACGCCACACCGTAGCTGCCGTGCAGGGCCAGGTAGACCCACGCCGGGACGGTCCAGGCATCGTATGCCCACATGAGGACCAGCACGACGAGCCCGGTGGCGCCCTTGTGCAGGTCGATGGCCCACGCCTGCTTCACGACCCGGGGCCCGCCCAGCAGGTCGGCGCTCAGGTATTCGATGGCCGCGTGGGCGGCCCGGGCGGCGGCGGGTATACGGGTCATCGCGGTGGCAAGGTATCGTCCAAGTCGGAAGCTGTCAGCCTTCAGCCGTCAGCGCAGCCATTCCGGGGGCAGAAGACCTCCGGTGGAGAGCTATCTTCACGGTGCATTCCGTTGGGCGCTACGCCCTGCGTATCGCGAAGCGCTGAACGGACGCCGCCGGTAAGGTGGCTCTCCGCGGCAAGCCGTCCGTGCCGCGAGACAGGCGCTAACCTCTGACTGCTGACGGCTTCCGCGACCGCTCCAGGACCTCGCCGGTACACCGTGCGCCTTGCCGTGAACCAAACTCACGGGTCGCCCCGGGGTAGTGAGTACAGGCGCCGCCGGCGTGCGGCATCACCGAGCCAACAAGGCAACATGCTACCGCCATACGACACCGAAGAGGTCGCGCAGGCCATCGCCGCAAGATTCACGGAAGCCGGGATCCCCCCGGACGTCCTCCACGTCCAGGCAGACGCGGACGCACGCCAATGGCTCCTCGCCGTCCGCATGCCCGACGGTGAGGTGAAGAGCACGACAGTGTCGTTCTCCGAGCCCGCGGGCATCAACACCCCCGCCGAGCTGGCGGAGATCTTCGTCACGGCCGTGGCCGATGGAGGGGGATAGCTCAGAAATACACCGACAACCGCGTGAACCAGAGGGTCCCGTAGGTCCCGTACTCGCTCCGGATACGCGGCGGCACCGCCACCAGCGGCCTCTGGCCCAGCGTCTGCAGCGTGCCGATGGACATGCTCGTGTTCTGACCCACGTCGTAGGAGACGACCGGCGTCAGCGCCGCACTCGGATCCGTCAGGTTCACCAGCACGGTGCCGGACACGCGGACACGCTCCTGACGGTCCACAGCCCAGCTCACCAACCCGCCCACGTAGTGCCTGCCCAGGTAGTAGCTCTCACCCCGGGCGAACTGGGGATCCGCCAGCCGAGCGGCGTACGCGCTCGCATCCTCCACCCCCACGCCGTTGAAATGATACTCGCCCGACAGGCTGACCTTCGCGCTCAGCCAGTCCGCGCCCACCGTCATCCGGGGCAGGTCCAGCGTGTCTCCGTCCAGGTTCCAGGGCAGCACCGCCTCCGCTCGCACCTTCGTCTGGTCGAAGAGCCAGCCGGCGCCCGCCATGGCGAGAATCTCGTTCCAGAACTTGCCGACGCCGCCCCACACATCCGCCGACCGTAGCTGCGCCGTGAGACGAGCACCCGCCGACCAGTCGTCCCGCCGACCACGGTCCGCCACCACCACGTCCAGCTCCAGCCCCTCGCCCGGGTACGACAACGCCCGCACCGCGTCGATCCCCGGCTTCTCCTCCGTGTCCAGCTCGAACGGGCTGAACCGCGCCCACAGGTCCGCCACCGGGAACAGACTCGAGATCCCCCACGTGATCGCCTGACGGCCCACCGTCACATCCGCGATCTCCGTGTACACCGTCAACGCCAGCCGGTCCACATCATGCCACAGGTGCAGCCCCTCTTCCTCGATGAGCCGGGCGTCCAGCTCGATCGTCCGGCCCGGCACCGCGCTCACCCCGAACCCCGCCACCGACTCCCCGAACGCCGTCTGCGCCGTCGACACATCGAGCTGGAGCCGGTTGTGCACATCGAGCACAACGCGCTCGCCATGCCGCGCCTGCCATTTCAGGCGTACGACTTCGGCGTTGAGGCCGGTGCGGCGGTCGACGGAGGGGAGGTCGAAGCCGGCGTCGTGGACGGCGGTGAGGGAGCGGACGTAGCCGGTGAGGTCGAGGGCGACGGGGCCGCTGTCGAGGACGGGGATCTGGGCCCGGGCCTGGCCGTGGGCGGCGAGGAGCAGGATCAGGATGAGGACGAGACGAGGGGTCAGCGCGTTCATGGCGATGGTCTCAGAAGGTGTTGACAAACTAATAAGGCGGTGCGATAATGTCACATCCCTGAA
>CAYQCY010000073.1:0-18767 GCA_964416095.1 uncultured Gemmatimonadaceae bacterium
ATCCGGGAGGGCGGCCGCACCGTCGGCGCCGGCGTCGTTACCGAGATCATCGACTGACGGGGCAGAGCATGGCAGACGACGGGAAGATCAGGATTCGGCTGAAGGCGTTCGATCACGCGGTGATCGATCAGACGGCGTCGGACATCGTGCGGACGGCGGAGAAGACCGGGGCGCAGGTGAGCGGGCCGGTGCCGCTGCCGACGCGGACCCAGCGGTGGACGGTGCTGCGTTCGCCGCACATCGACAAGAAGAGCCGCGAGCAGTTCGAGCTGAAGACGCACAAGCGCGTCATCGACATCATCGACTCGCGGCCGCAGACCATCGACGCACTCACGAAGCTGGATCTGCCGGCGGGCGTGGACGTCGAGATCAAGGTGGATTAGGCGGTCGCCCATGGTTGGACTCATCGGACGCAAGCTGGGCATGACGCAGGTCTTCAACGAGGACGGGACCGTGGTCCCGGTCACCGTCATCGAGGCGGGGCCGTGCCCGGTGGTACAGATCAAGACGACGGAGACGGACGGCTACAACGCCGTGCAGCTCGGGTACGGTGCGAAGAAGGAGAAGCACGCGAGCCTGCCCGAGCGGGGCCACGCGGCCCGGGTCGGGCTGGAGTCGGCGCCCGCGGTGCTGCGGGAGTTCCGGGTCGAGGAGACGACGGAGCTCGAGGCGGGCCAGGAGCTCACGGTGGAGCAGTTCGAGGTGGGCCAGAAGGTGAAGGTCACCGGCACGACGAAGGGGCGGGGCTTCCAGGGCGTGGTGAAGCGTCACGGCTTCGCGGGCCGGCCGGGCTCGCACGGCCACCCCGACGCGCGCACGCCGGGCTCCATGGGCCCGGGCACCGACCCGTCGCGGGTGATCAAGGGCAAGAAGCTGCCCGGCCAGATGGGGAACACCCGACGGACGATCCGGAACCTCACGGTCGAGCGCATCGATGCCGAGCGGAACCTGCTGTTCGTCCGGGGCGCGGTCCCGGGCTCGCGGGGCGGCACGGTCCTGATCCGCACGGCGTGACGACGGAGGGACGGAGAGCATGAAAGCACGTGTGATCACGGCGGACGGCGAGAAGAAGAAGACGGGCAAGACGCTGCCCGCCTCCCTCTTCGACGGCGTCGTGCACGAGCCGGCCCTGTGGCAGACGGTGAAGGCGTACCGGGCGAACCAGCGCCGGGCCATGGCGTCGACCAAGTCCCGGAGCATGGTCCGGGGCGGGAGCCGGAAGCCGTGGCGGCAGAAGGGCACGGGCCGGTCCCGGCAGGGCACGATCCGGGCACCGCAGTGGGACGGCGGCGGGGTCGTCTTCGGGCCGAGCCCGGACCGGAACTACAGTCAGCGGGTGCCCAAGAAGGTGCGCTGGCTGGCGCGGCGCTCGGCGTACAACGCCCGGGCGGAGGACGGGAAGGTGGTCCTGGTGGAGGGGCTGGAGCTGGAGCAGCCGAAGACGAAGCGGATCGTGGCGCTCCTGGAGGGCGCCGAGGCGTCGGGCAACGTGCTGATCCTGACGGACGGCCACAAGCCCAACGTGCACCTGTCCGCCCGGAACCTGCAGGGTGTGCACGTCATGCCCTTCGGGGAGGAGTCGGCCTACGAGCTGCTCTGGGCGGAGACGGTCATCATCGAGGCGGACGCGCTGGAGCGGGCGGAGGAGGTCGCGCATGCGTGACCCGCGGGACGTGATCATCCGGCCGGTGGTGACGGAGCGCTCCACCATCGCCATGGACGAGCAGAACACCGTCACCTTCGTGGTGGCGAAGGATGCGAACAAGATCGAGATCCGCCGGGCGGTGGAGTCGCTGTTCGACGTGAAGGTCCGGAAGGTCCGGACCATGAACGTGCGGGGGAAGTGGCGCCGGGTGGGTCGGAGCCTGGGCAAGAAGCCGGGCTACAAGAAAGCGATCGTCAAGCTCGCCGAAGGCGAGCGCATCGACGTGTACGAAGGGATCTGAGACCGATGGCGATCAAGAAGTTCAAGCCGGTCACGGCGGGCCAGCGGTACCGCTCGGTCGTCGAGAGCGAGGACATCACGCGCAAGGGCCCCGAGAAGAGCCTCGTGGAGCCGCTGCACAAGACCGGTGGCCGGAACCACCACGGCCACATCACGACGCGGCGGCGGGGCGGCGGCGCGAAGCGCCGGTACCGTCGCATCGACTTCCGGCGGGACAAGCCGGGCGTGCCGGGCCGGGTCGCCGAGATCGAGTACGACCCGAACCGGTCGGCGAACATCGCCCTGATCCACTACGTCGACGGGGAGAAGCGCTACATCCTGCACCCCCGCGGGCTGAACCAGGGCGACACCATCGTGTCCGGCCCGGGCGCCGACGTGCGGGTCGGGAACGCGCTCCCGCTGGGCGAGATGCCCCTGGGGACGACGGTCCACGCGGTGGAGCTCAAACCGAAGAAGGGCGCCCAGATCGTCCGGTCCGCGGGCGCGGGGGCCCAGGTCGTGGCGAAGGAGGGCGACTTCGTGACGATCCGGCTGCCCTCCACCGAGGTCCGCATGGTGCCGAAGGACTGCATCGCCACCGTGGGCCAGGTGGGCAACGTGGACCACGAGCTGCGCCAGTCGGGGAAGGCCGGCGCGTCGCGGTGGAAGGGTCGCCGCCCCAAGGTGCGGGGCGTGGCCATGAACCCGGTGGACCACCCGCTGGGCGGCGGCGAGGGCCGCTCCTCCGGCGGCCGACCGCCGACGTCACCGTGGGGCAAGCCGGAAGGGAAGAAGACCCGGAAGCGGAACAAGGACTCGGACCGTTTCATCGTGCGGGGCCGGAAGCGGGGCAAGGCGACGAAGTGAGGCCGAATCCGAATCCGAATTCGGATTCGAGAAGGCGATACACCGAGGTGGTCGGGACCGGATTGAAGGAGACTGAGCGAGAGACATGAGCCGTTCGATCAAGAAAGGGCCGTACATCGACGACAAGCTCCTCGAGAAGATCGAGGTGATGAACTCGCGCAACGAGAAGAAGGTCGTGAAGACCTGGGCGCGGGCGTCGACGATCTCGCCGGAGTTCGTGGGACACACGCTGGCGGTGCACAACGGGAACAAGTTCATCCCGGTGTACATCACGGAGAACATGGTCGGGCACAAGCTCGGCGAGTTCGCGCCGACGCGGCTGTTCCGCGGGCACGGCGGCAAGCTGGCCGACAAGCGCTCGAAGCTGATGTAGGGACGAGAGGACATGGAAGCCCGGGCGATTTCGAAATTCGTGCAGCAGAGCCCGCGCAAGATGCGCCTGGTCATCGACATGATCCGGGGCAAGGACGTGGGCGAGGCGTACGCGCTGCTTCAGTTCTCGAAGAAGCGTGCGTCGGTGGCCATCGACAAGGCGCTCCGCTCGGCGGTGGCGAACGCCCGTGACAAGGCGGACCAGGCCGGCGAGGTGCTGGACGTGGACACGCTGTACGTGAAGGAGGCGTACGTGAACGAAGGTCCGCGCCTGAAGCGCTGGCGGGCTGCGGCCATGGGGCGGCCGGCCCCGATCCGCAAGCCGACGAGCCATGTGACCGTGGTCGTGGACCGGAGGGAGTAGCGAATGGGACAGAAGACGCATCCTCGTGGGTTCCGCCTGGGAGTCATCAAGGGGTGGAAGTCGCGCTGGTACGCCGAGCGGGATTTCGGGAAGCTGCTCGAGGAGGACGAGACGATCCGGAAGTACCTGCACCGGCGGCTGGGCCACGCAGCGGTCTCGGAAGTGGAGATCGAGCGCAAGCCGTCGAAGATCGTGGTGACGGTGCACACGGCGCGGCCGGGGGTGGTGATCGGCAAGCAGGGCTCGGAGGTGGACAAGCTGCGCGACGAGCTGGCCCACGTCACGAGCAGCGAGGTCTCCATCAACGTGGAGGAAGTGAAGCGTCCGGAGTTGGACGCGCAGTTGGTGGCGGACAACGTGGCCCACCAGCTCGTGCAGCGGATCTCGTTCCGCCGGGCCATGAAGCGGGCCGTGCAGTCGGCCATGCGGGCCGGCGCCGAGGGGATCAAGATCCAGTGCGGCGGCCGGTTGGGCGGTGCGGAGATCGCCCGGGTGGAAGGGTACCACGAGGGCCGCGTGCCCCTGCACACGTTGCGGGCGGACATCGACTACGCACGGTCGACGGCGAAGACGACATACGGTACGTGCGGCGTGAAGGTGTGGATCTTCAAGGGCGAGGTGGTGGAGGACCGCCGCGGCCGCACGTATTCGACGGGCTGACGAGTAGAGGAACGGGCACATGCTTGCGCCGAAGCGGGTCAAATACCGGAAGCAGCAGAAGGGCCGGATGAAGGGGACGGCCCAGCGAGGCAACACCGTGGACTTCGGGGACTACGGTCTCCAGGCGACGGAGCCGGGCTGGGTGACGAACCGGCAGATCGAGGCGGCCCGTGTCGCCCTGACGCGCCACATCAAGCGGGGCGGGAAGGTCTGGATCCGGATCTTCCCGGACAAGCCGGTGACGAAGAAGCCGGCCGAGACGCGGATGGGCAAGGGGAAGGGCAACCCGGAGTCGTGGGTCGCCGTGGTGAAGCCGGGGCGGGTCATGTTCGAGCTGCAGGGCGTGGACGAGTCGACGGCCCGGCGCGCGTTCCAACTGGCGGCGGCCAAGCTGCCGGTGGCGTCGCATTTCGTGACCCGGCGGTTCGGAGGTGAGTCGTGACGGCGGACGAGATTCGCGAGCTGACCCGTCCGGAGATCGAGGCCCGGATCAACGAGACGAAGGAGGAGCTGTTCCGGTTGCGCTTCCGCTCGGCGACGCAGGCGCTGGACAACCCGCGCCTGATCCGTGAGCTGAAGAAGGACGTGGCCCGGATGAAGACGATCCTCCACGAGCAGGAGCTGGCGGACGCCGCGGCGGAGACGGACTAGGGCGTGGCCCAGGCCTGGGAACGAGCGAGCACATGACGGAGACGACGAGGAACGAGCGCAAGACCCGGATCGGCACGGTCGTGAGCGACAAGATGGACAAGACCGTGGTGGTGGCGGTGGAGCGCCAGGTCGCACACAAGCTGTACGGCAAGCAGCTCATACGGACGAAGAAGTACCACGCCCACGACGAGGACAACGACGCTCGGGAGGGCGATGTGGTGCGGATCATGGAGACGCGCCCGCTCTCGAGGACGAAGCGTTGGCGGCTCGTCGAGATCGTGACGCGAGCGAAGTAGCGCGGGGCGGGCCCCGTGCCTGGACTGGAGAACGAGGACGATGATTCAGCAGGAATCGATGCTGAAGATCGCCGACAACTCGGGCGCGAAGAAGGCGAAGTGCATCCGGGTGCTGGGCGGTTCGCGGCGGCGTTACGCGCGCGTGGGCGACATCGTGGTGGTGGCGGTGAAGGATGCGCTGCCGAACGGCACGGTGAAGAAGGGCGAGGTGGCCCGGGCGGTGGTGGTGCGGACGGCGAAGGAGACGCGGCGCAAGGACGGGACGTACATCCGCTTCGACGACAACGCGGCGGTCATCATCAACGACCTGGGTGAGCCGCGGGCGACGCGCATCTTCGGGCCGGTGGGTCGGGAGCTGCGGGAGAAGCGGTTCATGAAGATCGTGTCGCTGGCACCGGAGGTAATCTAGTCATGCCACGACGGCAGTTCGGAGTCGGCACGCGCGGCAAGAAGAAGAGCACGCGTGCCGTGAAGATGCGGATCCGCAAAGGCGACCGGGTCAAGGTGATCCGGGGCAACTTCGCGGGCCTGGAAGGCACGGTATTGCGAGCGATCCCGAAGGAGAACCGGGTCGTGGTGGAGGGCGTGAACCTGCGCAAGCGGCACACGCGGCCGTCGGACGAGAACCCGGAAGGCGGGATCATCACGTTCGAGGCGCCGATCCACGCGTCGAACGTCATGCTCA
Source organism: uncultured Gemmatimonadaceae bacterium (assembly GCA_964416095.1). Classification (GTDB taxonomy): domain Bacteria; phylum Gemmatimonadota; class Gemmatimonadetes; order Longimicrobiales; family RSA9; genus CAYQCY01. Next base: position 5,820 of record CAYQCY010000073.1, read on the forward strand.
TCGACCCGTCCACCGGGGAGCCGACCCGGGTCGGCATGCGTGTGGAGGAGGACGGCACGAAGGAGCGCGTCGCGGTGAAGAGCGGTCAGCCCATCCCGAAGACGCGCGAGTAGTCGAGGAAGACGATGAAGCCGAGGCTGCAGCAGCACTACGAGGAGCGGGTCCGGGACCGGCTCCGGGACGAGCTCCAGATCGAGAACACGTACCGCGTGCCGCGTCTGCGGAAGATCGTGGTGAACGTGGGATTGGGCGAGGCGTCGCGGAACCCGAAGCTCCTGGACTCGGTGGTGGACGAGGTCGCGCGCATCACGGGGCAGAAGCCGGTGGTGACCCGGGCGCGGAAGTCCATCTCGAACTTCTCCCTGCGGGAGGGGAACCCGGTGGGCGTCAAGGTGACGCTGCGTCGGACCCGGATGTACGAGTTCCTGGACCGGCTGGTGAACGTGGCGATCCCGCGCATCCGGGACTTCCGGGGCCTGCCGACGCGGTCGTTCGACGGGCGCGGGAACTACACGTTGGGCGTGAAGGAGCAGATGATCTTCCCGGAGATCGACTACGACGAGATCGAAGAGGTCCACGGGATGGACATCACGCTGGTGACGAACACGGAGAAGGATGACGAGGCGGTGGCGCTGCTCCGGGAGCTGGGCATGCCGTTCGGCGGCGAGACGCCCGTGGTGGTGAGCGGGGAAGACATCGCCGGACCCGAGGACTGAGGCATGGCGCGCAAGGCACACATCGAGAAGGCGAAACGGAAGCCCAAGTACTCGACCAGGGGCAAGAACCGGTGCAACCGGTGCGGCCGGGCGCGGGGGTACCTGCGCAAGTTCGGCATCTGCCGGATCTGTTTCCGGGAGATGGCGCTGAACGGCGAGATCCCCGGAGTCCGGAAGGCGAGCTGGTGACGATGCACCGGATTCCTACAAGTCCGGGGCTGGGTCCGGATACTATAGGAGAGACGTGAAGCCATGATGACCGATCCCATCGCCGACATGCTGGCACGGGTCCGCAACGGGCAGCAAGCGGGCCACAAGCGCGTGGACATGCCGGTGTCGAAGATGAAGACGAACATCGCGCGGCTGCTCAAGGAGAACCATTACATCCACGACTACAAGGTCCTGGATGACGGCCGGTTCGGCGTGCTGCGGGTCTACCTGAAGTATCACGAGGACCGGCCGGTGATCCGGGAGCTGAAGCGGATCTCGCGGCCGGGTCGGCGACGCTACCGGGGCGCGGACGAGCTGCCCCGGGTCCGGAACGGGCTGGGGATCGCCATCGTGTCGACCTCGCGGGGCCTGCTCACCGATGCGGAGGCGCGTGAGCGCCACATCGGCGGCGAGGTCGTGGCGACGGTCTGGTAGTCGGGAGGCGGAGATGTCACGAATCGGAATGATGCCGGTCCCGATCCCGGAGGGCGTCACGGTGACGGCCAAGTCGGGCACGGTGACGGTGAAAGGTCCGAAGGGCGAGCTGACCCAGGCGCTGCGCCCGGAGGTGAAGGTCCAGGTCACGGACGGCCAGGTGATCGTGGAGCGGAAGGGCGAGACCAAGGCGCACCGCGCCTTACACGGGCTGACCCGCGCGCTCGTGGCGAACATGGTGCGGGGCGTGGACCAGGGCTTCAAGCGGGAGCTGGAGATCATCGGCGTGGGCTATCGTGCCGACAAGCGAGGGAAGAACCTGGTGCTGAACGTGGGCTACTCCCACCCGGTGGAGTATCCGGAGCCGGAGGGGATCACGCTGACGGCATCGAGCCCGACGACGGTGGTGGTGGAAGGCCCGGACAAGCAGAAGGTGGGGCAGGTCGCCGCCGAGCTGCGGGCCGTGCGGCCGCCGGAGCCGTACAAGGGCAAGGGGATCCGGTACATGGGCGAGCACGTCCGCCGCAAGGCGGGCAAGACCGGAGCGTAGGCGGAGATGGCGAGAAAGGCGAAGACGAACAGGCGGGAAGCCCAGCTACGCAGGCGGCACAAGCGGGTGCGTCGAAAGGTGTACGGCACACCGGAGCGGCCGCGGCTGGTGGTGCACCGCTCGTCCAAGAACATCCAGGGCCACGTGGTGGACGACACGACGGGCGCGGTGCTGCTGGGCGTGTCCACGGCATCGTCGGACTTCGATGCGCTGCGCAAGAAGAAGGACACCACGAAGAAGGACCTGAGCGTGGAGGCCGGGAAGAAGCTGGCCGAGAAGGCGACGAAGGCCGGCATCGAGCGCGTCGTGTTCGACCGGGGCGGGTATCTGTATCACGGCCGGGTCGCGGCGTTCGCGGATGGCGCCCGCGAGGCCGGGCTCGAATTCTAGCTGCGAGCGAGCGGGAGACAGGCGGGACATGGCGAGAGACAGGCGGGGCCGAGGCGGTCGGGACAACGACACGGACCTCATCGAGAACGTCATCCACGTGAACCGGGTGGCCAAGGTGGTGAAGGGTGGCCGCCGGTTCTCGTTCACGGCGCTGTGTGCGGTGGGGAACAAGAAGGGCCGCGTGGGCATTGCCATGGGCAAGGCCAACGAGGTGGCGGAGGCCATCCGGAAGGGGATGGAGCAGGCGCGCCGGGACATGGTGGACATCCCGCTGGTGGACGGTGCCACGCTGCCCCACGAGATCATCGGTCGGATCGGCGCGGCCCGGGTCATGCTGAAGCCGGCGAGCCCGGGCACGGGCGTGATCGCCGGCGGTGCCGTGCGGTCGGTGCTGGAGGCGGCCGGCGTGAAGGACGTGCTCACGAAGAGCCTGGGCTCGAACAACCCGGTGAACACGGCCCGTGCGACCATGCAGGGGCTCCAGTCCCTGGTGACGGCGGAGGACGTGGCGCGGGAGCGGGGCATCAGCGTGCAGGAGCTGAAGGCCCATGGCTAAGAAGAAGACGACGCTCAAGATCCGGCAGAAGAAGAGCGGGTTGGGAAGCCCCCGCCGGCACCGCGACACGCTGCGGGCGCTGGGCTTCCGGCGCCACCAGCAGACGGTGGAGCAGCCGGACAACCCGTCGATTCGCGGAATGATCCAGCAGGTCTCCCACCTGGTCGAGGTGGTGGAGCCCGAGGGCGAGGAGTAGACGATGGTGGACCTGAGCAACCTGCGCAGGCCGAAGGGCGCGAGCCGGGACCGGAAGCGGCTGGGACGCGGTCCGGGCTCGGGGACCGGCAAGACGGCGGGCCGTGGACAGAATGGCCAGAAGTCCCGGAGCGGCATGAAGCACCGGCCCTGGTTCGAAGGCGGCCAGATGCCGCTGCAGCGCCGGGTGCCGAAGCGGGGCTTCCACTCCCGGAACCGGCGAGTGTGGCAGATCGTCAACGTGCGGGACCTGGAGAGCCTGCCGGACGCGACGGTGACGCCCGCGATCCTCCACGAGGCGGGCCTCGTGGACCTGGGCCGGGATGCGGGGGTCAAGATCCTGGGCAAGGGCGAGCTGGAGCGGGCCGTCACGGTGAAGGCGCACGCCTTCAGCGCGGGTGCCCGGGAGAAGATCGAGAAGGCCGGCGGAACGGCAGAAGTACTGGAGGACTAGGGCATGGCGAACCCGATCCCCAACCTGTTCCGGATCCCCGAGCTGAAGGAGAAGATCCTCTTCACGCTCGGGGTGCTCTTGATCTACCGCATCGGCGCCCACATCACGGCGCCGGGGATCGACGTGAACGCCCTGGAGGCCCAGTTCGGGCAGCTCCAGAACACGTTGTTCGGGGTCTACGACATGTTCGTGGGCGGCGCACTCTCCCGGGCCACGGTGTTCGCCCTGGGCATCATGCCCTACATCTCCGCCAGCATCATGTTCCAGCTGCTGGCGGCGGTCTTCCCCACCATCGAGAAGATGCAGAAGGAGGGGGAGGAGGGCCGGAAGAAGCTCACCCAGTGGACGCGCTACACCACGGTGGGGCTGTCGGCGGCGCAGGCGTGGGGCTACTCCATCTACCTGCAGAGCATCGAAGGCGCCGTGCTGAACCCGGGCCTCGGCTTCCTGCTCACCATGACGCTGGTCCTCACCACCGGCGGCGTGCTGGTCATGTGGCTCGGCGAGCAGATCACCGAGCGGGGGATCGGGAACGGGATGTCGCTCCTGATCTTCTTCTCCATCATCGAGGGCTTCCCCGGCGCCATGGTGCGCACGCTGGAGGCCGTCCAGACCGGAGTCATCTCCATCGTGGCGCTGGTGGTGCTCGTCGCCGTGATGATCGGCGTGGTCGCCGGCGTGGTCGCCATGACCATGGCCGCCCGGAAGCTGCCGGTCCAGATCCCGCGCAAGGTCATGGGCCGCGGCCGGGTCCGGGAGGGCCAGAAGAGCTTCATCCCGCTCCGGATCAACTCGGCGGGCGTGATGCCCATCATCTTCGCCCAGTCCATCATCATCGTGCCGGGCACGGTGGCCGCCTTCAGCAGCATCCCGGCTCTGCAGCAGTTCTCCCAGGCGTTCCAGCCGGGGAGCACATGGTACTACCTGAGCTACACCGTCCTGATCATCTTCTTCACCTACTTCTACACGGCCATCATCTTCAACCCGGTGGACCTGGCCGAGAACCTGAAGAAGCAGGGCGCCTTCATCCCGGGGGTGAAGCCGGGCACCCGCACGGCCGAGTACATCGACCACGTGCTGAGCCGCGTGACGCTGCCCGGGTCGTTCTACCTGGCGGCCATCGCGCTGCTCCCGTTCTTCATCTTCGACGCCTTCGACATCCAGCTCTTCTTCTTCGGCGGCACGTCGCTGCTCATCGTCGTGGGCGTCGGCCTGGACACCGTCCAGCAGATGCAGCAGCATCTGCTGCTGAGGCACTACGAAGGATTCATGAAGAAGGGCCGCGTGCGGTTCCGCGGCCGCCAGCGGTACATGTGAGCGGAACGTCTTCGTCGCCGTCGGCGAGGTCGAGCGGCTGAGGGGATGAAGCCGGGTCCGGTGCGGGTCGAGTACGAAGACGAACACGAACAACGAATCCGAAGACGAGCACCATGAATCTGATTCTTCTCGGGGCTCCCGGGGCCGGCAAAGGCACCCAGGGGGCCCTCCTCGTCGAACGGCTGGGGCTGCGCAAGGTCTCCACGGGCGACCTGCTGCGGGAGGCGGTGCGCAAGGGCACGGAGCTGGGGCAGAAGGCCCAGTCCTACATGGACGCCGGCGACCTCGTCCCCGACGAGGTCATCCTGGGCCTCATCCGGGAAGTCCTGGAGCAGACGGAAAAGGGCATCATCTTCGACGGCTTCCCCCGCACCCTGGTTCAGGCCGAGGCCCTGGGGCCCCTCATGAAGGACGCGGGTCGCAGCCTCGACGCCGTGGTCGTCCTCGAGGTGCCGGACGAGGAGCTCGTCAAGCGCATCAGCGGACGCCGGAGCTGTCCCTCCTGCAACGCCGTCTACAACGTCTACTTCGACCCGCCCGAGGAGGAGGGCGTCTGCGACGACTGCGGCGCGGAGCTGGTGCAGCGGCCGGACGACAACGCGGAAACCGTGCGCCGGCGGCTGGAGGTCTACCGGGCCCAGACCGAGCCGCTCATCGCGTTCTACGAGAAGAGCCCGGTCCCGGTCCTCACCATCGATGGCGCCCAGCAGGTGAACGCCATCGCCGACGACATCGTGCAAGCTCTGGAGCAGACCGCGGTTTGATCCACCTCAAGAGCGCCGATGAGATCGCGGCCATCGCCCGGGCCGGCGCGATCCTGGGTCGCCTCTTCCAGGAGCTGCGGCTTCGCGTGACACCCGGCGTCAGCACCGGCGAGCTCGACCGCTTCGCCGAGGAGTTCATACGCGACCACCCGGGCGCAGAGCCCGCCTTCAAAGGGCTCTACGGCTTTCCCGGCAGCATCTGCGCGTCCGCCAACGAAGAAGTGGTCCACGGCATCCCGAGCCCCCGACGCGTGCTGGAGGACGGCGACACCATCAGCATCGACGCCGGCGTCCGCCTCGACGGCTGGTACGCCGACTCGGCCCGCACCTTCCCCGTCGGCTCCATCGACGCCGAGACCCGGCGCCTCCTGGACGTGACACGGGACGCCCTGGACCGCGGCATCGAACAGGCCCACGTCGGCAACCGCGTCGGCGACGTCGGCCACGCCGTCCAGACCGCCGCCGAGACCGCCGGCTTCAGCGTCGTGCGCGAGCTCGTGGGCCACGGCCTCGGCCGGGAGCCTCACGAGGAACCCCAGATCCCCAACTTCGGACGACCCGGCCACGGCGCCGCCCTGGAGCGAGGACTCGTCGTGGCCATCGAGCCCATGATCAACGCCGGCGTCGAAGGCGTGCGCACCCTGCAGGACCGATGGACCGTGGTCACCCTGGACGCCGGGCGCAGCGCCCACTTCGAGCACACGGTGGCCATCACGGCGGATGGCCCCCGCATCCTGACAGGGCCGGACTGACGTCCGCATCGGCGTGGGCGTGCCCTTGATGATGTAGGTGGGGATTGATACATTTTAAAGCTGTCCGATAAACGAAGGTGGCGAGATGAAGGTACGCAGCAGTGTCAAGCCGATCTGCGAGCATTGCAGGGTGATCCGGCGGCGGGGCGTCGTGCGGGTGATCTGCAAGAAGAACCCGCGTCACAAGCAGCGGCAGGGGTAGAGCATGGCACGGATTGCAGGGGTCGATCTACCGCGGAACAAGCGGATCGAGGTGGCGCTGACGTACGTATACGGGATCGGTGATTCGTCGGCGCGGAAGATCCTGGAGGAGACGGGGGTGGACCCGGCCCACCGGGTGCACGAGCTGGACGACGACGAGGTGAACAAGCTTCGTCGGGTCATCGAGAGCGAGTACAAGGTGGAGGGTGCGCTGCGGACGGAGGTCTCGATGAACATCAAGCGGTTGATGGACATCGGGTGCTACCGAGGGTTGCGGCATCGTCGGGGGTTGCCGGTGCGGGGTCAGCGTACGCACACGAACGCGCGGACGCACAAGGGCCCGAAGCGGGCGATCGCGGGCAAGAAGAAGGCGCCGCGGAAGTAGGCGCGGAACGAGCGAGGCCATGGCGAATCCGAAGAAGTCGGGGCGGAAGCGGTCGCGGAAGCAGGTGGACGCGGAGGGGATCGCGCACATCAAGGCGACCTTCAACAACACGTTGGTGACGATCACGGACATGCAGGGCAACGTGGTCGTGTGGGGCAGTGCGGGGAAGGCGGGTTTCAAGGGCTCGAAGAAGTCGACGCCGTTCGCGGCGACGGTCTCGGCGGAGCAGGTGGGTCGGGAGGCGGCGGCGCTGGGGATGAAGCGGGTGCACGTGCGGGTGCAGGGCCCGGGCAGCGGTCGGGAGTCGGCGATCCAGGCGCTGGCGGCGGCGGGGCTCCAGGTGAAGTCGATCCGGGACGTGACGCCGATCCCGCACAACGGCTGCCGTCCGCCGAAGAAGCGGAGGGTTTAGCCTCCCCCGGGCCTTCGTGGGGAGGAAGGGGAGGGGCAGGGATCAAGGGATGTAAACCGCCAGACCGTCGGGCGGGAGGACGTCCCCGACGAGAACAGAGCGAAGGAGAAGACGGCCAGCAATGGGGCGATATACGGGACCGGTCTGCAAGCTCTGCCGCCGTGAGGGGCAGAAGCTTTTTTTGAAGGGCACCAAGTGCTACACGGAGAAGTGCCCGGTGGAGCGTCGGAACTACGTGCCGGGTCAGCACGGGCTGTCGCGTGCGCGGCGGCGCAAGATGTCGGACTACGCGCTTCAGCTTCGTGAGAAGCAGAAGGTGAAGCGGATCTACGGTGTCGGGGAGCGCTATTTCAAGAACCTTTTCGTACGGGCGTCGAAGCAGTCGGGGATGACGGGTGCGAACCTGCTGGTCTCGCTGGAATCGCGACTGGACAACGTGCTGTACCGGCTGGGCTTCGCGGAGAGCCGGCGCCAGGCGCGGCAGCTGGTGCGGCATCGGCACGCGGAGGTGAACGGTCGGGTGGTGGACATCCCGAGCTACGAGGTGAAGGCGGGCGACGAGGTCCGGGTGCGGGAGTCGTCGCGGGACCTGGTCCCGGTGCAGGCGGCGCTGGAGGCGAAGACGCGGCCGGACGTGGTGCGCTGGCTCGCGGTGGACGAGGACAGCCGTACGGGTCGGATGCTGGAGCGGCCGAGCCGGGACGACATCCCGCTGGCGGTGCAGGAGCAGCTCATCGTGGAGCTGTACTCGAAGTAAACGGCAGGCGGCAGGCGGAAGGCGGAAGGCGGAAGGCGAGAGGCGGGAGGACGCAGAGGTGTTCCAGCTCTGCTTTTCGCGACGAGACGTGAACAGGGGGACATAGTGGAACTGGACGTGACCGGATTGGTGTTGCCAGAGCGGGTCGAGGTGCTGGAGCGCTCGGAGGATGGGCGGACGGCCAAGTTCGTCATGGCGCCGCTGGGGCGTGGGTTCGGCCAGACGCTGGGCAACGCGGTGCGAAGGATCGTGCTGTCGTCGCTCCGGGGCTCGGCGGTGTGGGCGTTCCGCATGGACGGTGTGGTGCACGAGCACCAGACGGTGGCGGGCGTGGCGGAGGACGTGCACCAGATCATCCAGAACCTGAAGACGCTGGTGCTGTCGCTGGAGGAGGAGACGCCGGAGGCGGCGCTGGAGCTGAAGGCGACGAAGGCGGGCCCGGTGACGGCGGCGGCCATCGAGAAGCCGGGCGCGGTGACGATCCGGGACCCGGACCATCACCTGTTCACGCTCCAGGAGGACCGGGAGGTGAACGTGACGCTGCACGTGAACCGGGGACGGGGCTTCGTGTCGGCGGACGAGCACGAGCTGCCGAAGGGGAGCCCGGTGGACCTGGTACGGATCGACTCCATCTACAACCCGGTGCTGCGGGCGAACTTCACGGTGGAGGAGACGCGGGTCGGGCAGCGCACGGACTTCGACCGGGTGACGCTGGCGGTGGAGACGAACGGCAGCGTGGACCCGGAGGACGCGGTGGCGTACGCCGCCGAACTGGCGCGGAAGCATCTGGAGTATATGTTGCGATTCGGCGAGTCGGCGGAGCCACAGCCGCCGGTGCCGGGCGCGGTGCAGGTGCCGCCATCGCTGCGGGACCTGTTCGAGCGGCCCATCGAGGACCTGGCGGAGCTGTCGGTCCGGTCGGTGAACTCGCTGAAGAAGGAGAACATCATCACCCTGGCGGACCTGGTCCAGCGCACGGAAGAGCAGATGCTGGACATCGAGAACTTCGGCATCAAGTCGCTGGAAGAGATCCGCCAGTTCGTCCAGGAGCACGACCTGGAGTTCGGCATGAAGCTGGAGCAGGGTGAGGACGGCGAGCTGTACCTGGTGGAGGAGGCGGAGGCGGAGGCGGAGGCGGTCGTGGAAGAGGAGTCGAGGTAGGATGAGGCACCGGAAGAAAGGGCGGCCGCTGAACCGGACGGCGGAGCATCGCGGCGCGATGCTGAGCAACATGGCGACGTCGCTGTTCCTGCACGGCCGCATCGAGACGACGGTGGCGAAGGCGAAGGAGCTGCGGGGCTACGCCGAGCCGCTGATCACGAAGGCGAAGCGGGGCGATCTGCATGCCCGTCGGCTGGTCGCCCGGAAGATCCATGACAAGGACGCGCTGGCGAAGCTGTTCGAGGACATCGGGCCGAGGTACGCCGATCGTCCGGGCGGCTACACGCGGGTGATCAAGGTGGGGCATCGGGCGGGAGATGCCGCCGATCTGGCCATCATCGAGCTCGTGGAGTAGAGAACCCATGGAGCAGACCGAACGCAAGAAGCCGCGCCGGGCCCTGACGTGGCTGTGGATGCTGATCTCGCTGGTCGCCGTCGGTGGCTTCCTGTACTGGCTGTCGGTGGAGAGCGAGCCGACGCAGGTCGCCGTCGTGGAGGAGGAGGAAGACCCGTTCGCGGGCGAGATCGGTGCGCTGAGGGTGTCTCCGGACACCTTCGCGGCGGACCCGGACAGCTACGTGGGCGGGGACGTGCTGCTGAACGGCATGCGGGCCCAGAGCACGATGGGGTCCCAGGCCTACTGGCTGGAGATGCCCAACGGGGTGCCGTACCTGGCGAAGGCGGATTCGTCGCTGCTCACGGCGGGCGAGTTCGACCTGGAGGTGGGGACGGCGTACTCGCTGGTGGGCACGGTGCACGTCATGTCGGACTCGGTGCTCACGGCCTGGGAGGAGTCGGGCGCGATCACGGAAGAAGGCCAGCGGATGCAGGCGGAGTTCGCGACGTCGTTCATCGAGGTACGGCGCGTGGTTCCGACCCGATCCGGTGGCGGCAGCGAGAGTGGGGAGTAGGAGACCATGGCGCGCGAATGCTACGTCTGCGGCAAGAAGCCGCGTTTCGGCAACAACGTCAGCCACGCGAACAACAAGACGCGTCGCCGCTGGAACCCCAACCTGAAGCGGGTGCGGATCATCGCGGAGGATGGGACCAAGAAGCGGGTCCGTGTGTGTACGCGGTGCATCTCCGGGGACAAGATCCGCAAGGCGGTCTGACCCGTTCCGGGGGATCGGACCGCGGGGAACCGGGCCGGCATCCAGCGGGGTGCCGGCCTTTCGGCATCGTGGCCGTCGGGATGGTGTCGCCGCCGCGGGCCCGGTAGCTTGGAGCAGGCGGGCGGAACGAACGAGGGTCGACGAGATGACAGGGACGGACAGGCCGTTGGAGGGTCGACGCGTCGTCGTCACACGGGCCGAGCACCAGGCGGGCCCCATGGTGGCAGCGCTGGAGGCGCTGGGCGCCGAGGCGCCGGTCTACCCGACCATCGCCGTGGCAGCGCCGGAGGACCCGGAGCCGCTGCGCCGCGCGGTGGACGCATTGCCTTCGTACGACTGGCTCGTCCTCACCTCGCCGAACGGGGTGGAGTGGTTCTGGCGGGCCCTGGAGGCGGCGGGCCGGGGCGCGGCCGACATGGCGCACTTGCGGGTGGCGTGTGTGGGGCGGGGCACGGCCGAGGCCGTGGAGGCGCGCGGGCTGACGGTGGACGTGGTGCCATCGGACCAGCACGGTGAGGGGTTGCTGGAGGCGATGCTGGACGCGGGCGGGCTGGACGGCGCCCGGCTCCTCATGCCCCGGGCCGCGGTGGCGCGGGACGTGCTGCCGGACGGGCTCGGGGCGGCCGGCGCGCGGGTGGACGACGTGGCGGCCTATCGCACGGTGCCGAACACGGAGGGTGCGCCGGCGATGCGCGGCGAGCTGGCGGCCGGTCGGATCGACGTGGTGACGTTCACCTCGCCGTCCTCGGCGCGGAGCTTCGTGGAGGCGGTGGGCCATGAGCTCCACGGGGCGCGGGTCGCCGTGATCGGTCCCGTGACCGGCCGGGCCGCCCGGGAACTGGGGCTGGAGGTGGCGGTGGAGGCGTCGGACCATTCCATCCCCGGCCTGGTGCGGGCGGTCGCCGGGCTGTACGACGGATCGACGGAGGGAGCGGGATGAGCGAAGCGGAGAGCCGGCTGCGGGAGCGGATCGAGTCGGGTACGGCCCGCTGCGGCATCATCGGGCTGGGCTACGTCGGCCTGCCGCTGGCGGTGGTGGTGGCCGAGTCGGGGTACCCGGTGCTGGGCGTGGACATCTCGGAGGAGGTGGTGGACGGAGTGCGCGCGGGCCGGTCCCACGTGGGCGATGTGGAGGACTCGGCGCTGGCGCCGCTGGTGGAGGCGGGGACCATCGAGGCCACGACGGACGCCGCGCTGCTGGGCGAGTGCGACGTCATCCTGGTCTGTGTTCCAACCCCCCTCTCCAAGACCCGGGATCCCGACGTGAGCTACGTGCTGGCCGCCACGGAGGCCGTGAGCGCCTCCATCCGCCCCGGTCAGCTCGTCATCCTCGAGTCCACGACGTACCCCGGCACGACGCGGGAGCTGGTGCTGCCGGCCCTGGAGGGCCATGGCCTGGAGGTGGGCAGAGACGTGTTCCTCTGTTTCAGCCCCGAGCGGGTCGACCCCGGGAACCGGACCTGGGGCGTCCGCAACACGCCGAAGGTGATCGGCGGCGTCACGGCACGATGCCTGGCCCTGGGCGCCGACTTCTACGGCCGCATCATGGACCGGGTCGTGCCGGTGAGCTCCACGGAGGCCGCGGAGCTGACCAAGCTCCTGGAGAACACCTTCCGGGCCATCAACATCGCGCTGGTGAACGAGATGGCCCAGGTCGCGGACCGCCTCGGCGTCGACGTGTGGGAGGTCATCGACGCGGCGGCGACCAAGCCGTTCGGGTTCATGCCCTTCCGGCCCGGGCCCGGCATCGGCGGCCATTGCATCCCGCTGGACCCTCACTACCTGTCCTGGAAGATGAAGACGCTCAAGTACCGCACGCGCCTCATCGAGCTGGCCAGCGAGATCAACGCCGAGATGCCCGAGTTCGTCGTGGAGAAGGTGCAGGACGCCCTGAACCGGCAGGGCAAGCCGACCCGGGGCAGCCGCATCCTGGTCCTGGGCGTGGCGTACAAGCCCGGCGTGGACGACATCCGGGAGAGCCCGGCGGTGGACATCATTCAGCTCCTGCAGGCCAAGGGCGCCGAGGTCGGCTACCACGATCGCTACGTGGCGCGGGTCGACGAGGACGGCATCGACCTGGCCAGCGTCGAGCTGTCCGACGAGGCGCTGACCTCGGCGGACTGCGTGGTCATCGCCACGGACCACCCGGAGGTGGACTACGCCGAGGTCGTGCGGCTGGCCTCCCTCGTGGTGGACACCCGGAACGCGACCCGGGGCCTGGACGGCGACCACGTGGTGGGGCTGGGCGGGCGCACCGTGTGATCCCGCCCGAACTCGTTGAGTCCGGACTTTCCCAAAAAAATGGCCGGGTTTCTCCGTAACCCGTTGTGGTGCAAGAGATAGCGTCGATCGGGAAGTGGGAATTCAACGCGGAAGCGCTGAATCCTTGCGCGGACACGCGGGACGCTCACGGTCTGCCGTTACCCACACGCCGTAGCCCGACCTTCAGAATCTCTTGTCGGAAGTCGACGTGGCGCGCGACCCTTCGCGACGGCGGCTTCCGCGCAGCCGCCTCCTTCCGCTCTTCCGCGTTGTCCCGACCGCGAAGGTGGCCCTGCCACGGGGCACGGGGATCGACCGG
>CAYQCY010000074.1:0-18734 GCA_964416095.1 uncultured Gemmatimonadaceae bacterium
CAGACCGAGGTCGTGGTGGAACAGGCGAACCAGCGGCGCGCCGAGGCCGAAGGGATCCGGGACGCCCAGCGCGTCATCGCCGAGAGCCTGGCCGGCCAGTCGGGCGAACGGTACCTGTACTGGCGCTACATCGAGTCTCTCATGGAGGTGGGCAAGGGCCAGAACAACCTGGTCATCGCGCCCACGGAAGGCGGGGTGCCCATCTTCGTGACCCCGCCCGGCGGACGGTGAGGGGAGGAGGGAGGAACTGCGGGGCCGTTCCTGTAGACGACGCGCCTCCGCCTCCCGCCTGCGGTTCCCGCACCCCGCCTCGCCGGATCCGCCCGCCTCCTTTATCTTGTCTTGCTCTCACGGTACGGAGGCGGAGTGGACGATCAGTCGAAGGCATTTCTCGAGCGGTTGCTGGACGCGCCGGGCCCCAGCGGCTTCGAGGCGGGTCCCGCAGCGGTCTGGCGCGAGGAAGCGGAACGGTTCGCCGACGCCGTGGAGGCCGACGTCAACGGCAACTCCACCGCGACGGTGAACGGCGATGGTCGTCCCCGGGTCATGCTGGCGGGCCACATCGACGAGATCGGCCTGATGATCACCCACGTCGATGACGACGGGTTCCTGTACTTCGAGGGGATCGGCGGGTGGGACCCCCAGGTGCTGGTGGGTCAGCGGGTCCGGCTGCTGACACGGGAGGGTCCGGTCCGGGGCGTGATCGGCCGCAAGCCCGTCCATCTGATCCGGGACGAGGAGAAGGAGAAGGCGGCGAAGATCCGTGACCTCTGGATCGACATCGGCGCCGCCGACGGCGACGCGGTCCGGGAGCGGGGCGTGCGGGTGGGCGACCCGGCGGTGCTGGACGCGGATGTGATGGAGCTGGACGACGGGGTGATCGTGAGTCGCGCCATCGACAACCGGATCGGCGCGTTCGTGGTGCTGGAGGCGCTGCGGCTGCTGGCGGCGGAGCGGCCGCAGGCGTCGGTCACGGCGGTGGCGACGACCCAGGAGGAGATCGGCTACCAGGGCGGTGGGGCCCGGACGAGCGCGTACCGGCTGGAGCCCCAGGTCGCGCTGGTGGTGGACGTGACGTTCGCGACGGATGCGCCGGGCCTCGAGAAGAAGGAGCTGGGGGATCACAAGCTGGGCGGCGGGCCCGTGCTCAGCCGGGGCTCGGCGGTGCACCCCGTGGTCTTCGAGCGCCTGGTGGAGGTGGCAGAGGCGGAGGACGTGGCGTACACGCTGGCGGCGCAGCCGCGGCACACGGCGACGGACGCCGACGCCATCCACCTGAGCCGGGCCGGCGTGGCGACGGGGCTGATCTCGGTGCCGAACCGGTACATGCACTCGCCGGTGGAGATGGTGAAGCTGCCGGACCTGGACGCGGCGGCGAAGCTCATCGCCGCCTTCGTCGGCGGCCTGGACCCGGAGACCGACCTGGTGCCCAGGTGATCCACGACATCTCCCAACCGCTGGGCCCCGCCACGGCCGTCTGGCCGGGCGACCGGCCCGTCCGGCTGGAATGGACGATGCGGCGGGATGCGGGAGACAGCGTGAACGTCGCCGGGCTGGAGCTGAGCGTTCACGCCGGCACCCACGCGGACGGGCCGCTGCACGTCACGGACGACGGCGCCGGCGCGGGCGACCTGGCGCTGGCACCCTTCGTCGGCCCCGCCATCGTCGTGGACGCCGTCGGACACACCGCGCTCGAGCCGGAGCTGCTGGACGGCGTGGACCTCCAGGCGACGCCGCGGGTTCTGTTCAGGACGCGCACGACGGTGGACCCCGCCGTCTTCCCGGACCGGGTCGCGCCGGTGACGATGGCGCTGGCCCGGGCGCTGGCGACCGGCGGCGCCGTCCTGGTGGGGACCGACGCGCCGTCGGTGGACCCGCTGGACTCGAAGACGCTGGACGCGCACCGGGCCCTGGTGGCCGGCGGCCTCGCCATCGTGGAGAACCTGGCGCTGGACGAGGTGGAACCGGGCCCGTACACGCTGATGGCGCTGCCGTTGAAGCTGAAGAGTGCGGACAGCTCGCCGGTGCGGGCGGTGCTGCTCACGCCCTGACGGGCGCTCGCGGCGGGTCACGGGTCACGGCTTCGGACGTATCGACGGCAGTGGATGCCCGGCGGGGCGCGGCCATCGTGGCGCGCGTCTCGAGCGCCTGGAACGGAGCTGAGGAACACCGGTGAGGTTGCGCCCCATCGGGCACGGGCCCAGCGGTGGGGCATGAGCCGTGACCCGTAGCCCGTGACCGGTGGGACAACGGAAGGAAACGGAAAGGAACGAGGATGGATACGACGGAGCTCGTGAAGGAGCTGCAGGAGATGCGTGAGTCCGGCCACCTGTCGGACCCGATCCTGCGGCGCGCGGTGCGCAACCTGTCGGAGGAGGACCCGTTCGACTGGGTGGGCGTGTACCTGTGGGACGAGGAGAAGAACCGGCTCTGGCTCCACAACTACGTGGGCGGGCCGACGGAGCACGCCCTCATCGAGCCGGGCCAGGGGGTGTGCGGCACGGCGCTGGAGAAGGGCGAGAACATGAACGTGCCCGACGTCTCCGAGGTGGAGAACTACCTGGCGTGCAGCCCGGACATCCAGTCGGAGCTCGTCGTCCTGATCAAGGCCGGCGACGAGGTGCTGGGCCAGATCGACATCGACAGCGATGAGAAGGCGGCGTTCGGCGAGGAGGACGAGCAGGCGGTCCAGCTCGTGGCCGACAAGCTCGCCGAGGTCATCATGGCGGACCGCCGGGAATAGACGCCGTTCCGCCTTCACGGCCATGACCGTACGCCCGCTCCGAGTGGTCCGGGCGGACAACCCGTCGCCCATGACGCTGGACGGGACGCGGACCTACCTGGTGGGCCGCGACCCGGTGGCGGTCATCGATCCGGGCCCCGCGGATGCGTCGCACCTGGACGCCGTGGCACGGGCGGTCGGCGAAGCCCGGGTCGTGTCGATCCTGACGACGCACGCGCATGCGGATCACGCCGCGGCCGCGGCGCCCCTGGCGGACCGGATGGGCGCGCCCGCTCCGACGGCGCCGGCCAGTGGCGAGACGGTGGAGACGGATGCCGGCTCCGTGGTGGCGGTGGCGACCCCCGGCCACACGCCCGACCACATGGCCTTCCACTGGCCGGACGCACGCGCGGTGTTCGTCGGGGACCTCCTCATGGGCGGGCAGGAGACGACGCTGGTGGCGGCGCCGGAGGGCGACCTGGCGGACTACCTGCGCTCGCTGAAGCGTGTGCGCTCGCTGAAGGCGGCCGTGCTCCATCCCGCGCACGGACCGGACATCGTGGACCCCGGGCGCACCATCGACGCGTATCGGCGGCACCGGCGGGAGCGGCTGGCACGGGTCCGCTCGGCGCTGGGGCGGGGGGCGGGCTCGGTCTCGGAGATCGTGGACGCGGTCTACGGCGAGCTGGACCCGGCCCTCCGGGGCCCGGCCGCCGGCGCCATCGTGGCCTACCTCCGGTACCTGGCGGAGCGGGGCGAGCTGGGCGAATCGCACGTCTGGGTCCGGCCCTGAGTCGGCCAGGGCGCCGCTCCCGCTTGGCGGTGCACCGGCCGCCGCGGTAGGTTCAGGGTCGCTTTCGGTTCCACCTGTCCGGACGGTTTCTCGCGTGCTGCAGACATCCACGCCGGTGCTGGAGGGCGGAGTCGCGGCCTCCCTGAGGAGCGTCGTCGGGCCGGACGGCCTCATCACCGACCCCGGTCGGCTGGTGGCGTACGAGTCCGACGGGCTCACGGCGCATCGTCGTGCGCCGCGTGCCGTGGCGCTGCCCCGGAGCACGGAGGAGGCGGCCGCCGTGCTCCGGATCCTGGCCGAGGCGAAGCTGCCCTTCGTGGGCCGCGGCTCGGGCACGGGCCTGTCCGGCGGCGCGGTGCCGCTCCGGGACGCCGTCGTGGTGTCCACGGCCCGGATGACCCGGATCCTGGACGTGGACGCGGAGAACCGCCGGGCCCGGGTCGAGGCCGGGGTCGTGAACGTGCGGCTCAGCGCCATGGTCGAGCCCCGGGGCCTGTTCTACGCCCCCGATCCCAGCTCCCAGACCGCCTGCACCATCGGGGGCAACGTGGCCGAGAACGCCGGCGGCCCCCACTGCCTGAAGTACGGGGTCACCGTGAACCACGTGACGGGGCTCACCGTGGTCCTGCCCGACGGCGAAGTGGTGGAGCTGGGTGCCGGTGCCGGCGAGCCGGCGGGGTACGACCTGGTGGGCCTCTTCGTGGGCAGCGAGGGCACCATGGGCCTCGCCACCGAGGTCGAGGTCCGACTGTCCCCGAAACCGGAGGCGGTGGAGACGCTGCTGGCGATCTACGACGACGTGGAGGCCGCCGGCCGAGCCGTGAGCGCCATCATCGCCACGGGCCACATCCCCGCGGCCATGGAGATGATCGACCGGAACACGATCCGGGCCGTCGAGGAGAGCATCTACGCCGCGGGCTACCCGACGGACGCCGCGGCGGCGCTGGTGGTGGAGCTGGACGGCGCGCCGGGCGTCATCGCCGAGGACGCGGACCGGGTCCAGCGCATCTGCGAGGATTCGGGCGCCCGGGTTCGCCGGGCGGCGGACGCGGCCGAGCGCCTCCGCCTCTGGCAGGGCCGGAAGAAGGCCTTCGGCGCCATGGGCCGCCTGGCCCCCGACCTGCTGGTCCAGGACGCCACGGTGCCGCGGAGCCGCCTGCCCGAGGTGCTGGCGCGGGTCTACGAGATCGGCGCGCGCTACGGGCTCCAGGTGGCCAACGTCTTCCACGCCGGGGACGGGAACCTGCACCCCAACCTCGTCTTCGACCGGCGGGACGCCGAGGAGCTGGAGCGGGTCGAGGCCGCCTCCCGGGAGATCATGGCCGCGTGCGTCGAGGCCGGCGGCACCATCACCGGCGAGCACGGCGTCGGCATGGACAAGCGCCGCTACATGCACCTGGTCTTCAACGACGACGAGCTCGCCGCCCTGTGCGCCGTCCGCCGGGTCTTCGACCCCGAGGGCAGGGCCAACCCCGACAAGATCTTCCCGCCGGGCATCTGCGACGACGACGGCGCGGGGGAGGCCGCCGTCGCGGACCCGGGCTCCGGGCGGCAGGCCGGTCGCCCGGCGCCGGGTGGGACCGCCGCCCTCAATGCCGCCGGTGAGGGGGAGGCGGATCCGGACCGCTGGGCGGTGCAGGGGCGCGTGCCGGAGGCCGTGCTCCGGCCCGCATCGGTGGACGAGGCGGCCGGGCTCCTGCGCCGGGCGTCGTCGGAGGGGCTCGTGGTGGAGCTCGCCGGTGCCGGCGGCTGGCTCCGCTGGGGGCGGCCGCCCCACCGGCTGGATGCGGTGCTGTCGACCCGGGCCATGGCCGGCATGCCGGACCACCAGCCCGACGACCTGGTCGTCTCGGTGGACGCCGGCACGACACTGGACGAGCTCCAGTCGGTGCTCCGGGAGCGGGGCCAGTGGGTGCCGCTGGACCCGCCCGGCGGCGGTGCCGGCACCGTCGGCGCGCTGGTGGCCGGTGGGGAGGCCGGGCCGCTCCGCCTGGGCTACGGCACGCCCCGCGATCACGTGCTGGGTGTCGAGATCGTGGCCGGAGACGGACGACGGCTCCGGTTCGGCGGCCGCGTCGTGAAGAACGTCGCCGGCTACGATGTCACCCGGCTCCTGGTGGGCAGCCGCGGCACGCTCGGCCTCATGACCCGCCTGCATCTGCGGCTGCACCCGGTGCCGGAGCGGGACGTGACGGTAGCCGCCCGGGCGGTGGAGGCGGCGCCGCTGCTGGAAGCCATTCGCGCGATCCGGGCGGAGCGCATCGAGCCGGCGGCGCTGGAGCTCCTGTCGCCGGAGATGGCCGTGCGGGCCGGACTGGCGGAGAGCTGGACGTTGCTGGCGCGCGTGCACGGGAACGAGTCGGCGGCGGGTGCCGCGGTGGCCGCCCTGGAGCGGGTCGTGACGGGCGCGGGCGCGGCCGTCGGGGAGGAGCCCGTGGAGACCTGGTCCCGCCTCGGCGCGGTGGAGGCCGCGGCCGCCGTAGTCCTCCGCGTCGCCCACCGACCGTCCCGGCTGGCGGGCACGCTGGACCGGGCCGGACTCCTCGCCGGGGGCGCCCTGGCGGCCCACGCGGGAACGGGCATCGTCCGGGCCATGCTGGACGATGTGGATGCCGCCGCCGCGGGCCCCGACCACCTCGCCGCCGCCCTCGGCGAGCTGCGAGCCTCCCTGGCTGATGGCGGCTCCGTCCACCTGGCCACGGCGACGCCGGAGCTGGCGGCCCGCGTGGACCCCTTCACGGTTCGGGACCCGGCCCGGCTCATGCGACGCCTGAAGCGTGTGCTGGACCCGGCGGGCGTGCTCGCGCCGGGGCGGCTCATGGACGGGCTCGAAGGAGGCGCGGCATGACGCCGGACGCAGGGACCCGACTCGCCGGCGGGGCCGGCGCGGTGCTGGCTTCGGCCCTGGCGGCCCAGGAGGACGCGCTCCTGACCTGCGTCCACTGCGGCTTCTGCCTGCCGGCCTGCCCCACGTACACCCGGCTCGGCGACGAGAACGACTCGCCCCGGGGCCGGCTCTACCTCATGGAAGCGGTGGTGGAGGGCCGGCTCGCGCCGGATGCCGAGGCCTTCCGCACCCACATCGACCGGTGCCTGGGCTGTCGGGCCTGCGAGCCCGTCTGCCCGTCCGGGGTCCGCTACGGGTTCCTCCTCGAGCGGGCCCGGGACCTCATCGCCCGCCAGACCGGCATGGACTGGATGGCCCGCGCCTCCCTGCGCGTCTTCGGCAGCGGAGCGCTCACCAGGCTGGCCTCGCTGGGCGGCCGTATCGTCCGCAGCGCCGGCCTGGCCGGCGCCCTGGCCCGGGCCCTGCCCCGGCGCTTCGGCCGCACCCGCATGGCCCTCGCCATGCTGGCGGCGAGCCGCCCCGCCGCCGCCGTGCCCCGCGAGCGCCGCCGCACCGAGGAGCTGGCGGCAGCCAGCGAACCCGCCCCCGCCGCGGACGGCGGCGGTCGGCGGTCGGCGGTCCGCGGTCCGCGGCCGAGGGCCGCACTCCTCGAAGGCTGCGTCCAGCAGGGGCTGTTCGCCCGTGTGAATCGCGCGACGCGGACGGTGCTGGAGGCCAACGGCTGCGAGGTGGTGGAGGTGTCCGGAGAGGTCTGCTGCGGGGCGCTGCACGCCCACAACGGAGCCCTGGACGGTGCCCGGGAGCTCGCCCGGCGGAACGTGCGGGTGTTCCTGGCGGTGGACCCCGATGTCGTCGTGGTGAACGCCGCCGGCTGCGGCGCCATGATGAAGGAGTACGGCGACCTGCTGGAGGACGACCCGGAGCTGGGCGGGGCCGCGGAGACGCTCGCATCCAAGGTGCGGGACCTGTTCGAGTACCTGGCGGAGCGGGAGGTGGTGGTGGGCGCGCCGCTGCCCGTTCGGGTGACGTACGACGCGCCCTGCCACCTGGTCCACGGCCAGGGCGTAGCGGATGCGCCGCTGGACGTGCTGCGGACGATCCCGGAGCTCGAGCTGGTGCCGCTGCCGGACGCGGAAGAGTGTTGCGGCGGTGCCGGCATCTACGGCATGACGCATCCCGAGCTCGGCGGCCGCATCCTGGAGGACAAGTTGAACGCCGTGCGATCCACGGGCGCCGACGTGGTGGTCACGCCGAACCCGGGGTGTCAGATGCAGATCGGTGGCGGACTGGTGCTGGCCGGTGACGACGTGCGGGTCATGCACCCGGTGGAGCTGCTGGCCGAGAGCTACCGCCGGAGGGGATCGTGACCGGACCCGACTTCGTCACGCTCGCGGCCGAGGACGCCGCCGGGCTGCGCGACCGGGCGCTGGGCCGGCTGGAGGCGCTCGTCGCCCGCGAGACCCCGAGCGGGGACGCCGACCGCATCGACGCCCTGGCCGGCGAGCTGGCGGACGAGCTGGAGGCCGTCGGCGCCGGCGTCGTGCTGCACCGGGCGGAGGGCCTGGGCACGAACCTGGTGGCGAGCGTGCCCGGCGAAGAGCCGGAGCTGGAGCCGGTCCTGGTCCTGGCACACCTGGACACGGTGCACCCGGTCGGCACCCTGGACGAGCGGCCGTTCCGTGTGGAGGAGGGCAGGGTGTACGGCCCGGGCAGCTACGACATGAAGGCCGGCATCGCCGTCCTGCTGGAGACGCTGGCCCTGCTCCACGCTGCCGGCGCCCGTCCGCGGCGGCCGCTCCAGCTCCTGCTGACGTGCGACGAGGAGATCGGGTCCCACAGCTCGCGGGCCCTGATCGAGGAGAGCGCCCGGGGCTGCCACTGCGTGCTGGTCCCGGAGCCGTCCATGCCCGACGGCGGTGTCAAGACCGTCCGGAAAGGCGTCGGCGTCTACACCGTCCGGGCCCGGGGACGGGCGGCCCATGCCGGCGTCGACACGGGCAGGGGCGTCAACGCCATCCTGGAGCTGGCCCACCAGGTCGTGGGCCTGGCCGCCCTCGCGGACCCGGACCGCGGCACCACCCTGAACCCGGGCATCATCCGGGGCGGCACAGCGTCCAACGTAGTTCCGGCCGAGGCGTGGCTGGAGCTGGACGTGCGCTTCCGGGAGCTGGTGGAGGGGGAGCGCGTGGACGCCGCGCTCCGGGCGCTGCGGCCGGTGGTGCCAGGCGCCGAGCTCGGCCTCGAAGGCGGGATCAACCGGCCGCCGCTGGAGCGCACCCCGGCCATCGCGGAGCTCTACGGCCGGGCCCGTGCCCTGGCCGCCGAGCTGGACGTGGATCTCACCGAGGGCTCCACCGGCGGCGCCAGCGATGGCTGCTTCACCGCGGCCCTGGGCGTGCCCACGCTGGACGGGCTCGGCGTCCTCGGCGACGGGGCGCACGCCGTCCACGAGCACATCGTGGTCGGGGACCTCCCCTTCCGCGTGGCCCTCTACGGACGCCTGCTGCAGACGCTGTGACCGGGACGGATGGGATCCTGATCCGGCCCCTCCGGGGCATCGACGAGTACCGGGCCTGCGTGCGACTCCAGGAAGAGACCTGGGGCGGGAACTTCACCGAGCGCGTGCCGCCCGCCATGCTCATGGTGGCCCAGGAGCTCGGCGGCGTGGCCTCGGGCGCCTGGGACGGCGACCGCCTCGTCGGCTTCGTCTTCGGCGTGACGGGCCTGCGGGGCGGGCGCCTGGCCCACTGGTCCGACATGCTCGCCGTGCGGCCCGAGTACCGGAACCGGGGCCTCGGACGACGCCTCAAGCTGCACCAGCGGGACGAGGTCCTGGCCCGCGGCGTCGAAATGATGCACTGGACCTTCGAGCCGCTGGAGTCCCGGAACGCCTACCTCAACTTCGCCAAGCTCGGCGTCAACGTCCGGGAGTACCGTCGGGACCTGTACGGAGAACCGGACTCGCCGCTGCACCAGGGGCTCGGCACGGACCGGTTCGTCGTGGACTGGGCCATCGACTCGGAACGGGTCCGGGCCCGCATCGCCGGGACCGACCGGCCGCCCACCGCGGCGGATGTCCAGGGGCTGCCCGTGGCCAACCCGACCCGGCCCGGCGCCGGCGGGCTGACCTGCGAGGCGCCGAACACCGATCTGGACGTGGACCGGCTCCGGGTGGCCATCCCTGCCGAGATCCAGGCCATCAAGACGCGGGCGCCGGAGCTGGCCCGGGCGTGGCGGACCCATGTGCGGGCGGCCATGGAGAGCTATCTGGGGCGCGCGTTCGTCGTGATGGAGCTGGTCCGGGAATCGGACGAGAGAAGCTGCTACGTCCTGGAGCGGGCCGTCTTGCCCCGGTAGAGGGCACGGTCCGCGGCCTCGATGAGCTCGAGCCAGTCCTCCATGGCGGAGTCGTAGGCGGCGGCGCCCGCCGTGACGTCCAGCGAGCCGCGGCCGAGTCCGGCGCTCTCCCGTCTGAACCGCTCGGCCACCCGCTGGATGAAGATGCGGGCCGCAGCCTCGTCGGCGTCGGAGAGCAGCGTCAGGAACTCGTCCCCGCCGTACCGTGCCGCCAGGTTCATGGCGCGGGTCTCCACCTTGAGCGCCTCCGCGAACGTGCGGAGCGCCTCATCGCCGGCCATGTGGCCGAAGCGGTCGTTGTAGTCCTTGAACCCGTCCAGGTCGAACATGACGGCCACCAGCCCGCGGCCCCGTCGCGCAGCGGCGAACTCCCGGGCGACGTCCCGTTCCAACTGGCGCCGGTTCGCGAGTCCCGTGAGGGGGTCCGTCAACGACAGGGCCGTGACCTGCTCGAACAGGCGGGCGTTCTCCACGGCCGTCGCGGCCTGCTCCGCCAGCGCCTCCAGCAGCTCCAGCTCCTCGCCGTCGAACGCCCGGTCCCGGATGGCGTAGAGGGCGCCGAACGTCCGGGGGCCGAACCGCAGCGGCGCCGCCGCGACGGGAGACTGGCCCAGGAACCGCAGGCTCTTCTCCTGGATGTAGGGGTCGGCGCTCGCATCCACCGTCGCCCGCGGCGTCCCGTGCCGTACCACCCAGCCGGTGAAGCTGCCATCGACGGGGAACTTCATGCCCACCACGTCGGGCGGCAGGCCCAGCGCCGTCTTCGCCTCCAGCGTGAGCCCGTCCGGGGTGAGCAGCTCGATCCCGGTGGCCCGGGCGTCCAGGACCTGTCGGGCCGACACCGAGATGAGGTCCAGGACCTCGTCCAGGTGCGTGGCGCCCGCCAGGCTGTGGCTGATCTGGATCAGGACCTGGGCCTGGGTGTAGCGTCGCTCCTCCCGGCTGTGCTGCTCCGCCGCCGTCAAGGCCTTGCCCACACGCAGGGCCAGCACGGCGCCCAGCAGCGCCACCAGCAGCACCGTCGAGGGCTGCACCGTCGGGTTCAGCGCCACGTCGATGACCGCCAGGGCGAGGAACAGGGTGATCCCCGGCACCACGGCGCTGCGGACCACCGGCGCCATGCGCCCCTCCCCCGTCGTGGTGGGCAGCACGGCCAGCTTCGCGCCTGCCATGCCCGCCCACATGAACAGCGCCCAGCCGGTCAGCCAGACCAGGTCGAAGGCGTCGCCGGGGATCGCCGGATGGGGATCCACACCCGCCGCCGACGCCACGTTGGCCACCGCGAAGACCAGCGCGGACAGGAACAGACCCGTCGTCGCCTGGGGCGACAGGGCGGGGGAATGCCAGACCAGGAGCAGCGTCGCGGCGACGACCGAGCCGACGGCCAGTACCTGGACCAGGACGATGACCGTGAGCTGGCCCGATCCGACGGTGCCGGCGCCCAGCAGCGGCTCCACCCCGATCCGCAGCACCACCACGATGCCGGCCAGCACCACCAGGACGCCGTCCAGCGCCACGTCCGTGGCCACCTCCCGTAGCCGGTCCCAGCGCAGCGCCAGCAGGGCGCCCGCCATGAAGACCGGATGGAAGAGCGGGAACACCACGAGGGACGGCCGCGGGAACCCCGCCAGCGCCGGCGACGCCCACTGCTCGACGATCCACGCGAGCTGGGCCGCCGTGGCGATCCCGGCCGCCGCCATGAAGAGGGTCCACGGCAGGCGAGCCGACCGCGCCGCACGGCTCGCCGCCAACGCGCACGCCACGGCGCCGAACAGCGGCAGCACCGTGAGCAGCGTGTTGCCCATGAGCTGCCGTGTGGGGGCGCCCAGCGGAACCACCAGGTACAGCAGCACCACCGCGACGGATACGCCGGCGATGGACAGGGACCCCGGCGCCAGGGCGCGAAACGCCTGCACGGCGTCCAGTGGATCCGCTACGGCACGGGCTTCGGGCTGCCTCATCGCGTCGAACCGGTCTGCGCTGTCGAGTTCCAGGGCCAGGGAGAGACACAGCACCTGGACACGGGCGGGAGATGCGTCGAAATTACGCCGCCGAGCCCGTTCCTTCAAGAACCGCGATATGCCATGCGATTGGAAGGCATAGAACTGCGCCTCGTCCGGCTCCGGCTCCGGGAGCCCTTCCGCATCTCTTCCGGCACCACCCACGACCGTCGCATCCTCCTCGTCCGGCTCACAACGGACGAGGCCGTCGGTTGGGCGGAATGCGTCGCCGGCGAAGCACCCAATTACTCCTACGAGACCCTCGCCACCGCGCGCTGGGCCCTGACCGAGCACCTGGCCCCGGCGGTGGTAGGCCGCGAGTTCGCGGACCCCGCCGGCGTCGCCGCCGTCCTCGATGAGGCGGCGAAGGGCCACCGCATGGCCAAGGCCGCCATCGAGATGGCCGCCTGGGACGCAGCCGCACGGGCGGCTGGCCGCTCGCTGGCCGAACAGCTCGGCGGCCAGAAGACGAGGGTGCCCACCGGGGTCAGCATCGGGCTCCAGCCCTCCATGAACGACCTGCTCCAGGCCATCGAGGCCTTCGTCGCCGAGGGCTACCTCCGGGTCAAGCTGAAGATCGCGCCGGGCCAGGACGTGGAGATGGTGCGAACCGTCCGGGAGCACTTCCCCGAGCTGCCCCTGACCGTGGACGCCAACGCCGCCTACGGCGCCGCCGATCTCGACCACCTCGCGGAGCTGGACCGGCTCGGCCTGCTCCTCATCGAGCAGCCGTTCCCGGAAGACGACCTGCTTCTCCACGCGGAGCTCCAGCACCGCATCGAGACGCCCGTCTGCCTCGACGAGTCCGCCACCAGCCCCGCCCGCTGCCGCGAGGCGCTGGCCCTGGACGCCTGCCGCATGGTCAACATCAAGCCCGGCCGCGTCGGCGGGCTCACCGCCTCGAAAGCGATCCACGACCTCTGCGCCGACGCCGACGTGCCCGTCTGGGTCGGCGGCATGCTCGAGTCCGGCATCGGCCGCGCCCACAACGTGGCCCTGGCCAGCCTGCCCAACGTCCGGCTGCCCGGCGACACCTCCGCCAGCCACCGCTACTGGGACCGGGACCTGGTCGACCCGCCCTTCACCCTCAACGGCGACGGCACCGTCACCGTGCCCCAGACCCCCGGCATCGGCGTCGAGGTCGATGAGGCGTACCTGTCGGAGATCGAAGTGGAGCGTCTGGTCCCGGGGTAGCTCACGCGAAGCCGCGAAGGGTGAAGCGAGGCAGATCGGGCGCGGGCGGGTTACGGGTTGCCGGTCACGACTCCCGCTCTCGCACCCTGGGCCTGATGCCGACGGTGCGCCCGCGTAAATGTCGACCCTTTGGTCCCTGCTTGACCCGCGAACCCCACCGATCACCGATCACCGATCAGGCCGACCCCGTGAGACCTGCCCGGCCCCGGCAACCCTGCTGAGCCCGCGAACCAACGGCGGTCGGCGGTCCGCGAACGACGGTCAATCCCTCGGGATCTCCGGCGGCTTCCGTCGCTTCTTCTTCTCCGCCCGCTTCTTCTTGTTCCTGAGCCGGCGCTCCTTCGACGCCCGGGTCGGCTTGGTGGGGATCCTGCGCTTCTTCTTGCGGAGCGCCTCCTTCACCAGCTCGCGGAACCGGTCCGTCACGACCTGCTTGTTCGTGTGCTGGCTCCGGCTGTTGCCTTCGGTCAGGTGGAGCACGCCGTCGGTGTCGATGCGGTTCTCGAGCCGCTTGAGCAGACGACGACGCTGCTTCCGGGACAGCGACGGCGAGCCCTTCACGTCCCACAGCAGCTCGACCTTCGTGGCCGACGTGTTGGCGTGCTGACCCCCCGGCCCGCCGGACCGCGATGCCCGGAAGTCCAGCTCGCCGTATGGGATCGACAGCTTGTCGTTGATCTGGATCGGGTCAGCCATCGGCCCTACACGCCCTCGTCCATGACCGCGTCAGCGGCCTCACGCAACAGCGTCCATGCCCGCATCACGTGCAGCTCCGTGGTCCGCAGGTTCCCGATGGCGACCCGGATGGCGTACCTGCCCCGGACCTTGGTGTGGGACAGGAACACCTCGCCCGTCCCGTTGACCCGGTCCAGGATGGCCGTGTTGTGCCGCTCCAGCGCGGCCTCGTCGTCCATGCCGTCCGGGTGGTGGCGGAAGGCGACGACGGAGAAGGGCACCGGCGCGAGGCGGTCCCAGGCGTCGTCCTCGTCGATCCAGCCGGCGAGCCTCCGGGCCAGCGCGCAGTGCTCCCGGATCCGGTCGGCGATGCCCAGCGTGCCGAACCAGCGCATGACGAACCAGAGCTTGAGGGCCCGGAACCGGCGGCCCAGCGAGACGCCGTAGTCCATGAGGTTCTTGACCCGGCCCTCCTCCGCCGTACGCAGGTACTCCGGTGTCAGGCTGAACGCCCGGCGCAGCACGTCGGGGTGTCGGGTATAGAGGGCGGAGCAGTCGATGGGGGTGAAGAGCCACTTGTGGGGGTTCACGACGACGGAGTCGGCGCGCTCCACGCCGTCCAGCACCCAGCGCAGCTCGGGCACGGCGCCGGCGGAGCCGCCGTACGCCGCGTCCACGTGGAGCCAGAGCCCTTCCCGCTCGGCGATGTCGGCGAGGGCGTCCACCGGGTCCACGGCGGTGACGCCCGTCGTGCCGACGGTAGGCACGATGGCCAGCGGCCGCATGCCGGCGGCCCGGTCGGCGGCGATGGCGGTCTCCAGCGCGCCGGGGTCCATGCGGAACTCGTCGTCGGTGGCCACCCGGACCACGTTCTCCAGGCCCATGCCCAGCGTGATGACGGCCTTGTCGACGCTCGAGTGGGCCTCCTCGGAGCAGTAGACGCGGAGCGGCGGCAGGTCGTCCCGCCCCGCCATGCCCCGCTCCCGGATGGCCAGCTCCTCGGCCGCCTCCCGTGCGGCCGCCAGGGCGTACAGCGTGCTGGACGACGCCGTGTCCGTGATGGTCCCGTCGAAGTCGTCCGGCAGCCCCAGGAGCTGGAGCAGCCAGCCCAGGACCTCGTCCTCCAGCTCCGTCTGGGCGGGGCCCGAGCGCCAGACCATGGCGTTCACGTTGAGCGCCGCCGCCAGCATCTCGCCCAGGATGCCGGGCCCCGAGCCGGTGATGCCGAAGTAGGCGAAGAAGCCCGGGTGGTTCCAGTGCGTGGTCCCCGGCACGATGAAGCGGTCGTAGTCCGCCAGGATCGCGTCCATGGACTCGGGCCGCTCCGGCGGATGATCCGCCACCTGCGCCGCCACGTCGCCGGGCTCGATGCCGGGCAGCACGTCGTAGCGGTCGGGCCGGGCCAGGTAGTCGGCGATCCGGTCCACGACCTGGTAGCCGTAGTGCCGGAACATGTCCGGGTCCATGTCCCCCAGCGTCTTCGTGGCGTCAGGGCTCGGCGTGGCGCGTTCGTCCGTCATGGTGTCCTCGACAGGCTGCAGGCGGAAACGCGGCTAACGTAAGGCCCGAGACCGGGGAACGTCCACGCGGGCGCACACCGGGAGTGCCGGGGCTGGAGCGAGCGGAGCAGCCGTGCCGGGTCGGCCCGCGGCACACCCAGCAGCGGCGGGATCAGCCCGGCGGCCACGAGACCGGCCAGGGCCACGGCCACCACGCCCAGGGCGGCCGGGTCCAGCACGGCCACCGGCGTCCACACGTCGTTGTTGAGCGGGGCGCCGGCTCCACGTAACTTGCCGGCCATGACTACGCACGGAAGGACCCCGACACTCTCGCTCCTGCTGCTGGTCGCGGCGTGCGCGCCCCCGGCGCCGGAGGCGCCCGCACCGGAGGCGCCGCTCACCTTCGCCCAGGTCGTGGACTCGGTGGTGAACACGCCGCCGGTGGACCGGACCCACTGGGGCATCGAGGTCTACGACCCCCAGACCGACTCGGTGCTCTACGCCCTGAACCCGCACCGCCACTTCGTGCCGGCCTCCAACACCAAGCTCACGGTCACGGCCGTGGCGCTCGGCGAGCTCGGACCCGACTGGCGCTACCAGACGCCGCTCTACGCCGTGATGGCGCCCGACGCCGACACCGTGGCCGACGCGCTGGTCCTCGTCGGCCGCGGCGACCCGACCCTCTCGGAGCGGTTCCACGACACCGACTTCGCCGTGGCCGACTCCCTGGCCGACTCCGTCGCCGTGACCGGCGTGCGCCGCGTGGACGGACCGGTGCTCATGGACGCGACCTACTTCGAGGACCTGCTCTACTACCCGGGCTGGAACGCCGGCAGCAGAGGCTCCTACTACGCCGCGCCCGTCTCGGGGATCGGCGTGGGCGAAGGGGCCGTCCCCTTCGTCATCACCCCGGGCGCGGCGCCCGGCGAGCCCGCCGACGTCTACGTGCTCGGCCCGGAGGGCGCCGTCGTGTTCATCGACTCCATCGTCACCGACACCGTCGGCGCGCGCCGCGACCTGGACTACGAGCGGGGCTTCGACTCGGACACCATCCGTATCACCGGCACGATCCCCCTCGACGCGAAGGTCGACACCTCCTGGGTCGCCGTCAACGACCCCGCCCGCTACATGGGGCTCGGGCTGGCGCAGGCGCTGGAGCTGGCCGGCATCGAGAACGGCGGCGTCGTCGTCTTCACGGACACCGCCGACAGCCGTCGCCTGCCCGTCTCGCCGGGCCAGGACTGCGGCATGCGGACCTGCGTGCCCATCGAACGGTGTCGGGTCGAGGAATCGTTCTGGGACGACGCGCCCGCGGACACCGTCTGCACCACGCTCCCGGATCCCCGGGCCCGCGACGTCTGGCCCGACACCGTGCGCCTCCCGGACGGCCGCATCGCCGTGCGCGCCGCGACCTGGTCCTCCGCGCCCATGTCCGAGATCGTCGCCGGCATCCTCAAGCCGAGCCAGAACTGGATGGCGGAGACCCTCCTCAAGACCCTCGGCGCCCGACTCCAGGGCGAGGGGAGCTGGGAGGCGGGCGTCGAGGCTGAGTACCACTACCTCTTCGGCGAGGCCGGCATCGATTCCGCCGCCGTCTACCTCCGCGACGGCTCGGGACTCACCGCATACAACCTGCTCACGCCCCACGCGGTCACGACCCTGCTGGCCCATGCCCTGCGCCAGCCGTGGGGCCCCGTCTACCGCGAGGCCCTGGCCATGCCCGGCGAGGAGAGCACCCTCGAGCGGCGCCTCGAAGGCCTCGAAGGCCGCGTCGCCGCCAAGACCGGCACCATCCGGCACGTCAACGCCCTCAGCGGGTACCTCATCGCAGACAACGGTCGCACCCTCATCTTCAGCGTGCTGACCAACGGATCCGGGATCGGCTCGTCCGACGTGCGGGTGGCCATCGACCGGGTCGTTCAGGCAATGACCTCCATCCGGAGTCGATCATGACCAAGGGACGCGCCTGGCTTTTCGCCATCTTCGCCGTCGTCGTGGCATTCGGCGCTGGCTACGGCTACCAGTACACCCAGACCCGTCAGCTCCAGCAGGAGCTCGACGCCGCTCAGACCGAGCTCGAGCTGCTTCGCCTCCGCGGCGAGATCGGCCAGGCCTCCTTCCTCGCCCAGCGCGGCGACTACGAGACCGCACGACGCCGCGCCAGCTCCTTCTTCACCCAGCTCCAGGTCCTGGCCGACCGGGCCGAGGGCGACGAGGCCGGCTACGAGCCCATCCTCGCCCGGCGCGACGAGGTCATCACCGCCCTCTCCCGCGCGAACCCCGAGTCCGTCGACCTCCTCGGCGCCCTCTACGCCCGCATCAGCGGTACCGAGCCGCCGCCGGTGACAACAGTGGGCGATACGACAGGATGAAGCGAGGAGGATGAAGCGAGATCGGTGAAGCGAGGTGTGAGCGGCGAGGAGGATACGGCGAGAGGGTGCTGCGAGGAGGATACGGCGAGGGGGGTGAAGCGAGGGGGATGAAGCGAGGGGGATGAAGCGAGGGGGATGAAGCGAGGCCGGCGCCTCGAGGCGCCGGCCTCGTTGCCCCTCGGCCCCGCGTCTGGGCCTGGGCCTGCCCTGCTCCGTTCGTCAGCGGACCCCGCTGACCAGCTTGCTGAGCACCTTCCGGACCCCGGTGAGCGTATCCGCGGGTCGCTCCACCACCACCTCCGCGGCTTGGCGCCGCTCCCACGCCTCCCACGCCTCCCTGGCGGCCCGGTAGCCTTCGTCCAGGAAGTAGCGCGTGTTCTCGAAATCGAAGGTGGAGTAGCCGTCCAGCATGGGCCGGACCCGGACCACGGGCGGGCCGGACCAGGCCGCCTGCACGGCCAGGCGGTCCGCGTAGGCCATGATGTCGAAGACGCGGTGATGGATGGCGATCATCCCCCTGGACACGGTGTCCATGGCGTCCTTCACGGGGCCGGCGGAGACATCGACCGCCACGACCAGGTCTGCGCCCCGGGCCGCCGCACGGCGGATCGGCAGCGAGTCCGCCACGCCTCCGTCCACGTAGTGTCGACCCCCGATCTCCGCCGGTGGGTAGAACAGCGGCAGCGCCGACGACGCGTACACCGCGTCCACCAGCGACACGTCCGTCCGGCCGCCCGCCCCGAACCACGCCTCCTCCCCCGACTCCAGGTCCACCGCGTTCATCGACACCGGCAGCGCCAGCTCCTCGAACCGGTCCACCGGCAGCACCTCCGCGATGTAGTCCCGGAGCGGATCGTCCCGGAAGATGGAAGGCTGCCGGATCCCGTTCACCAGCAGCGCCCAGCGGTTGAACCCCACGATGTCCTTCTTCTCCAGCTCCCGGCCACGCTCCACCAGCCCGGCGTAGTCCACCCCCGCTCCGATGGCCGCCGCCACCAGCGCCCCGATGCTCGTGCCCACGACCTCCGCGAACTCCACCCCCGCATCCTCCAGCGCCCGCCACGCACCGATGTGCGCCAGCCCCTTCACCCCACCACCGCCCAGCACAAGGATTGGCCGCTCCATGCCCCCTCCCCCGATGAGGTTCCGCCCCCAAACATAGGCCACGCCCCCCACCCGGGCACCTCGGCCCAACCCACCTCGCCACATCCCCCTCGCTTCACCCCCCTCGAATCACCCTCCTGGAATCACCCCGTCGCCTCACCCTCCTTATA
>CAYQCY010000075.1:0-18217 GCA_964416095.1 uncultured Gemmatimonadaceae bacterium
CGCCGCGAGCAGCAGCCCGACCGCAGCCCGATTTGCCCACGTGGAATAGCGAGGAGCCTTTTTTCATCCCTCCAGGTCGGTCCATCGGACGAGCTCCCGCAGGGGCCCCGCCCCGTCGTGGTGCCATGCCGGAGGGGGCCAGGGAAGCTCCCGGAACGTGGTGATGCGGGACGCGCCGGCGCGGGCCAGGGCGGTGGCCACGGCGTCGGTCCGGTCCTCGAATCCGGCCAGGGCGCAGGACTGGAGCAGCCGCGCGTGGGGTCGAACGAGGGCGGCAACGCCGATCCCGTCGTCCACCGGCCGGACCCACAGGGTACGGTTCAGGGAGGACGGCGCGAAGGTGGAATCGCCGTGGTAGATGACGGTGTAGGCGGTCCCCGGTCCCGTGAAGACGCGCACGTCCTGGCCATCCAGCTCCTGCAGCTCCGCGGCCCCCCGGACCTGACGGACGGCCGCCGCCTCCTCGGTGCGCAGCGGTCCCCTGGGCAGCTCGTCCTCGAGGGCGTCGAACGCCCGGGCGACGGCGGCGGCCAGCTCCACCGGCTCGACCTGGCCGCCTCGCTCCGCGTAGACCACGTGGGGCGAGACGCAGCCGTGCTGGTCGAAGATGGCCGTGGCGCGGGCCACGTCGGCGGCGGTCCGCGCCACCGTGTCGGTGCGCAGGGCCGCACGGCCCACGACGCCGAAGGAGATGCGCGGCCCGTGCACGGCGAGGCTCGTTTCCGGCCCCACCGCGGCGTGGACCGCCCGTGCGGCGTCCTCACCGCCGTACACGACGACGGCGTCCGCCGCAGCCGCCGCGGCGCCCGCCGGCTCCTCGTCCGTGCCGGGCCAGTAGGTCACGGCCAGGCAGTCGGCGAGCTCCGGGTCCACCGCCTGGAGCGCCCCGGCGAAGAGGACGGGGAGCACGGGCTCGTCGGACGCGGTCTTGGAGAGGCTCGCCGTCTTCACGAGCAGGGAGCGGACCAGGGCCGTGACGGCGACGCCCGGCACGTTGCCGGCGAAGACGTGGAAGGTGAGCGCCGGTCCCCGGGCCATGACCCGGCGGCCCGGGTCGTCGGGGAGCGCCGCGAAGCCGTCCAGAACGGCCGGGTCGCCGAGCTCCCGGACCAGGAGGTCGTGCATCGCGTCGCGTCGCCAGTCGGTGCTCATGCGGTCGAGGACCAGCCGGGCCATGGCCGGACTGTAGCGGGCCACGGCGGCGACCAGCGTCTCGGCCGTCTCCCGCAGCTCACCCCCGGCCAGGCGGGCGGCGGCGCCGTCCACGGCGTCGACGATCCGTGCCACGGGCGCCCCGGCGAGGACGGCGGCGCGGCGGGCCCGGAGCGTCCCGGCCATGTGCTCGACGTCGGCGGCGTCCAGGACCGGGGCCCGGACGGTCACGCCCTCGTACTCGAGGGTGTGCATGGGGCCATCCGCGTCCAGACCGGGGAGGTGCCAGCCGTCGAAGATCATGAGGCGTCCCGGTCCTGGAGGAGCATGTCCATGGCGACGGAGCAACCCCTGGGTGGCGCCTCGGCGGACCGGCCCAGTAGGCGGAACCCATCGTCCACCGCCACGCCCAGGTCTTCGGTCTGCACCGCCATGACGGCGTCCATGTTGGCCAGGTCGTAGTGGGCCAGGACGCCCGTCTCGCCGGCGGGCAGCGGCCGCAGCGTCTCCGGATCCACGACCAGGGTCCGCACCCAGCGCGGTCCCTGCTTGCGCCGGGCCCCTCCGCCGGCACCCCGGCAACGGTCCCGCAGGATCGTGTCGTAGAACTGGGAGAGGAGCTCGGTCATGCCGTACTCGTTGACGCAGTGGCCCTCCGCCAGGCCCAG
This sequence comes from uncultured Gemmatimonadaceae bacterium, assembly GCA_964416095.1. Taxonomy (GTDB): domain Bacteria; phylum Gemmatimonadota; class Gemmatimonadetes; order Longimicrobiales; family RSA9; genus CAYQCY01. The sequence goes on from CAYQCY010000075.1 coordinate 1,821, forward strand.
CAGCTCGACGTAGGCCCGGCGCAGCTCCGCCTCGTCCACCGCCCGCCCCCGCCCCTTGTACCCGCCGGTGTCCATCAGCCGCGACCCCTCGGGCAGCCGGAGCCGACGCCCGTCCCGGTCGAGGGCGCCCAGCCAGTGGATGAACGCGGCCGAGGTGCCGAGCAGGCAGACGGGCCGGTCGCCCGCGGCAACCAGGGCGTCGAGCCGGTCCAGGTCCAGCCCGTCGGGGCCGGCCACGTAGCGGCCGCCTTCATCGCCGAATGCCTCGATCACCGCGCCGACCATGTAGGACAGCGACGAGTCGGGCTGGTCCGCCGGCGAGGGGATGAGGGAGACCATGGGCAGGGTGGCCCCATCCGGGAGCAGGTAGGCGACGAAGGTGGGCAGCAGGGCTGCATCGTACAGCGCCGGGTCCAGGACGTGGTGCACGCCGCGACGCTTCCGTCCCCGGGTCGTGCCGCTGGTGCGGAACGTGAGGACGGCGTCCTCCTTCTCGCCGCTCACCAGCTCCAGCTCCTTGAAGGCGGAGGTGGGTACGGCCGGGATGTCGCGCCAGTCCTCCACCGTGTCGGGCGTGATCCCACGGCGTCTGCAGTAGGCGCCGTACGGCGCGCAGTGCTCGACGTTGTGGCGGAACACCCGCACGGCGAGGGCTCGAAATCGGTCCTCGTGGGCCTCGTCGCCGCCTGGCGCCGGCCCGCTGCCGAGCCAGGCCAGGAGCTCGGCCCGCAGGGCGTCGGCCGGCGTCTCAGCCATGGAACCGGGTCACGGCCAGGGCGAAGGGTGCGGCGTCCTGGCCGTAACGCGCCGCGACGGGCTCCAGCAGCGCCAGGACCTGGCCGGCCACGTGTCGTCCGGGTCCGGCGTCGAGACGGTCGAGCTCCAGGAAGAGCAGCGCGGCGTCCGCGTTCGCCGGGAACGGCCGATCGGTGTAGGCCAGGGCGCCGACGGAGTCCTCGCCGGCCACGTGGTCCACGAAGCCGCCGTTCTCGTTCCACAGGTGCCTGCGCATGGAATCGGCGAGCCGACGTGCCTCGTCCACGAGCTCCGCGCGGGACGCCGCCCGCGCCACGGCGATGCAGGCACGGGCGCTATGCACCAGGTCCTCCAGCAGGCCCGGCGTCCACGTCTCGTCCGCCGAGCGGGTGCGGTGGAGCAGGTCCCCGGCGGCCATCTCACCCAGGATGGCATCGATCCCGCGTGCCGCCCGGGCGATCCAGTCGGGCCGCTCGAGAGCCGCTCCGGCCCGGGCCAGAGCCCGGACCCACAGGGCGTTCGGCCCGGTGAAGGCCACCAGGTCCACCGGCGGCTCGGGTCCGGACCTGGGCTCGGCCTCGTAGTAGTCGGGGTCGTCGGTCTGGCTGTTGCCCCAGAGCCCGTCCTTCCGAGACAGGCGGGTCTCCACCCACTCGACGCCGGACACCACGGCGTCGCGCCAGTCGTCGCGTCCCTCTTCCGCGACGCCCAGGGCGAAGGCCTCCACCAGGCCGGCGTTCGCCGCCAGCACCTTCTCGTGACGCGGCGCGGTCCAGTCGGCCTCGAGGGCGTAGCGGAAGAAGCCACCGTCCACGCGGTCCAGGAGCTCGCCGGCCAGCATGCCGTCCAGGGTGTGGCGCGCCATGTGGGCCCAGTCCGGGTCGTCGGCTCGTCGGGCCAGCGCCCAGAGCAGCTCGATGGCCTCGGGCGCCGGGAACTTGGGCGCATCGCCGAATCCGCCGTTGCGGGCGTCGAAGGTGTTCCGGAGCGCGTCGAGCACCGGCTCCGCCGCCTCGGACCCCACGTGGTCCGAGGGGGCTTCCCGCCCCCGGGCCGCGTCCAGAGCCGCACGGCGACGTTCGATCTCCGCCTGCAGCTCCGCCCGGCGGCCGGACCAGGCACCGAGAACGCCGTCGGCGATCTCACGGAAGCCGTCCGGGTCGAGGTAGGTCCCGGACCAGAGCACCTCTCCGGTCGGTGTGAGGAAGGCCACCGTGGGCCAGCCACCGGCGATGTAGCGGTCCCGGATGTGGGGCGCGCCGTCGGTGTCCACGCGCACGGCCACGAAGTCGCCGTTGATCCTTTCGATGACGGACGGGTCCGAGTACGTCTCCTCGTCCATGCGGTGGCACCAGTGGGACCAGGCCGCGGCCAGGTGGAGCAGAACGGGCCGGTCGGCATCGGCGGCGGCTTGGAAGCCGGCCCGGGACCAGGGCCGCCATGCGATCTCGTCCGCGCGGTTCGGCCGATGAGAGAACCGTAGAGGCGTCATGGTCTACCCTACCCCACTTCGAACTTGGGGCTCCGCGCCACGTAACGACGGACGGGCAGGTCCAGCACGCGGATCAGGACCCGCTTGAGGCCGCGGCCCAGCGCGCCGGACACCGATCCGCGGCCGCTGACCGCCGGTCGCAGCTCGCCGCTCAGCCAGGTCTCCAGCTCCTCGAGGTCGGACAGCGACAACGTCTCCACCTCCAGCGTGGCCAGGTAGTAGTAGCGTCCCGGGCGCGGTGCCCGGACCTCGGGCGTTTGCGGTGTGGCCAATGCCCGCCGCGCGGCATCGAAGCTCGAGAACTCCGGCGTGCTGTCGTGGCCCTCGGCGAGCAGCCGGAACCGCCGGGCCAGCGGCTCGTACTGCAGGACCAGCGTCCACTCGACCCGGTCCACGAGGTCGTCGAAGAGCTCGTCCCGCCAGAGCTCCACGACGAACTGCAGTCGGAGCGGCAGACCCGAGCGTACCGCCTCCTCGAAGGCCGGATCGTCCAGGGCCTCGTCCAGCCGGAGCGCCGGCTGGTGACCGGGCCCCTCCACCGTGACGGCAAGGCCCGGCGCCTGCGGCGCGGGGTGGGCGCCGGGCTGCGTCGCCGTGAGGGCGACGAAGGCCAGGACGAGGGGCAGCGGCATCAGATCCGGGGCGCGAGCCGCAGGAAGAAGTTGACGCCGGTCTCCGGCCCCGAGAGGGGCACGGCCCAGTAGATGCCCAGCCTGCCCAGCGCGAAGCCCAGCCCCACGTCGGCCCTGACCCCCGCTTCGCCGAGGGTCCGCATGCCCACCGCCTTCTCCTCGGTCCAGGCCCGTCCCGCGTCTCCGAACAGGACCAGCTCCGCCGAGTCGCCGAAGTCGACGCCGAGGCCGAGCCGGCGGCCGATGCCCGGGACGATGGGGAAGGCCAGGGAGTACTGGAGCTGTGCCAGGGCGACCCGGTCGCAGCCGTAGTACGGGTAGAACGGTTCGCCGTCCACCTGGACGGTGGCGGCCCGGGCCCCGCAGTCGAACCGGTGGATCGGGTATCCGGGCAGCAGCCCCTCGCCGCCCAGTGTCCGCTGGCGCTGGGGGGGCAGCGCGTTGCCGTTCACCGAGCCGGCGCTGTACAGCCGCAGAGCGACCCGCTGCCGCGGGTCCAGCCGGACATAGCGCCGTGCGTCGAGCTCGAAGGCGGTGAACTCCTCGTCGACGCCCTGCACCACCAGGGGCGACCCCGGCGGGAGCAGCGGGTCCGGCTGGAGCAGGCCCAGCTCGCCGCCGACGCCCTGCTCGACGGTGAACGCGAGCAGCCAGCCGGCCGAGGGTTCGAGACGGTCGTTCCGCGTGTCCAGCTCGACGTGCGTCGCGACGCTACGCAGCCGGCCCTGGCCCACCACCGGCTGGGGCCGCCACGGCTCGTCGTTGTAGCGCAGCGACCACGGCTCCTGCGGCACCCGCCGCCGATGGTTCTCGTCCCGGTACTCCACCGTGAGCTCCCACGGGCGGGCGCGGCCGGTGAGGGTGAGGTACGCACTCCAGCCTTCCCGCTCGTAGTAGTCCCGGTAGTCCTGGTGGAGGACGAAGGTGCTGAGCGACGTCTCGGCGTCCGAGACGCCCGAGGTCTCGATGGGCTCGATCTCGCTCCGCGCCGCGAACCCGACCCGCGCCGACCGGTGGCCGCCGACGTACTGCTCCAACCGCACGAGGTACCCCATCTCGCTCGGCCTGAACCCGATCCCGGACTGGGTCCGGTAGATGAGCTGGCCGTCGAGCACTGTGGGGTTCGAACGACCCAGCTCCAGCCGCGGCCCGAACCCGATGGGCACGCCCTCAACCCGGTTGTAGCTGCCGTGCAGCCCGATGCCGAACCGGGTCTCGCCGAAGGCGAACCTGCGGCCCGTCGTCAGGGGCGACCGACCGGGCGGCTGCAGCACGATACGATCGCCCTCGCGCCGGAACGACACCGGCTCCGACACCTCCACGACCCTGCCACCGAGGCTGGCCCCGTCCCGGCCCCGGATCCGGCCGCCCACCACCCGCACGTCCCCGGTGACCCGCGCCCCGGGCACCAGCACGAGGTCACCGTTGATCACGGCGATGTCGCCGCGTACCGCGCCGGCCAGCACGACGGGACCGCCCAACGCCGCCACGTCGCCCAGGACCTCCGCGTCCTCCGCGATGCGCGCCTCCCCGCTCAGCCGTGTGGTCGCCGCAGCGTTGTACAGCGCCACCGCCGCCTCGACCACCTCCCGCTGCTCGTCCGGGACCTGGGCCGGCGCCGGGAGGACCCCGGTCGCCGCGAGCCGGAGCCCGGCGAAAAGGAGCGCCGCGGCCGCGCGGTGTCTCGGTTCATGGAATGTTCTCATCGCTCGATCCCCAGTCGACGCATGCGTCTGTACAGGTTGCCACGGTCCGTTTGCAGTGTGCGCGCCGCCTCGGCCACGTTGCCGCCCGCCTCGTCCAGCGCATCCATGATCATGCGGCGCTCCGTCTCGTCCAGCCGCTCGGTCAGGCTGCCACCCGTCCGCCCTTCCCGGGAACGGATCACCGGGGACACGTCCTCCGCCGTCACGGTCCCGCCGGGATACAGGATCGTGAGGCGCTCGCAGACGTTGGCCAGCTCCCGCACGTTCCCGGGCCAATCGTAGCGGCTGAAAACGTCGAGAGCGTCGGCGGCCAGCGTCGGCGGATCGAGGCCCTGGCGCCGACGGAGCCGGTCCATGAGGTGCTCGGCCAGCTCGTCCATGTCCTCCAGTCGGTCCCGGAGCGGCGGCATGTGGATGGGCAGCACGTTCAGGCGGTAGAAGAGGTCGTCGCGGAACCGGCCCGCCTCCCTTTCCCGGTCCAGGTCCCGGTTCGTGGCCGCGATGACACGGACATCCACCGGGATCGGCTCGGCGCCGCCGACCCTCTCGATCTCGCCGCTCTCCAGGGCGCGGAGCAGCTTGGCCTGGGCGTCCGGTCCCAGGTCGGCCACCTCGTCCAGGAACAGGGTGCCCCCGTCCGCCATCTCGAACCGCCCCCGGCGCCGGGCGTGGGCCCCGGTGAAGGCGCCCTTCTCGTGCCCGAACATCTCCGACTCGATCAGCTCCCGGGGGATGGCCGCGCTGTTCACGCGCACGAACGGGCCGCCGGCCCGGAGCGACAGGACGTGGAGCGCCTTCGCGGCCAGCTCCTTGCCCGTCCCGCTCTCGCCGGTCAGGAGCACCCGGGAATCGGTGGGCGCGGCCTGCTCCAGCAGCGCACGCGTCCGGACCATGACGTCGCTGGAGCCCACCAGGGCGTCCAGTGCGCCCGGCTCGGCCAGCCTGCTCGAGATCTCCCGGGCGCGACGCACCTCCACGGCGCCGTGCACGGTGAGGAGCACGGCTTCCGGGGTCAGCGGCTTCTCGATGAAGTGGAAGGCACCGAGCTTGGTGGCCCGGACCGCATCCCGCAGGGTGGCCCGTCCGCTCATCATGACGACGGGCAGCTCGGGCCGGCTCTCCCGCAGCTCCGTCAGCACGTCGAGCCCATCGAGCCCGGGCATGGCCAGGTCCAGCAGGACCACGTCCGGGTCCTCCCGGGCCACGGCGTCCAGAGCGGTCCGGCCGTCCTCGGCCTGGATGGTGCGGTACGACTCGGACTCCAGCAGCCGTCCGAGCATGCGGCGGATGTTGGCTTCGTCGTCGACGATGAGGACGGAAGCCATGAGGGAGCCTATCTCGACATGACCAGCTCGGCGAGGGCCGGCGTGCCCGGTCCCTCGACGGGCTCGGCGTGCTGGCAGGCGAGGCGGGCCTCGGGGCCGAAGAAGAGGCGCATGTTGGGCCCGACGGTCCGGGCGGTGTCCCGCGCCTCGGGGGCCATGCAGCGCCGCACATCGGTGAAGGCCGGGCTCAGCATGGCCGCGACGCTGTCTCCGGCCGCTTCGCTCTCCGCGGCCACACCGATGACGACGGCGGCGGTGGCGCCCACATCGGTGGCCACGTACCGGAGCAGCGAGCGGATCAAGGGCCGGGCCGGCACGCCGTCGTCCACGGAGAACGCCAACAGATCGAGGAGCCGGTCCTCGCCGACCTGGTAGAGCGCGTCGTGGAGCACGAAGTTGCCGTCGTCGTACTCCAGCGCGATCGTGGTGTCGCCCAGCGGCTCCATGGCCAGGAACCCGAGGTACAGGCCGTCCACGCGGCCGGGCCCGCTCACGTGGAGACCCGCGCTGTCCGCCGCCTCTTCGAACCAGGCCGTGTCCCGGTGCGCCGCGACCAGCGCCACGTCGATGGCCGCCGCGCTCAACCATTGTCCGGCCGCGACCGCCGAGACCCCGCCATCCGCGTACAGGCCCGTGGTCCGGAGCACCACCGTGCGGGGACCGCCCAGGCGAACCGCGCACCCGGCCAGCGCCAGTGCCAGCACGAAGGGCAGGGCCCTCCGATCGATCACGTTCATGCGTTCTCCCGTTGCTGTGAGGCGCCGACCTCGTCGCCCGCCGGCGTGGCGGGGAGCGATACGTGGAACGCGGCCCCGCCCTCTGCCCGGGTCTCCGCCCGGATCCGGCCGCCGTGGGCCTCCACCGCCTGCTTGGCCAGTGCGAGCCCCAGGCCGGTCCCGCGCGAGCGCGTCGTGTAGTCGGGATCGAAGATCCGGTCGCCCGCGTCCGGCGGCAAGCCGGGCCCGTTGTCCGCCACGACCACGTCGAGCCAGCGCTCCTCTTCCGCGCCGGACCGCGCGCTCACCCGCACCGCCACGGCGGCGTCCGGCCGGTCCGCCAGCGAATCCCCCGCGTTCCGGATGATGTTCCGGAAGGCCCGGAGCAGGGCGTCGTAGTGCCCCTCCACGAGTGGGAGCTCGTCCTCCGCCTCGAACGACCGGTCCACCGTCGGCGGCAGGTCCGTCTCCAGCAGCGACGCCACCAGCTCCGAGATGTCCACCGGGCTCTTCGGGCCCTCCGGCGGACGGCCCAGGGCCGCGAACTGGCGCGCCAGCTCGTCCAGCCGCTCGACCTCCTCGTTGATCACGGCGACCGGCTCCGCCAGCTCGGCGTCCTCATGCCGCGCCAGGCGGTGGGCCGCCAGGCGCAGCGGCGTCAGCGGGTTCTTCATCTCGTGGGCCACCCGCCGCGCCATCTCGCCCCAGACCCGGACCCGCTCGGCTTCCAGGGCGCGCCGCCGGGCCTCATCCAGCGCGGTGGACGCCGAGCGCATGGCCTGGCGCAGGACCGCGAGATCCCTCAGCTCCCTCCTCTCCCCCGGCCGGGGCTCCGGCAACGGCTCCTCCCGCGACAGCCGCTCCGCCCAGCCAACCAGCTCGCCCACCGGCCGGGCGATCTGGCGGGCCAGGGACCGGCTCGCCGCCAGGGCAAGCGCCGCCAGGACCACGACCATGCCCAGGGCCACCAGCGGGAGGGCGTCCGACAGGCGTTCACCGAGGTACGCCCAGCGGCGGGCCTGGACCAGGGACCCGGACAGCTCCTGCCGGTGCCGGTCGGCCGCAGCCGCGAGCCCGGGCTCCACCGGGTCCCGGGCCTCCACCTGCTCCACGAGGTGGCGCCCGGACTCGGCCACATCTTCCCACGGTCCCAGGGCGCCCGCCACGTCCAGGGTCCCCGCCAGCGTCCAGGTCCCGGCCAGGACCAGGAGCAGCGCCGGCACGAGGGACAGGGCCAGGAACCAGGCGAAGAGCCGGCGCTCCAGCGTTCGCCTACGCAGCATGCGGTCCCCGCTCGACGGTGCTTGACACGTTTCGACGCCCTCTCCTAGCTTCGCAGCACGCGGACAGCCCGCCTCGCTCTCCCCGGCCGGGAGCCCGTTCGCAGCGCCCGGCCACACAGGTCCCGTCCACCGAATCCGTACACCGGCGTGCGCGGCCGAACCTGAGATCCCTGTCGGGTATTACTCTTGAAGGGGCGAAACCGCGCACAGCCGCCCGCTGGTGCGGTTGGTGGGAAGGTAGAGACGGGCCCGGGCCGGTACAAGTTCGCGCAACGTCAGCAACGCCGGAGGCCAGGTGATCCTGCCCAACGTTCGTGCGTCGTTCGGCCGCGCCGAGGCCGGTCTCGTGGTCCGCCTGCTGGCCGGCTCCAGCGAGTCGGACCGGCGATCTCTGACGGACCGGCTCCGGGACGACGGCTTCGACGCGCTCCTGGACGACCCGCGCACGCTCAACGCCGTCCTCACCGCGCGCGAGGCGGGGTTGACACCGGGGCTCGTCTTCTACGTGCTGGTCCGCCACGCCCTGCTGGAGAGCGGCATCGACGATCGGACCACGGCAGACTACATCGCCGCCATGCTCCTCAAGTTCGGCGAGCGGAACAGGGCGTACCGGATCGACGACGTCGACCAGACCACCTACTTCTACCTGGTGGACATCCTGGACGCCATGGAAGAGGCCGCGGGCCGCCGGGCGTTCCTGCTCCGGGCTCACCTGGGCAACTTCGCGCTCTGGCTGAGCGGCATCTTCCCGGACCATGTCGAGGCCCGGACCCGACGGCGCGGCGCCCCGGGCCTGGCGTACTACGAGGAGCTCGGCTCCACGGGATACCGCATGGCCGCCGGCACGATGCACGCCGGGACCCATGGGCTCGATGTCGTGTATCTCCGGTGCGCGGATGCCTTTCCGGCGCTGCGGGTCGCGCTGAACCGCGTCTCCGACCGCTACTTCTTCCGGGCGAGCGGGGACCCGGTGGACCGCCTGCTGCGCCAGGTATCGGATGCCTTCGACCAGACGCATGGATAGGAAACCTCTCGGACTCCGCATCATCGGGTCGCTCGCCGGACGCGACGAAGCACGGCATTCGCTCTTCGCGCCCCGAGAGCCCGGCGGCCTCGCCATCTGCCCGCACTGCTGGGAGGTGAACCGTCGGTCCTACCGCCTGTGCGGCCGGTGCGGCGCCGACATGACACTGCTCCTGCAGGAGTCGGGCGGGCTGCGCCGGACGGCGCCGGTCCAGAGCCCCGTCCCGGTCCGGGGTCGGCGGCTCAACCGGATCCAGCGCCTCATCGTGGCCGCGTTCGCCGCCCTCATCGCCCTCTCCTACGTGGCCGGCGCCCTGGGCTTCGGCCTGCCGCCGGCCCCCGTGGCCGTCGAGGAGTAGGCGTCGCCTACACCGTCCCGTTCCGCTCCATCCTCCGTCGCCGGCCGGCCGCAGGCCGCGCAGAACCGCCAGTGGCTCCGGAGCACGGCACCGCAGCCGCAGCGCGCCGCCAGCGCGCGTCCGCAGGCGGGGCACCACCCGTGTCCCGCCTCGATGCCCGCTCCGCAGCCGGGGCAGACCGGCGCCTCGTCCGCCAGCAGGGCCAGGAGCGGCGCGACCTCATCGATGGACGTGGTGCCGTCTGCGACCCGGGCCCACGCGTCGTGGGCGAGAGGCCGCATGCCGTCGGCACGGGCGGCGTTCCGGATCGCATCGGCGGAGGCGTCGGCCAGGACCAGCTCCCTCACCCTGCCGGAGACGAGGAGCAGCTCGAAAACCCCGATCCGCCCCCGGTACCCCGACGAGCCGCAGCGAGGACAGCCCACGGGCCCGAAGACGGGCGTCGAGCCCGCCGGCAGGCCTAGCTCCCGCAGCCGTTCGGCGCCCACGGTGTCGGGCCGGCGGCAGTGGCGGCACAGACGACGGACCAGGCGCTGCGCCAGCACCCCGATGAGCCCGCCGGCGATGAGGTAGCGGGGCGCGCCCATCTCGGCCAGGCGAGCCACGGCGCCCGGCGCGTCGGTAGTGTGCAGGGTGGAGAGGACCAGGTGGCCGGTGAGCGCCGCGGCCAGGCCGACCTCCACCGTCTCGCGGTCCCGCATCTCGCCGACCATGACCACGTCCGGGTCCTGGCGCAGCACGGCCCTGAGCGTCACGGGGAAGGTCAGTCCGGCGCGGGGATGGACCTGGACCTGGGCCACCCCCTCCAGCGAATACTCCACTGGGTCCTCCAGCGTGAGGAGGTTCCGCCCTTCCCGGTCCATGGTGCCCAGGGCCGCGTAGAGCGTCGTCGTCTTGCCGCTCCCGGTGGGGCCGGTGACCAGGATCAGGCCGTGGCCCCGTCGGAGGAGCGCGCGGAACCGGCGCCCGGTGTCGCCGGTCAGCCCCACCTCGTCCAGGTCCCGGGCCGCGGCGGCCCCGTCGAGGAGCCGCAGCACCGCCTTCTCCGACGCGCCCACGGGCAGGGTCGAGACCCGGACACCGACCTCCCGGCCGTCGATGCGTAGCGAGGTCCGCCCGTCCTGCGGCCGGCGCTTCACGGCGATGTCCAGCCCGGCCATGATCTTGATCCGCGAGGTCACGGCGGCAGCGATGTGGCCGGGCAGCTCGAGCATGGGGCGGAGGACGCCATCCACCCGGGCACGCACCTGGAGCCGGTCGCCGGCCGGCTCGACGTGGACATCGCTGGCCTGGCTCGCCGCGGCCCGGGCCAGGACGTGGTCGACCAGCGCCACGACGGGCGCGGCCTCGGAGGCCCGGCGCAGGGCGCCCACGTCGGGATCGTCGGCTTCGCCGGAACGCGGGACCGCCGGGCCCGGTAGCCGGGTCACCAGCGCGGAAACGGCCTCGGCGCCGTACGCCTCCATGAGGGCCCGGTCGATGACGCCGGGCATGGCCACCCGCGGATCGACCCGCCGGCCCGTCTGGAATTGGAGGTCGTCGATGGCCGACGCGTCCAGCGGGTCGGCCATGGCCGCCGCCAGCGTCCGCTCCGTCGCCGACAGGGGCACGACACGGAGGCGGATGGCCAGAGGCCGGGGCACCAGGCGCAGCGCGGACGGGTCCGGCGCCAGGGGTGGTGGAGCGTAGGGCAGCCGCAACTGGTCCGCCAGCGCCCGGGCGACCTGCTCGGGCTCCGTACCGTGTCGGACCAGGATCTCGCCCAGGCGCTCGCGGGTCCGGCGCTGCTCGGCGAGGGCACGCTCGAGATCCGCTTCCGACACGGCCCCGGTCCGGACCAGGAGCCGGCCCAGGACGCGGGTGTCCGTACTTCGGTCGTTGGCCATGCTCGAAGCTGCCCCGACAGGCGGGGCGACGACATGGACGGATCGGACCGTTATATTGTCGGGCCCCGTGCACGAACGAGGGCGAGGCTCCATGCGGAAGAGCGGTATCGTGGCCGCGGTCGTCGTCGTCGCCTGCGGCGCCGAACCGGCGGAATCGGATCCGGACTGGTCGGACCCGGCTCGGATCGCCTTCGCCGAGGAGCTGGCCATCGATCTGGATGCCATGACGAAGACGTCGTCGGGACTCTACTATCGTGACGTGGTGGTTGGCAGCGGCGAGACCGCGCAGCCGGGGGACACCGCCGTGGTCCATTTCACGGGTTTTCTGCCCGACGGACGCAGCTTCGACTCCACCCGTCGTGGGCAGCCCCGTACGTTCCCGCTGGGCGCAGGCCGGGTCATCCCGGGCTGGGAGGAAGGGGTGACGGGCATGAAGGTGGGCGGGACGCGCCGGCTGGTCCTGCCACCGTCCGTCGCCTACGGTGAGAGAGGCGGCGCCGGCGGAACGGTCCCGCCGAACGCAACGCTGATCTTCGATGTCGAGCTGCTGGAGCTCCGATGACGCCCTGGGTCCTCCGTCTCATCGTCGCCAACGTCGCCGTCTTCTTCGTGACGGCGTCCATGCCCATCCTCATGCGGGCCCTCGCCTTCGTGCCCGCGCTGATCCTCCAGCGGCCCTGGACGATCCTCACCTACATGTTCGTGCACGCGGGGATCTGGCACCTGGCCTTCAACATGATCGGGCTGTTCTTCTTCGGCCCGCGCCTGGAGGCCCGCCTCGGCGGACGCCGGTTCGCCATCCTCTACTTCCTCAGCGGGCTCATGGGCGGGCTGCTGTCCCTCACCACGCCCTTCGCCGCCATCGTCGGGGCGTCCGGCGCGGTCTTCGGCGTGCTGTACGGGTTCGCCCACTACTGGCCCCACGAGCGGATCTACATCTGGGGCGTGCTGCCGGTCCCGGCCCGGGGCATGGTCCTGGGACTGGCGGGGATCTCCCTCTACCTGGGCTTCACCGGCGGCGGCGGCAACGTGGCCCACTTCGCCCACCTGGGCGGTTTCGTCGGGGGCTGGGGCTACCTGAAGTGGATCGAGACCCGGAAGAAGGCGTTCAAGAAGAAGGCGACGCCCCAGGGCCCGTCGACCCTCGAAAAAGTCTCCGGCAAGGCCAGGCGGGAAGAGGAGGTTTGGAAGAACATCGACCTGGACTCGCTCCACGAGGTGAACCGGGAAGAGGTGGAACGCCTGCTGGAGAAGGTCGAGGAGTCGGGCACGCAGAGCCTGACCCCGTCGGAGCGGGACTTCCTGAACCGCATGGCGTGAGAGCGCCGGCGGCGGGCCGCCGCCGTCAGCCCTCCCGCTTCCACTCCTCGTAGACCTGCGGGGCGCTGCGCAGGAAGGGCGGGTGCTCGTGGGTCCAGCCCAGGGCCTCGGCCCGGGGCGAGACCACGACCTGGTCCATGACCAGGGCATCGGCGAAGGCGCCCATCTTCTTGCGCGCTTCCTCCAGCCGGAACCGCCGCGTGGCGCCCTCGGCCGAGGTGGCGCTGCTCGCGGCGACGGCCAGGTCGCCGACCCGCGTACCCTCGCCCTCGGAGCAGTGGAAGACGCCCCGGGCGCCCACCTCGGCGATCATGCGGTACAGCCGCGCCACGTCGCCCCGGTAGACCGGGGACCAGTGGTTCGTGCCGTCGCCGACGAACTCGGCGGCGCCGTTCTTCTCCGCCGTGTGGAAGAAGTCGCCGATGACGCCGCCGTGGCCCCCGTAGACCATGCCGGGCCGGACCACGGCGGTGGCCAGCCGCTCGTCGCCGGCGTCGAGCACGATCTCTTCGTGGGGAACGCGCCAGGCCACCAGCTCGGGCGCGTCCTCCGTGGACGCGTCTTCGGCCGCCGGCGCGCCGCCGGTGTCGCCCAGCACGAAGCAGCCGGAGGTGTAGATGATGGTGCGGCTGGCCTCCGCGTCGTGGTCGAGGATCACCCGGGCCGCGTCCAACAACCCGTCCACGGCGGCGCGGTCGGCCTGGGCGCGGCGCTCCGAGTCCTCCGCCGCGGCGTGGATCAGGACGTCGTGGTCGATGGCCACGTCCCGGTAGCTGGAGGGGTCGCGCATGTCACCCACCACCGGCGTCGCGCCCAGCTCCTTCAGGTAGACGGTCCGGTCCGCCCAGCGCGTCAGACCCGACACCGAGTGGCCCGCCCGGGTCAGCTCCCGCACGATGGCGCTACCGATGTAGCCCGTCGCCCCGGTGACGAAGACCCGCAGCCGTCCCTTCATCATCCGCTCCACCTCGGACCCGTTGCCCGGGTCGCTCATCGTCGCCTCCGCTCTGCGTTCCGCTCGCCGTGCATGATGCCGTCGGCACACTCCCGCCCGTCCGTCTCAACTTCGGGACGGTCCGTCGGCGTCGCCAGGGCCGGCCCACGCCCGCGCCCGGGCCAGACGCTCCGGCGTCCCCGTCTCCAGCCAGAGGCGGCCCGTGACATCGAAACCGCGCACCGTCCAGCCCCGTCCCACCAGCCGCAAATACGGGTCCAGCACGGAGAAGGTCCCGCGCTCGCTGACCAGATCCAGGAAGCGGGGCTCGACGACGTGGATCCCGGCGAAGGCGAGCCGACGCGGCTTGCCCGACGGCGCGCGGACACGCTCCTCCTCCAAGATCCGCCCCTCGGAATCCAGCTCCACGCGGCCCAGCAGCCCCGCATCGTCCACCAGGAGATGGCGGCGGGTGTCGCGTACGTGGACGGCGAGGGTGCCCAGCACGCGTTCGTCCGCCCGGGCGGCGGTCCGATGGTCGGCGTACATGGCGTCCAGCGGGATGTCCGTGATGATGTCCACGTTGTGGACGAAGAACGGCGCCTCGCGCCGGAAATGGCGCGCGGCGTGGAGGATCCCGCCCCCGGTCTCCAGGGGCGCCTCCTCTTCCCGGGAGACGACGACCTCGACGCCGAAGCCCCGACGCTCGACCAGGAACGCCTCGACGGCGTCGGCGAAGTGGTGGACGTTCACGATCAGGCGGTCGGCGCCGGCCGCGATGAGGCGCCGTGCGACCCGTTCGAGCATGGGCACGCCGCCCACCTCGATGAGCGCTTTCGGCCGCTCGTCCGTCAGGGGGCGGAGCCGGGTCCCGAGCCCCGCCGCCAGGATCATGGCGTCCATGACCTGGGATGCGCGCGTGCCACGATCAGGGCGCCACGTCGGGCGCGTCGGCCCCGGCTTCGCCGGAGGCCGGCACCGGCACCCGGGGACCCAAGTCCTCCGACGGCTCCTCCCTGGCCCAGTACGGCTCCTCCCGGTGCAGCACCATGGGCGTCACGTCCGGGTACGTGGCCTCGATGTGCCGGGCCAGCCGCTCGGCGAAGTAGACGGACCGGTGCTGGCCGCCGGTACAGCCGAAGTTCACCGTCAGACTGGTGAAGCTGCGCCGCAGGTAGTCCCGGATCTGCCGGTCCACCAGCCCCCGGACGTTGAGCCAGAAGGCCTCCGACTCCGGCGCCGCCTGGATGTACTCGATGACCGCCTGGTCCATGCCCGTCATCGCCCGGAACTCCAGCTCCCGGCCCGGATTCGGCAGCGCCCGACAGTCGAACACGAACCCGCCGCCGTGGCCGCCCCGGTCCTCCGGGTAGCCGCGCTTGTAGCTGAAGCTGCCGATGTGGACCGTGAGGCCGGACGTCTTCGCCGCATCGCCCGAGCGGTGGGCCCAGCGCTCCGCGATCCGGCCGAAGACCCGCTCCAGCTCCGGCAGCTCCACGGGCAGGCCCGCCTCCACGATCCGGTCGATGTTCGTGGCGGCGTACGGCACGCTCTGCAGGAAGCGGGGCTTCCGCTCGAAGAACCCGCGGTACCCGTACGCGCCCATGGCCTGCATGATCCGCACGAGGACGTAGCCTCTGTACAGCTCGCGGAACCGGTCCGGGTCCACCTCCGTGTGCTCGGCGAGGACCGCCAGGTAGTGGTCCAGCAGGGTCTCGCGGACGTCGTCCGGGATGTCGGCCTTGGCGTCGTACAGCAGCGACGCCACGTCGTACATCAACGCGCCGCGCCGGCCGCCCTGGTAGTCGATGAACCACGGGTCATCCCCCCGCAGCATCACGTTCCGCGACTGGAAATCGCGGTAGAGGAAATGGCGCGTGTCCGCCTGCAGCAGGAAATCGGCCAGCCGGTCGAAGTCGGCTTCCAGGCGCGCCTCGCTGAACGGCACGTGGGCCAGCTTGAGGAAGTGGTACTTGAAGTAGTTCAGGTCCCAGCGGATCGACTGGGCGTCGAACGCCGCCCGGGGGTACGCCACCCCGTAGTCGATGACCTCGCCGCCCTCGATCTGGAACCGGGGCAGGAACTCCAGCACGCGACGGTACGCGTCCACGATAGGCTCCGGGAACCGATCCCCGTCCCGGGAACGCGCGTCCGAGAGGGCGTCGAAGAGCGTCGTGTCGCCCAGGTCCTCTTCCAGCCAGACCCCCGCCTCCTCGTCCACCCCGTAGATCTCCGGGACCGGCAGCCCGATCTCACGGAACGTCCGGGAGAACGACAGGAACGCCCGGTTCTCCTCCCGGTCCGGCCCGATGACGCCGATGGCCGTCTCGCCGTCGTCGCCGACCAGCCGGAAAAAGCTCCGCGCCGACCCGTCCCCTGCCACCTCGAAGATGGCCTTCGGCCGCGCGCCGTAGCGGGCGCGGAAGAGACGAACGACGCGGTCGTGGGTGATGGACATGGGCGCGTTATTCTGGGCTCGCGGGCCTGGATGATGCAAGGCGTGAGCCAGTTTCGCGGGCCATGCCGGCTGACCGGGAGACCCCGGGCGAGCGGATCCTCGGCGGGCTGCGGGCAAGGTGCGAACGCCGTTCGACGCGGTAGCGCTGAATGCTTGCGCGGAGATGCGGAACGCTCGCGGCCCCCTACGTACGCGCCGCGGCCCGACCTTCAAAGCCTCCTGTCGGACGGCCCCGTGAAGGGCAACCGTTCGCGACGGCGGCTTCCGCGCATCCGCCTCCTACCCCTCTCCGCGTTGTCCCCACCGGAACCTGGCCCTGCCGCGAGGCATGCGCATCGAGGGGATCCTCGCCGCGCTGCGAGCAGCACCAACGGCAGCCCGCCCCACTTGCATCAGCGAGGAGCCGTGAAACTCGGCCCGGGGAAACCGCGTAGTGCTGGATGAATCCGGAGGAGGAAGACGATGCACACACATACGGAAGAGAACGGGAACAACGGATCCATGATC
>CAYQCY010000076.1:0-1517 GCA_964416095.1 uncultured Gemmatimonadaceae bacterium
GGCCGCGAGCGTTCCGCGTCTTCGCACAAGGATTCAGCGCTTCCGCGTTGAACGGCGTTCATACCTTAACCCCAGCCCACCGAGGATCCGGTCGCCCCGCGTCGGCGAGCCGTCCTGTCGTGTGCGGGCAAGGACAATACACCCATGTGGAACAGCGAGGAGCGCCGGCATCGCGGAAGCACCTCGCCGGAGCGTCCGGTGCGGCGTAGCTTTCGGGAAGCCGTCCGGAGCCCACTTGAGACCGGATCGAACGCCATGCGCACCCGCCGCGACTTCCTGCACGTCCTGGGCGGGGTGGTGGCCACGGCCGCCGTCCCGCGCGTTGCCCTGGCCGGGCGCCCGACGCGCCCCTTCGAGATGCTGGCCGGCCTCACCGGGGCGCCGGCGGACGAGGCGTACTGGGCGCTGGTCCGGGAGCAGTTCCCGCTCCGGCCCGGACTGGTGATCATGAACGCGGCGAACCTGTGCCCGTCGCCGTACCCGGTGATCGACGCGGTGACGGCGCACACCCGGTCCATCGACGCGGACGCGTCGTTCCAGAACCGGGCGGCGTTCGGCGAGCTGCGGGAGGAGACGCGGGCGCTGCTGGCCGACTGGGTCGGCGCCGACGCCGACGAGATCGCCATCGTCCGGAACACCAGCGAGGCCAACAACACGGTGGTCTCCGGGCTCGAGCTGGGCCCCGGCGACGAGGTGGTGATCTGGGACCAGAACCACCCGACCAACGACGTGGCGTGGGATGTCCGGGCGGAGCGGTACGGGTTCGCCGTGAGGCGGGTGGGGACGCCGCCGGCGCCGGCCTCGGCGGAGGAGCTGGTGGCGCCGTTCCGCGCCGCGCTCTCGGACCGGACCCGGGTGCTGGCCTTCAGCCACGTGTCCAACGTGTCCGGCGTCGCGCTGCCGGCGGAGCGGCTCTGCCGGCTGGCCCGGGAACGGCGCGTGCTGACGCTGGTGGACGGGGCCCAGGCGCTGGGCGCGCTGCGCCTCGACCTCCACGCCATGGGGTGCGACTTCTACACGGCCAGCAGCCACAAGTGGCCCATGGGCCCGAAGGAGACGGGGCTGCTCTTCGTGCGGCGGGGACGGGCGCCGGAGCTGTGGCCGCTGGGCGTGGGGGTGGGGTGGGAGGGCGCCCGGGACGACGGCGCGCGCCGCTTCGAGACGCTGGGCCAGCGGGACGACGCCGCCATCGCCGCCTTCGGCACCGCCGTCCGCTTCCACCAGGCCATCGGTCCGGACCGGGTCGAGGCCCGGGTGCGGGCCCTGGCCGGGGCGCTCATGGACGGGCTGCGGAGCCGGCTGCCCGACGTCGTCTTCCATACGCCGGCGGAGCCGGAGCTCCGGGCCGGCGTGGTGGTGTTCCGGCTGCCGGGGCGGGATGCGCGGTCCGCGTTCGACGCCCTCTACCGGGAGCACGACGTGGCGTGCGCGGCCATGGGCGGCGACTTCGCCGGCGTCCGGCTGTCGCCGCACGTCTACAACACGATGGATGAGGTGGACCGGGCGGTGGCGGCGGT
>CAYQCY010000076.1:1617-18140 GCA_964416095.1 uncultured Gemmatimonadaceae bacterium
TCGAGTTCGAAATCGAGTTCGAGTTCGAGGGACCCGTTTTGATCCAACTTCGAGGCGCACATCATGATCCGGTTTTCGCTTCCCGACACCATCGAGATCCTGTCGCGCACGCCCACGATCCTGGAGGCGTGGCTCGTCGGACTGCCGGAGCCCTGGACCCGGGAGAACGAAGGGCCCGACACCTGGAGCCCGTACGACGTGGTGGGGCACCTGATCCACGGGGAGAAGACGGACTGGATGGTGCGGGTCCGGCAGATCCTGGAGGGCCGGGCCGACGAGCCGTTCGAGCCCTTCGACCGGTTCGCCATGTTGGGCTGGCCCGAGCGGCCGCTGGCGGAGCTGGTGGGCGAGCTCAACATGCTGCGGCAGTCGCACCTGGCCGAGCTCCGTGCCATGGAGCTGACGGAGAAGGACCTGGAGCGGCCGGGCACGCACCCGGAGCTGGGCCGTGTGACGCTGCGCCAGCTCCTGGCCACCTGGGCGGCCCACGACCTGGGCCACCTGCGCCAGATCGGGCGGTGCATGGCGAAGCAGTACCGGGACGAGGTGGGGCCGTGGCGGGCGTATATTCGGGTGATGGATGAGTAGCGCGGGGTCCGGCCGGACGCGCATGGGAACGGACGGGTAGGGCCTGTTCGAATTCGAGTTCGAATTCGAGTTCGATGCGGGCAATGCAACCTGGCCGGCGCCATGCCGGATTCGCGGCAACGGCAAGAACAGGAGTAAGTGGAATGGCCGATCTGGCGGAGAAGCTCCAGGTGAAGGAGGACGGGATCCGCGTGCTCAACGCGCCGGCGGACCTGGCGCTGGACCTGCCGGCGCCGTCCGGCGCCAACGAGGGCGTGCTGGTCTTCGTGCGGACCCGTGGGGACGTCGAGGCCCACGCGGGTCCGGCGCTGGACGCGGCCCGTGCGGACCGGGTCGCGTGGATCGCCTACCCGGAGGGCGGACAGCTCGAGACGGACCTGGACCGGGACCGGCTGTGGGAAGCCATCGAGGGCGAGGGCGTGCGGCCGGTGCGGCAGGTCGCCATCGACGGGATGTGGAGCGCGCTGCGGTTCCGGCCGGCGTGATCGAGTGGCATCCCCACGGTAAACGTCCCGTCGGGACATGGTGCCGCCCCGGTGGAGCAGGCACCTTCAGTTCGGGGGGGACCCCACCTACTCGCTCCTCAGCGCCTCCATGGGGTGGACCGCCGCCGCCCGGCGCGCCGGCACGACGGTCGCCGCCACCACCGCCGCGCCGAGCACGCCTGCCACGGCGATGAACGTCGCCGGGTCCAGCGGCTGGACGCCGATGAGCAGCCCCCGGACCAGGTAGGCGATGCCCACCCCCGCCAGCCCGCCCACCACGAGCCCCGGCAGGATGAGTCCGGCGGCGTAGCGCAGCACGAGCCGCGCCACGTCCCGGCCCAGCTCCACGACCCGGTCCGCGTTGGCGATGCCCGGCGGCGGCTGGATCAGGAGCGTGTTCACGACGCCGAACACGGCCGTCGTCGCGCCGACGCCGACCGCCAGAGACAGCACGGCGATGAGTGCGAAAAGCGGGCGGCGGACCACGCCGCGCACGGCGTGGCGGAGGTCCTGGAGGATGGCGTCCATGGAGGAGCTCCGGTAGGGAATCATGCGCTGCCACGTACTTCGGGTTCCGGATGGCCGCACGTCGCGCGACGGAGGGGGTTTCAGGACGGCCCGGGTCCGCGGGGTCAATCGCCCCCGCGTGCCCGCGCTGCCCCACGTACGGGGGATTCACCGCGACAATCCCGGCAAACGCCCGCGGCGGGTCCGGGCGACGCTCCGCGCTGGGCGTTGGCAGTGATATTCGCGGCAAAACCCCCAGCCGTCCGGGGTCATGCCACGTGTGGGGAGTTGACGGCGTTGGTCCCAGGCCCCCGGGCCGATCGCCGGTCGTGGCCGTCCTTGTATCCGATCCGGCGGTCGGCGCGCTGGCCGTGATGGCGAGCTCGACGGGGCCGGCGCCGGCGAGCCGGACCAGCCACTCGGCGGTGGCGGGGTGGGCGGTGGCGCCGGGCAGGCGGCCGATGGGGGCCTGCCGGGTGGCTCTACCTTTCCGGCACCACGCCCACCCGTAGCCGCGAGGCCTGGCCCGGCCGGCGGTACACCCTGTGCTCGGCGGCGACGAAGCCGTCCTCGTCGTCGTAGGTGTACAGGTTGTCCACCCATTTCTGCGGGTTCCGGTCCATGAGCGGGAACCAGGTGCTCTGGACCTGGACCATGATGCGGTGGCCGGGCCGGAAGGTGTGCATGACGTCGACGAGGGGCAGCTCGACCTTCGCCGGCCGATTCGGCGTGAACGGCTCGGGCCGGGACGGGTCGTTCCGGTAGCGGCCCCGGATCGCCTCGCTACGAACCATCATCTGGTAACCGCCGGTGTGCCAGAGGGGCAGCGATTGGGCGGCCGGCGAGTCCGGCGCGTCGCCGGGGAAGACGTCGATGAGCTTGACGACCCAGTCGGCGTCGCGCTGCGAGGTGGAGACCCACAGCTCGGCGGTGACGGGCCCGGCCAGCGTCACCGCCTCCTCGAGCGGCTCGGTCTGCCAGACGAGCACGTCGGGGCGCCGGCCCTGGAGCCGCTGGTCCTCGGTGATGTACTCCCGGGACATCCCGAGTCGGATCTCGCGCGTGAACGGCACGGGCTCGCCCGGGTCCGAGATGAAGGCGTCGAAGGCGGCCGAAATCGAGGTCGAGGTCGAGGTCGAATTCGGTGGGTTCCAGGCGAGGCCACCTTCCTCGCGGAGGTACAGAATGCGGGGCTCCATGCCCTGTGGCGGCCACACATCGAATCTGCGCCACTCGTTGCGGCCGGTGTCGAAGATGGTGGCCTCGGCGAGGCCGGGGTCGGGCGCGTCCTTGAGGTGGTGGCGGAACCAGGGCAGCTCGAGGCTGTCGCGGTAGAAGACGGACGGGCTGCCGCCGAACCAGGCGTCGCCGAGGCGGTCGCCGTCGCTCCGTGCCCAGCCGCCGTGGTACCACGGGCCCTGGACCAGGACGTTCTCGATGCCGGGGTTCTGGCGCTCGATGGCCTTGTAGGTCTCGAAGCCGCCGTAGAGGTCCTCGGCGTCGAAGAGTCCGCCGACGGTCATGACGGCGGGCGCCACGTCCTGGAGGTGGGGCAGGATGTTGCGGCGGCGCCAGAACTCGTCGTAGTCGGGGTGGGCCTGGACCGAGTCGAAGAAGGCGACGCGGCCGTGGTACCAGTCGTCGTCGATGTCCTGGAGCGGGCCGAGCTCCATGAAGAAGTCGTAGCCGTCCACGGTCCCGTAGTCGAGGCCTTCGGGGAAGCCGGTGGTGGGCTCGGGCCGGGGCTGGCCGAAGAACCAGAAGAAGCCGAAGAAGTGGGGCAGCCAGAAGGCTCCGTGGTGGTGGAAGTCGTCGTACCACCAGTCGGCGATGGGCGCCTGGGGCGAGACGGCCACGAGGGCGGGGTGCGCGTCGATCATGCCGGCGGACGCGTAGAACCCGGGATACGAGATGCCCCACTGGCCGACCCGGCCGTTGTGGCCCTCCACGTTCTCCAGCAGCCACTCGATGGTGTCGTACGTGTCGGTGCTCTCGTCCACGTCCTCGGGGCCGTCCTTGTCCTCGATGTGGGGCGTCATGTTCAGGAACGTGCCTTCCGACATCATGCGGCCGCGGACGTCCTGGTAGACGAAGATGAAGCCGTCGCGGGTGAAGGCCTCGTTGGGCCCGAGGGCGTCCGGATACGCGTCCTCGCCGTATGGCCGGACGCTGTACGGCGTCCTGCGCATGAGGAAGGGGTAGTCCCGGGACCGGTCCTTCGGCGTGTAGATGGCCGTGAAGAGGCAGACCCCGTCCCGCATGGGGATGCGGACCTCGGTCTTGTCGTAGTGGCCGCGGACGTAGTCCTCGTCGACGGGCGCGCCGCCGGCGGGGGCGCAGCCGGCGGCGGCCAGGGCGACGGCGAGGGTGAGGGCGGAGACGGAACGGGACGGCACAGGCCGCTCCGGGCGGAGCCGCTTCGGCACGATGACCTCCAGGTTGGCGTTGGCCCGTGGAAGGCTACGCCTCGCCGCCGGTCAGAGGCAAGACATTCTGAGCCGGGGGCCGCGTCCGGGCGCCGTCGTGGCGCGGGAAGAGGATCGTGAAGGTGCTGCCGTGGCCTTCCCGGGACTCCACGAGCACGTGGCCGCCGCTCTGCTTGACGATGCCGTAGACGGTAGCCAGGCCGAGGCCGGTGCCTTCGCCCACGTCCTTCGTGGTGAAGAACGGCTCGAAGATCCGGGACTGCACCTCGTCGCTCATGCCGCAGCCCGTGTCCGTGACGGACAGGCTCACGTGTGGCCCGACGGCGGGCTCACCGTCGTGGCCCACCACCGGCTCGGTCAGCTCCTCGTCGGCCGTGCGGATGGTCAGCGTGCCGCCGTCAGGCATGGCGTCCCTGGCGTTCAGGACCAGGTTCACCAGGACCTGCTCGACCTGACCCCGATCCACGGTGATGGTGCCGCGCTCGGCGTCGAGCTCCAGCTCCAGATGCACGTCCTCGCCGATGAGCCGGCGCAGCATTCCCGCGGATTCCCGGACGGTCTCGTTCAGCTCCAGCGTTTCCGGACGGGTTACGCCCCTCCGGCTGAACGCCAGGAGCTGCTTGGTCAGCCTGGCGGCCTGCAGGGCGGCGCGCTTGATCTCGCTCAGCTCGTCGTGGACGCCGCTGTCCTCGCCCAGCTCCTCGTCGATGACGTCGGCGAAGCCCACGATCGTGGTCGTGATGTTGTTGAAGTCGTGGGCGATGCCGCCGGCGAGCCGGCCGACGGCTTCGAGCTTCCGCGCCTGGACGAGCTGCTCCTCCACCTCTTCCCGGTGCCGCATCTCGCGTTCGAGAGACAGGTTCTTCCGGCGCAGCTCCTCGGTGTTCCGCCGGACCACTTCGGCCAGGTGTCGACGGTCGGCCTCGAGGTGCCGCGTCCGCAGGACCGTGGCGAGCCAGATGATGGCGCCCACGGCCAGCACGACGGCCAGGCGGAACCACCACGTCTGCCAGAACGCGGGCGCGACGGCGAAGGAGAACGACGCCGGCGTCGTGCTCCAGACCCCGTCGTCGTTGCGGGCGTGGACCTGGAACTCGTACCGGCCGGGCGGCAGGCGCGCGTAGCGCACGATCCGGGCCGGTGTCGGCGCCGACCAGCGCTCGCTCAGGCCAAGGAGCCGGTACCGGAACCGGACACCCGTGACGTCCCGGAACGACAGGCCGGCGAAGGGGATGGTGATTTCGTCGAACCGGGCCGGCAGCGTCGAACCGGCCTCCAGAACGCCGTCGGGACCCCGGACCTCGCCGATGACCACTGTGGGCGGGAGCAGGTTGGGGCGGTCGCTCTCGGGATCGTAGCGGACCAGCGCGGTCGCGGAACCGAACCAGAGCGTCCCGTCGCGGGCCTCCCACGCCGCAGTGGCGTTGCCTTCGAGGTCGTGCAGCCCGTCGCCCCGGTCGAAGTGACGGAAGGCGCCGTCGTGATACCGGTCGAGGCCCTGGTTGGTGTACAGCCACACCGCGCCCCGGCTGTCGCACAGGACGGACCAGACGTAGTCGTTCGCCAGGCCTTCGCCTGTGGAGAGCCGCATGGTCTCGCCGGTCACGGGGTCATGGCGGTAGGCACCGTCCCCGTTGGTGGCGATCCAGATGCGGCCGGCATCGTCCACTTCCAGGTCCCATACCAGCTCGTCCGTCAGCCCATCCGCAGCGCCGAGCAGGCTGACCTCCTCGTCGTCCACCACGGCGACACCGCCGGACATCAGACCCATCCAGATCGCGCCACGATGGTCCCGGACCATGTCCAGAGGATCGAGAGCGGTATGCAGAGCCCGCCCCGGGAAAGGGACGATGGTGTCATCTTCCAGGCGGGCGACGCCGTTCCGCGTACCGATCCAGGTGCGGCGGCCATCGCGCAGGATGCTCCGCACCCTCCGGTCCGGCAGGCCGTGGTCCGTGTCGTAGCGGGCCTGCACGGACCCATCCCACAACACGAGCCCTTCGTCGGTGCCCACGAACAGGCCCCCGTCCGGTGCGAAGGCGAGGGCCCAGACCCGCGGGTCGCGCAACGCCGCCGCCGGGATGGCCGTGCGGAAGCCCTGGCCGTCGTAGACCGCCACCCCGGCCTTGGTGCCGAGCCACAACCGGCCACGGTCGTCCTCGGTGATGGCCCGGACGACGGGGTTGGGCAGGCCGTCCGGGACACGGAAGGTGGTGAACGGGCCGGGCACGAACTGGACCACGCCTTCGTTCGTGCCGATCCACAGGCTGCCTTCCCGGTCCACCAGGGCGGCATAGAGCTCGCGCTCCGCCAGCCGGTCATCGCCGAAGGGTTGCAGCCGCCCGGCATCGTACCGGAACGCACCGGCGCCGCGGCTGACGAGCCACACGCCGCTCGCGCCGTCCGTGCCGGCATCGATGAAGGCGGGATGACCGGATCCGGGGGGGAGAGGGACGACGTGGAGCCCGGCGTCGTCCAGGCGATACAGGCCCGTGTTCGTGCCGATGAGGAGACCGGCGGAGAAGCCCGACAGGACGTTCACACGCTGGCCTGCCAGCGTCCCGCGCCCGACCGGCACGAACGCGGATCCCTCGCGCCGGGCCAACCCCCGCTCCGTACCGACCCAGAGCCCGCCGTCCGGGCCGCGAGCCAGGGCCAGGACGGCTTCGCCCGGCAGCCCGTGCTCGTCGGCGTGCCACCCCGCGCCACGATCCCGCAACCGGACGACGCCGCCGCTGGTGGCGAGCCACAGCGTGCCGTCCGGCTCCGGCAGGATGTCGTGAACCACGGGGCCGGGGAGGCCGTCATCGGGGCCCAGGCATTGGAAGTCGGAACCGGCGAGCATGCACACGCCCGCTTCCGTCCCCGCGATCAGGTCGCCGGCGGCGCTGGCCAGGCTCCGGACGATGGGCGATGTGAGCCCGTGGTCGACGTCGAAGGTACGGAACGTGCCGCCATCGAAGCGGGTCACGCCGGCGTGCGTACCGAACCACAGGTAGCCGGTGCGGTCCTGGTGGATGGCCAGGACCTGCCGCTGGGGGAGCCCGCTCCCCGTGTCGTAGGCGCGGACGTACCGCTGCTGGCCACTCGCCGCGTCCAGCCCCGAGAGCAGGCAGAACCCGACGATGAGCGGTCCCATGACGCTGCTCCGGATCGGCATCCGGTCTCCCTGACACGTTCGTCACGACCGCGAGGCCCACCGCCCCGGCCGTCCCGTCACGAGTATCGGTCCCGGCCGGGACGGACTTTAACGCGCAGCGAGGACTTCGGGGCGGCCGCCCCGCCGGTGTCAGGGCTCGCTCAGGTCCACCGCCTTGCGCTCGCCGCGCAGCTCGCTGGCCATGCGGTCGAAGTTCCACGCGATGGCGTTCAGGATGACCACCGCGATGGCGCAGAGCAGGGCGAAGCTCGCCGCCAGCCCGGCGGCGAACCACAGGATCGAGGCCAGCGTGAGGGTCTGGTAGTTCGCCCCGACGATGATGAACGCCAGGACGATGAGGTAGATGCTGTAGCGCTGCATCCGGGACGCCAGGACGGCGGGCGGGATGACCGCCCGCTTGGTGGGGGGCGGGGAGGGCCGCGCTTCGCCCTCCGTCACGGGGGGCGTGCGCGCGCCGGGCGCCTGCGCTTCCGGTCGGGCCTCTCCCCCGCCCGAGCCCGTCGGGGTCTCGACGCCCGCTGCAGGTTCGTTGGTGCTCTCCATCACTCCTCCGCAGCATCTGGTTCGTGGGAAGACATCCATCGATCCCTATCATGGGGTCCGACGCCACCCATCGCCAGTCATTCATATATTGCACGATGCAGGCGAAACCTCACACGCTGCGCCTGGACACGCCGCCGTCCGGGCGCCTAGCTTGCCGCCCCATGGAGCACATCAACCGACGAACCGGCTGGATCGAGGTCATCAGCGGCGTGATGTTCAGCGGCAAGAGCGAGGAGCTCATGCGCCGCGTCCGCCGGGCCACGCTGGCGAAGAAGAGGGTCCAGGTCTTCAAGTCGCACCTGGACGAGCGCTACGGCATCCGGGAGGTGGTCTCCCACGACGACGGCCGGCTCGCCGCCCGGCCGATCCAGTCCTCGCGGGAGCTGGCCGAGCACGTGGCGGCGGACACGGACGTCGTGGCCGTCGACGAGGTCCAGTTCCTGGACGACGGCGTCGTGGCGGTGGCGAACGCGCTGGCCGACCGCGGCGTCCGTGTCATCCTGGCCGGCACGGACATGGACTTCCGCGGCGAGCCCTTCGGCCCGGTGGGCCTGCTCCTGGCCATCGCCGAGCAGATCGACAAGCTCCACGCCATCTGCGTGGTCTGCGGCGAGCTGGCGACCCGCAACCAGCGCCTCATCGACGGCAAGCCGGCTCCCCGGGAGGGCCCCACCATCCAGGTCGGCGGCCTCGAGTCCTACGAGGCGCGCTGCCGCGCCTGCCACGAAGTCCCCAGCGAGGCCGAGGACCAGCGGGAAGCGTTCGGCGTTTAGCGGGGAGCGGACGGCGGTCATGGCGTATTCCCCGCTTTCCGCTGTCCGCTACTCCAGCATCGAGCGGAGCACGAACCAGAGGTTGGCGGGCCGCTCGGCCAGCCGCCGGACGTACCACGGGTACCACGCCTCTCCGTAGCTGATGAGGGTGCGGACGGTGAGCCCCTCGTCGGACAGGCGGTGCTGGGCCGCGGACCGGATCCCGTACAGCATGGTGATCTGCACCGATTCCGCCGGGATGCCACGCTCGGCGGCGAGCCGGACCACATCCCGCAGGATGTCCAGGTCGTGGGTGCCGAAGTGGGGCGGCGCGGCGTCGAACCAGGCGCGGTCGTCCATGATCCGCCGCGCGAGGTCCACGAAGGCCCGGTCCACGTCGGCCTTCCTGGGGTAGGCGATGGAGCGGGGCTCCCGGTATGCGCCCTTCACGAGGCGCACGCGGACCGGGGGGTCCACGAGGGTGGCGAGGTCGTCGGACGTGCGGCGCAGGTAGGACTGGAGGCAGACGCCGATACTGGCGTGGCGTGACCGGACGGACCGGACCAGGTCGAGGGTGGCGTCGACGTACTCGCTCCCCTCCATGTCCACCCAGAGGGTGGAGCCGTGGGCGGCCGCGGCCAGGGCGAGGCGGTCCAGGTTGCGCTCGGCCACGGCGTAGCCGTCGCGCCGGCGCGGATCGTCGGCGCTGCCGATGGCGAGGCCGAGCTGGGTGGGCTTCACCGAGATCTCGGCGTCCAGCTTCCGTGCGGCCACCTGCTTCAGCACGTCCAGGTAGTGGGCGACGACGGCGTCCGCCTCGCCGGCGTCGTACACCTCCTCGCCGAGCCGCGTGAGCACGACGCCGAGGCCGCGGTCCTGAAGCACCTTGCCCGCCGCGAGGGCGGACTCCAGGTCCTCGCCGGGCATGAACCGGCGGATGGCGCGACGGGAGACGCCGCGCTTGCGGAACTGGCTCTCCAGGAAGGTGCTGCGGGACGCGCGCAGGAGCAGGGAACGGAGCATGGCGTGCCTCGGGCGGAGGTGAACGGTCTGTGGTGGCGCAGCGTGCCGGCGGTAGGCACGGCGCCGAACGGACACGATACAGTCGGGCGGCGCCGACGGCGAGACGACCCGTCCAGCCATTCCGTCGCCCCGGCCGGGGGCGGATCGTGGCGGCATGGACGCCACGCCTTGCTTCGAAGCGCTCGTCCGGTCGGCGGGGGAGCCGGCCGGTGTGGCCGAGCTGGCCGGGGCCCTGGGCTTCGTGCCGGCCCGGGAGGCGCTGCCCGCGGGCGCGTACGGCCTGGACGGCGCGGTGGAGCAGGCCGTGGCCGTGGGCCGGTCGGGCACCCTGGTCGCGCTGCGCCTCGAGCTGGCGGGCGACGTCGACGCGGACCGGTTGGTGCGCCGTGTCGCGTCGTACAACCCGGCGGTCCCCCACCTGTGCTTCCTGATGGAGGGGGCAAGGCTGACGCTGGCGGCGGCGGACGGAGCGGGGCGCGTCCACCGGCTTGAGGTGGATCCGCGCCGCCCGCGCCGCACCGACATCGAGTGCCTGGAGGAGATGGCGGCCAGGCCCGGGGAGGAGGGCCTGCTGCTCTTCCGGCGGATGCTGCGGGCGCTGGAGCGGTCCCGGGTGACCCGCCGGTTCTTCCACGACGTCGCCCGGCAGCGCGCCCGCATCGCCGCGGGCTGGCGCGGCATCCGCCGGGAGCTGGAGGAAGAGCGGGCGCGGCTGGCCCTCCTCTTCCTGTGCCGGCTCATGTTCCTCTACTTCGTCCAGCGCCGGGGGCTGCTCGGCGGGGACGTGACGTACATGAGAGGGCTGGTGCAGGCGTATCGGGAGGAGAGGGCGGACATCGGGACTGGGGGACGTGGGGGTTCGTCGTTCTACCGGTCCCGGCTGGAACCGCTCTTCTTCGGCGCGCTCAACACGCGGCCGGAGGCCCGGTCGGCGGCGGCCCAGGCGTTGGGCCCGCTGCCGTACCTGAACGGCGGCCTCTTCGAGCGTCACGCCCTGGAGCGGCGGCGGCGGCTGGAGCTGCCGGACGACGTGGTGCTGGCCGTCTTCGACGACCTGCTGGAGCGCTACCGGTTCACGACCCGGGAGGCGGCGGACGCGGATCGGGAGCCGACCGGTCATCCGGACGCCGGCTCGGACGCGGCGGCCATCCCGGACGGCGGGATCGACCCGGAGATGCTGGGCCGTGTCTTCGAGGGGCTCATGGGGCGGGAGCGCCGGGGCCGGACGGGCTCGTTCTACACGCCGCCCCGGGTGGTGACCCGGATGGTGCGGGACGCCCTGGCCACGTACATGGCCGGGGAGGACGGCGTGAGCCGGGAGGCCGGTCGGGCGCTGGCGGACGGTCGCGGCGAGGTCGTGCCGGACGATGTCCGGCGGCGGGTCCTGTCGCGCCTGGACGGGGTGCGGGTGCTGGACCCGGCGTGCGGCTCGGGGGCGTTCCTGCTGGACGCGCTGGCCCGTCTGGCCCGGGTCCGGTGCGCCCTCGGCGGGGAGCCCGTGGCGGTGGTGCGGCGGGAGCTGGTGGCGGCATCGCTCTACGGGGTGGACCTGCTGGACGACGCCGCGCTGCTCTGCGCGCTCCGGCTCTGGCTCGCCCTGACGCCGGAGCCGGGGGAGGCGGTGGAGCCGCTGCCGAACCTGGACCGGCGCATCCGTCAGGGCGACGCCCTCGTGGACCCGCTGGACCTGGGCTACGCCCACGGCGCCGACCTGGGCGCGGCGGCCCGGGACGCCGCGGTGCGCCGCGCGCTGCGTCGGCTGGAGCCGGCGGCCCGGGCCTACGTCTCCGCGGGGCCCGAGACGCGGCCCCGCCTGCAGGCGACGCTGCACGACGAGGAGCGTGACCTGGCCCGGGCGTGGCTCGGCGCCCTGGACCGGCGGCTGCGGCGGGCGCTGGCGGAGGCGGAGCGGCGGGCGCAGGACCGGGACCTCTTCGGCGAGCTGTCGCCGGACGCGCCGGCGGCCCGGTCCGAGGCCCACCGCGTCCGCTCGCGGCTGGACGAGCTGGACCGGGCCCGGCAGACGCTGGACGACGACGGCGCACTCCCCTTCTTCAGCTTCGACGTCCACTTCGCCGACGCCGCGTCCCGGGGCTTCGACCTGGTCCTGTCCAACCCGCCGTGGGTGCGGGCGCACCGGTGGCCCGCGGCGCTCCGGGACCGGGCCGCGGACCGGTTCGAGGTGTGTCGCCGGGCCGGCTGGCGCCGGGGCGCCGAGCTGGCCGGCGCCACCCGGGCCGCCGGCGGGCAGGTGGACCTGTCGCTCCTCTTCATGGAGCGGGCGGTCCGGGCCCTGGCCCCCGACGGGGTGCTGGCCATGGTCCTGCCCAGCAAGGCGCTCCGCTCGCTCTACGGCGGCGGCGCGCGGCGCATGCTGCTCCGGGACACCCAGGTCGTGAGCATCGAGGACCACGGGCTGGACCAGCGCGCCATCTTCCGGGCCGACGCCTTTGCCGCGACCCTGGTCGCCCGGAAGCCGGCACGCCCGAACGGGCCGGGCGTGGTCCGGGTCACCATGGCCCGTCGCGGCGTGGCGCCCCTGCGCTTCGCCCTGCCCCAGGACCGGCTGCCCGCCGTCCCCGGCGACCCCGCCGCGCCGTGGCTGCTGGCGCCGCCGGACGTCCGGGTCGCCTTCCGGGCCATGCAGGCGGCCGGCCCGCCCCTGGGCGAGGCGCTCCGGGTCCGGCGCGGCGTGTTCACCGGCGCCAACCGGGTCCTGCTGTTCGAGCAGGCGGAGCCGAAGCTCGCCGGGCTGGCTGCGGCGCGGCCCGAAGGCGGCGAGGACGACGTCGTGCTGGAAGCCGCTGCGCTCAGGCCGTGCGTCCGGGGCGCCGGCATCGACGCGTGGCGGTTCCAGGCGGACCGGCTCCTGCTCTGGAGCCACGGCGACGATGGCACGCCCACCGCCCTGCCGCCCCGGGCCGCCGCGTACGTCGACGGGCACCGGGAGACGCTGGAGACCCGCTCCGGCTGGCGGCCGGGGATGCCGACGGGCGCCATCTTCCGGGTCCGGCCCGACTGCCTGGGCCCGAAGGTGGCGTGGCAGGACCTGTCGGACACGCTCCGGGCCGTGGCGCTGCCCGACCTCGTGCGGGGACCCGACGGGGACCGGCCGCTCATCCCCCTCAACACCGTCTACTTCCTGCCCGTTGCCCGGCCGGACGACGCCCTGGTCCTGGCCGCGCTCCTGAACGCGACGCCGGTGCGCACCTTCGCCCGGGCCGTGGCCGAGCGGGCCAAGGACGCCCGCTTCCGCTTCTTCGCCTGGACCGTGGCGCTGGTGCCCCTGCCCGGCGACTGGCGCGCGGGCCCGGCGCGGCGCCGGCTCCTCGCCCTGTCCCGGGCCGCCCACGAGCGCGGTGGCCTGGAGTCGGGGGAGCGGGCGGAGCTGGACGACGTGGTGTGCCGCCTGTACGGGCTGCCACCGGCCCGGCGCGCGGCCATCGAAGCCTTCGACCGGTGGCTCCGGGGAGAGGAAGAAACATGAGCGGGGAGCATCCCGGCGCGCCGGGTCCCGTGGGCGGCCCCGACGCCGGTCCGGCGCCGCCCGCCCTCTTCGAGGATGGCGGCCGCCCGTCGCTCCGGGACGCCATCGGCGGGCTCCTCGCCGCGTCCCGCACCGCCGCCTTCGCCGTCAGCCGCATGCGCATCTCGGGGCTGGACCTGACGCCCGCCGAGATCGGCGCCGTGGCGCGCTGCCGGGTCCTGGTCCGGCGCGTGGACGCCGACATGCTCATGGAGGCGTCGGAGCACGCCGGCGACGCCGCCCGGCGCCGGGACCTGGAGGTGCTGGGCGCATTCCTGGCCAGCGGCCGCGTGGAGGTGCGCGCCGCCGGCGTCCTGGGCTGGGTCCCGGACTTCTCCATCTTCCGCCCCGCCGACGTGGTGCTCGTCGGCGCCCACTACTTCGGCCGGCCCTACCCCATGGCCGGGCCGTCCCTCACCGGGCTGCTCCGGGACCCCGCCGCCGTGGCGCTGGCCGAGCGGCGCTTCGACGCACTGTGGGCCGACGCCCGGGACGTCCTGCCCACCGTCCGGGACGCCGTGGAGGCGGTGCTGGAGGGGCTGGCGGGGCGGTGACCCGCCGCCGGGGGGTCCGGACGTGACGACTCCCACGTCGATCACGAAGCTGCGCCCGGCACCGCCCGACGTGGTGGCCGCCACCATCCTGACCGCCCGGTTCCCGGAGGTGCTCCGGGAGGACGACGGAAGCGCCGGCGGACCGGCGAACGCCGACTCCGGGCAGCCGGCCCTCCGCCCCGTCTTCGACCTTGCCGACTTCCAGCGGGACGCCGTGGCCCGGGCCCGGGCCGTGCTGGCCCGGCGCGGCGGCGTCCTCATCGCCGACTCGGTGGGGCTCGGGAAGACTTACATGGGCCTGGCTTTGGCCGGAGAGGCCGGGGACCGCGGCGAGGCGGTGCTGGTGGCCACGCCGGCGGCGCTACGGCGCGTCTGGGCGCCGGGCATGCGACGGCTCGGCCGCCGCGGCACCGTCCACTGGACCTCCCACACCCGGCTGAGCCGCGGCCTCCACGACCCCGGGGCTCTCGGGGAGCTCGGCCTCATCGTGGTGGACGAGGCCCACGCCTTCCGGAACCCCGCCACCCGCCGGTACCGGGCGCTGGCGGAGCTGTGCGCCGACGCCCGGGTCGTGCTCCTCACGGCCACCCCCGTGAACAACGCCCTCGCCGACCTCTACGCCCTCATCCGGCTCTTCGCCCACGACGCCGCCTTCGCCGACCTGGGCGTGCCGGACCTCCGGGCCGCGTTCCGGGAAGCCGCGGGAGCGGTGCCGGCCGCCCGTCGAACTCCCGCTGTGCTCCAGGACCCCGGGCCCGTCCTGCCCGTCCTCCAGGACGTCGTCATCCGGCGCACCCGGCCCTTCGTCCGGGACCACTACGGCGCGGTCCGGCTTCCCGGCGAGGAGGGCGTGCTGCGGTTCCCGCGCCGGGCGCCGCCCCGGATCGTGCGCTACGACCTCCTGCCGGACGGCGGCTTCACGGCCCTGGCCCACGACCTCGCAGCGCTCTCCTTCGCCGCGCTGGCCGCCGCGTCGGGCGGCGGTCGGGGCGCCGGCCGGGACCGGGTCGCGGCTCCCGAAGGCGCGGTAGCCGAGCGCGTGCCCGTCGCCGAGCTGGCCCGGCTCGGGCTGCTCAAGCGCCTGGAGTCATCGCTGGCGGCGTTCCGGACCAGCGCGGCGCGGCAAACCCGCTTCCACGAGGCCTTCCTGGAGGCGCTCCGGGCGGGCCGGCTCCTCACGGCCCGCTCCCACCGGGCCGACGGCGACGGCGACCAGCTCGTCCTGACGCCCCTCACGGCGACGCCGCTGCCCCGGGGCACGGACCCGGCCCGCCTCGCCCGGCGCGCCGAAGCCGACCTGGCACGGCTCCGGCGGATGACGGCGGCGGCGGACCGGGCGCTGGAGGCCGGCGAGGGGAAGCTGGCGGCGCTCCGACGCCTCCTGGAGGACGAAGCCGGCGCGCGCGTCGTCGTCTTCACCGAGTTCCGGGACACGGCGGCGCATCTTTGGCGCAACCTGGCCGGTGGTCACCGGGTGGGCCGTGTGGACGGCGCCGGGGCCTGGCTCGGCACGGAGCGGGCCGGGCGCCGCCAGGTCATCGAGCGTTTCGCGCCCCGGGCCAACGGCGCCCGGGAGCCGCCGGCCCGGGAGCGGGTCGACCTCCTCATCGCCACCGACGTCCTGGCCGAGGGCCTGAACCTCCAGGACGCCGCCCGCGTGGTGTGCTACGACCTGCCGTGGAACCCCGTCCGTCTCATCCAGCGGGTCGGACGCGTGGACCGGCTCGGGTCCCAACACGACGCGGTCCACGCCTGGTGCTTCACCCCCGCCGTCGAGCTCGAAGCGATGCTCGGCCTCGTCGCCCGGGTCCGGGCCAAGCTCGCCACGCTGCGGGCCGCCGTAGGCCTCGAAGCGCCCGTCCTGGACGATACCGGCGACGCCGACCTCCACGTCATCCGACGCCTGGCCGGCGGCGACCCCGGCCTCCTCGACGACATCGAGCGGGCCGCGCCCGCGCCCTTCGAGGAGGACGAGCGGCTCAGGATGGCACTGGCGAAGTGGCAGGAGGGTAGGGGCCCGGACCGGCGGCCGGACGGGCGCAGCGGCGCGGACCCGGAGGGGGGCGGTCCTGCGGCCGGGACCACGGGCGACCCGCCCCGGCCCGGCGCCGATGAGGCAGCCACGGCCCCAGCGGCCATGGTCCGCGACCCCGAGGCAAGGCGGCCCGCGACCCTCGTCGCGGCGCGGATCGGCGGCGCCGTGCGCTGGATCCTCGTGGACGACGACGGGGAGGAGTTGGGGGGAAGCGGGGATGTGCTCCGACGGGCGATTTCGTGGGAGGCAGGGGGTTCCCGCCTGGACGGTGACCGGGGGACGGGGGGACGTGGGGACGTGGGGGACGTGGGGGTGGAGGGCGTCATGAAGCGCGCGGTGCAGGTCGGGCTGCGCGTATTGGGGGAGCGTTCGCGGCGGGAGCGGGTGGCCGCGCAAGGCTGCGCCATCCCGCAGGTCCAGGGCCGGGCGGCCCGGGCGGTGCTCCGGGCCCTGCACGGTTGTGACCATGCCGACCCGGCCGTCGTCGCCCGGGCGGACGCCGTGCTCCACACCCTTGCCCGGCCCCTGCCGGCCCACGTGGAGGGGCGGGTCGGGGACGCGCTGCGTGGCTGGAACGCGCCGGGTACGGGCAGGCCCGGAGGCCTGCTGGACAGCCTGGAACGGGCGCTGGACGGGGCGCCGCCGGGCCCCGGACAGGCCGATCGGCGACGCGCCCAAATCCCTGAGCCGCCCAGACTTATCGGGGTACTCCGGGTCGTGCCAGCGGCGGGTTCGGGGGCGGCCTGGACGGTTGACCGTCCCCCGCCCTTCGATTAGACTCCGGTTTGCGACATTCCCGCGTAGCTCAGCTGGTAGAGCAGACGGCTGTTAACCGTCGGGTCGCAGGTTCGAGTCCTGCCGCGGGAGCTGGCCCCCGGATCACCGCCGGGGGCCTTTTTCGGGCTCCTCGCTGATGCAAGTGGG
>CAYQCY010000077.1:0-10843 GCA_964416095.1 uncultured Gemmatimonadaceae bacterium
AGACGCGGAGACGCAGCGAGGCACGACAGCGTGGTGCGCCCTCGACGGTCTCGCAGGCTCGGCCTGTCACCGGGTTCAGGGGTCGAAACGACCAGGTTGCCGGGCAAAGCCCGCAGGGTGCCGCACGGCTGTTCCTCGCCGTTTCCAAACCCAGATTCGGTACCTGCCTCACCGGGAAGGGCTTCGTACGAAGGATACGCAGCCATACACCTCTGCGTCTCCGGGTCTCTGCGTGAGCCGCAGCTCTTCGCGCCTTCGCCCCCTTCGTGTCTTCGCGTGACAGCGGACGCTGTCAACGCCGCGAAGCCAGCGGTCAGACCGGCACCGGCGGCACGCTGAGGGCGTCGACGCAGAGGAGCTCGTCGGCCGCGGCGACGCTGTCGTCGTCGATCCCCACCGTGTCGTAGCCGAGGCGGTCCAGGAAGAGGCGGCACGTCCGGTTCGGCTCCCGGCCGTGGGTGGAGAGGAAGAGGGTCGGGCGCACGGTCCGGAGCATCGACTCGGCGCCGGCCAGGACCTCGGCCTCGGCGCCCTCCACGTCGATCTTGACGACGTCGGGCCGGAGTCCGTGCCGGCGCACGTAGGCGTCCAGTGCCAGCGTCCGTACGGTGAGGTCGCCGGCCGCGCCCAGGTGTCCCGTCCCCGTCCCGCTGCCCCTCTCGAACGACGCCTCGCCGTCCGACGCCGCCACCGCCGCCCGCTCCACCGTCACGTTCACGCACCGGTTCAGCCGGACGTGGCGCTCGAGGAAGCGGACGTTGTCCGGGTCGGGCTCGAACGCCACGACCTGGCCCGTCACGCCCGCCAGCTCGGAGGCCAGGAGGGTGTAGTAGCCGACGTGTGCGCCGACGTCCAGCACGGTGTGGCCCGGACGGACCATGGCCCGGAAGAGGCGGGTCTGCTCCTCCTCGTACGTGCCCAGCAGGACGCGCAGCACCTTGCCGCCGGCCGCGGGCAGCCACCGGCGGCCCCGCAGCGTGCCCCGCAGGATGGGAACGCGGAGGCTCATGCGCTCCTTCGCTCAGTCGTCACCGCCATCGAGCCACGCCCACCCGCACCAGGTCCTCGATGTACCGGGCCACGGCCGACGCCGGGACGGGGCCGAACTCGGCGCTCAGCGCGTTCCGGATCTCGCCCACCGTCCGCTCGCCGTCGATGAAGTTCACCAGCTCGAAGGCACGGGCGCCCCGGATCGGGTTCGCCGACGACGCGTACCACGCCGCCCGCTCGCCCTCCAGCCGGCTCGCCGGCAGGCCGAAGTCCAGCGGCCCCCGGGTGGTCCGGACCGGGACCCGCTCGTCGTCGGAGCCATCCAGCGGAGGAGGCGGCGCCGAGGTCACCACGCCTGCCGCCCGGGCCTGGTCCCGGAGCACGGCGAAGAGCCCGGCGTGCTGCTCCGCGAGCTGGGCGTCCAGCCGCCGCACCACGTCGCGTACGCCGTCGTCGTCCTGGAATCTGAGCACGGAGGCCAGCCGCTGCCGCTCCCAGGCCAGCCTGTGGTCCAGGAGGTTCTGGGCCTCGACCCAGGCGGTGACGGGGTCCTCGGCGCCGCGGATCCAGCCGGCGCCCTCTCGCACCGCCGCGCCGAGCCGGCCGGCGCTCTCGCCGGCGACCAGGTACGCCAGCTCCACGCCCTCGGCCGGTGTGAGGTTGGCCAGGTACCAGAGGGCGCCCATGGCCAGGAGCTCGCTCCGCTCCAGCTCGACGGGGTCGACCTTGTCCGGCGTGTCCTCGGAGGTGTGGTGCGTGTAGTCGGAGTGGCCGATCATGACGCCCGGGACCTTGCGGTCGATGAACATCATGTGGTCGCTGCCGCCGCCGTAGCCCGTCACCCGCCAGTTGAAGTCGGAGAGGGAGCCCCGGGGCGTGCGCACGTTCGTGGCGTCCACCATGCGCGCCATGTCGGCGACGACGTCGTCCAGCACCGACACCGACGATGCCGGGTTCGTGGTCACCGTCATGTGCGAGTGGAGCAGCTCCAGGTGCTCGCCGACCATGTCCAGGTTGATGCTGGCCAGCACGCCGCCGCCCAGCGCCGGGCCCGCCAGCTCCGGGTGGGCGTCGATGTAGGCCATGGTCCCGTACCACTCGGGGACCCACAGGAACCGGAACGTGCGACGAGGACGCGGCAAGCGGCCGTCGTCCACCAGCTCCTTCAGCGCACGGGCCATGTCCAGCAGCGCCGCCGAGCCCGACGCATTGTCGTTGGCCGACTCCTTCGGATGGTCCAGATGCGCGACGAACACCACGACCTCGTCCGCCTCCGTGCCCCGGACCTCCGCCACCGGCACGTCCATGTAGAACGGCTCCAGCCCCGTGCCCTCCACCGTGCCCCGCACCACGACCCGCTCGCCGGACTCCAGCAGCGTCCGCAGCCGCTCGCCCTGTCGCCGCGTCAGGTTGAACCCGAACGTGGTGGCCTCGAGCTCCTCCGTTCGCGGCCACATGCCCGTGTACTGGAGCATGTCCGGGTGCTCCATGGCCCGGGCGTCGTCCAGGTAGCAGACCACGAACGCCGCACCGTGCTCCAGCACCGCCAGCCGGTGCACCGAGCCGCCGTAGCCCGTGGCCAGCACCGCCTTGCCCCGCACGTCCTTGCCGGCGTAGTCCGACTCCCGGGTGCCGGAGCCGACCCAGACCAGCTCGGCCTCCACGTCGCCGGGGTTCGAGTAGGTGATGAGACTCATGGCGATCTCGGGATAGCCCACGATGCGCCAGTCGTACGGCTCCGTCATGCGCAGCTCGGCACGGTCCACGTCCCAGCCCGACGGCGATTGCCAGGTCTGGTAGTGGAGGCGGCCGTCCGACGGGAACGACTCGACCCACGCCGCGTCCTCGCCGTAGCCGAAGCCGCGCAGCTCCGAAAGCACGTACTCCGCCGCGTCGCGGTAGCCGCGAGAGCCCTGGACGCGATGGTGCCGCGTGATCTGGATGACGTGGTCCTTGGCCCGCTCGCCGCTCAGAGCCTCATGGAACAGGTCGCGGGTGCCACGGTCCAGCAGAAACGCCCCCTGCCCGGAGGCGGGAGGCGCGACGACACTGGCCAGGACGACGACGATCGTGAGCGGACGGCCCGGGAACCGGGCTCTCCAAGTGGGAACGGACATGGCGGATCCCCCGGCGTGTCGACGGTCGGAGCGGTCGCTGGAACGTACCGGGGGTCCAGCACCATCGGCAAGGAACCGTCTACGCGGCCGCCCGGCCAGGGGGCCGAGCGGTCCGGCCCATCAGAGCTCCACGCACACCGAGCGCCCCGGAAGCGCCCCTTCCGGCACCAGCACGTCCGGAACCTCTCCTACCAACGTGTGGCACACGTGGTCCGGCACGGCCAGGTGCTGCGCGCTCACCAGCATGCCATCCTCCCGCAGCCAGGTGAACGTCATGGACACCGAGCCCTCCGCCTCGTACAGCGCGTCGAAGCCCTCGTAGCTCTCCTGCCGGGCATGGTAGCGACGCGCCATCCACGTCATGCTGTCCAGTTGCGCACGCACCTCCGCCAGCAGGGCCTGGTTCCGCGACTCCTCCACACGAGGCACCAGGACCAGCGCCAGGATGCCGATGACCACCGTCACGATCATCAGCTCGATCAGCGTCGTCGCCTGCCGTTGTGCGTGCATCATGGGCCAATCCTCCGATCTTTCACGATTCAAGGATCGGGCCTGTCCATGTGGAAAACAAGACCAACATATTGTCATGCAAAGCCTTACGTGGTCGACAATTACCGGGTGCGAACGGGTCGGGTGCGCCGGGAAATGCGAAAAAAGTGGTGAAATGAGAGGAATAGCGGTCAGCGGTCAGCTTCCCGGCTGGTCGGTTTCGACCCACTGCACGAGGTCCGCCAGCTCCCCGGGCGCGATCCAGTGGCCGATGGGGTAGTCGCGGGTCGTGAGGTCCGCGCCCGCTCCCCGGAGGGCGGTCCGACCGCGCTCCGCCAGGGCATGGGGAATCGCGGGGTCCCGGGTGCCGTGGCCCCAGAAGAAGCGGGTGTCCGCCACGGTATCCGGCGAGGCCTCGACCCGGGGATGGCTCGCCAGGAACCCGCTCAGGATGGCGACCGTCGGCACCGCGCCGGGGTGGCTCAGGGCGTAGGCCACGCCGAGGGTGGCGCCCTGGGAGAACCCACCCAGCACCACCTCTCCGGGTACGACCGGGAGCGCCTCCGGCAGCCCGTCCAGGAAGCCGCCCAGAAGGTCCAGGCTCTCGGAGAAGCTGTCCGGATCCGGCCGGTCCGCCTCGATGTAGCGGTACCAGGCCCACCCCGGCCCGTACCCCCACGGCGCGCCGGGGAACGGCGCCCGGGGCGTCACCACCAGAGCGCCCGCCGGCAGCCGGGGCGCCAGCCCCAGCAAGTCCGCCTCGTCCGCTCCACGCCCGTGCAGGAGCACGAACACCCGCGCACCGTCCCTGGCGACCTCCGGGACACGCAGTCTGTAGCTGAGCCCGCCGATCTGGTTCATGGGTGTGTTCTCTGTTGTCGTGTCGAAGAAGCGAATCCCGGCGTCATGCATCGCGGCGCGACGGGACGAGGGTCACGGGCCACGGGTTACGGCGGCCTTCTTCGCGCGGTACGCCCGCGACCAGTTAGGGCGCCTTCCTTCGTAGGCTACTCTTCCAGCGGCGCTTCGCGCCCTGCGCCGACGGCGCAGGGTGCCAAATAGATTGCCCGACAGGGGAGACGCCTCGCCGGAATCCGGATCACGCCGCGCGGCGCGGCGCCGTAACCCGTGAACCGTGACCCATTGCCCTGATCCGCCAGGCCGGGCGGCTCCGCCCTGTCCGGACCTATCCCGCCACCTCGTCGTACCGGAAGCACGAGACCAGGTGGTCGTTGACCATGCCGACGGCCTGCATGAAGGCGTAGCAGATGGTAGGTCCGACGAAGGAGAACCCGCGTTCCTTGAGCGCCCTGCTCATTGCGCGGGAGTGATCGGACTCGGCGGGGAGCTGGTCCGGGCTCGTCCATGCGTTCCGGATGGTCCCACCGCCGACGAAGGACCAGAGGAAGTCGCTGAAGGAGCCTTCGTCCTCCGTGAGCCTCGAGTACGCCCGGGCGTTCCTGACGAAGGCACGGACCTTCTGGCGGTTGCGGACGATGCCCGGGTCCCGGAGCAGGGCTTCGATCCTGGCGTCGTCGTAGGTGGCGATCTTCTCGGGGTCGAAGTCGTCGAAGGCGCGGTAGTAGCCGTCGCGCTTGCGGAGGATGGTGAGCCAGGAGAGGCCGGCCTGTGCGCCGTCCAGGAGCAGCTTGGCGAAGAGCCGGCGGTCGTCGTGTACGGGGACGCCCCACTCCTCGTCGTGGTACGCGACGTAGAGGGGATCGTCGCCGGGCCAAGGGCAGCGTGTGGGCATCCGTTCGGCGGTCGGTGGTCGGTGGTCGGCGGCCGGCCTATTCGTACCGCAAGGCCCGCATGGGGTCAAGGCGGGCCGCCCGTCGTGCCGGGATCCAGCTCGCCAGCAGGGCGATGCCACCGAGGAGCAGCGGGATGCCCAGGAAGGTGACCGGGTCGGTGACGCTCACGCCGTAGAGGAAACCGGCGAGGAGTCGTGTGACGACGAAGGCCAGGGCGAGCCCCAGGGCGATGCCGACGGCGACGAGGCCGGCGCCGTTCCGGATCACCATGCCGGTGATGTCGGTGGGCCGTGCGCCCATGGCCATGCGAATCCCCACCTCGCGGGTCCGCCGTGACGCCGTGTAGCTGACCACGCCGTAGAGCCCGGTCACGGCGAGGGCCAGTGCCAGCGCGCCGAAGGCGGCGAGGAGGATGGCGCCCATGCGTGCCGGGTAAAGTATGATGGCGAGCTGTTCCTGAATCGTCCCGCTGGTAAACGGTGTGACGGCCGGGTCGATGGCCCGGATCTCCTCCCGCAGCCGGGGCATGAACGCGGCGGGGTCGCCGCGGGTCGCCACGACGATGGTGGCGAAGTCGGTTCCCGCCTTGCTCAGGGGCAGATATACGTACGGGCGTGGCGCCTCGCCGAGGGTCCGGACCTTGGTGTCCCGGGCCACGCCCACGACCTCGTGCCACGGTCCCTCGCTGCCGTTCCGGATCCGCTTGCCGATGGGGTCCTCGCCGGGCCAGAACCGGCGGGCGGCGGTCTCGCTGACGATGGCGACCTCGGGGCCGGTACGGTCGACCCGGGTGAAGGCGCGGCCGCGGACGATGGCGACGCCCATGGTCTCGAAGTAGCGCTCGTCGATGCGGGTGTAGTCGTACTCGGGCAGGTTGCCGTCCTCGGGGACCGGCCAGCCCTCGGGCAGGAAGCTCTTGATCTGAATGGAGATGCCGACGGGCACCCGGTTCGTGATGCAGGCGGAGCGGACATCGGGCAGGGCTTCGACGCGCTCCACGAGGCGGTCCACGAAGACGCGGCCTTCCTCCAACGTGTAGCCGTACTGCCCGAGGTTCAGGGCGGCGATGGCCAGGCGCTCGGTGTCGAATCCGGCATCCACGCGCTGCGTCTCGTTCAGGCTGCGGACGAAGAGGCCCGCGGTGACCAGGAGGAGCAGCGACACGACGACCTGACCCACGACCAGCGCGTTGCGGAGGCCGAACCGCCTGCGCTTGCCCAGCTCGGTGTAGGCCGCGTCCTTGACGGCCGGCAGCACGTCGGGCCGGGAGGCCCGCAGCGCCGGGGCGAGCCCGAACAGGATGCCCGTGACGAGGGACAGGGCGAAGGTGAACACGAGGACCGGTGTGTCGAGGCCGAGGTCCAGGTTGACGGGGATGGGGACCGGTGGCGTGAACCCCGTGATGGCCTGGACCAGTGCGTAGGCCAGTGCGAGCCCGACGAGCCCCCCGGCGAGGGCGAGGACGACGCTCTCGGTGAGGAGTTGTCGGATGAGGCGGCCCCGTCCGGCCCCCACGGCAAGGCGCGTGGCGATCTCCCGCCGCCGGCCGGTGGCCCGGATGAGGAGCAGGCTGGCCAGGTTCGCGCATGCGATGGCCAGGACGAGGCCCACCACGACCATGAGCAGGACCGCCACCGGGACGAGCGCCTGGTCCACGATGGGGTTGAAGCTCACCTGGTCGGAGCGGAGAAGCGTCATCGTCCGACCGTCGTTCGTGTCCGGGTGGTCCCGGCCCAGGCGGAGGGCGATGGTCTCCAGCTCGGCCCGGGCCCGTTCCAGGGTGGCCCCGGGCTCGAGCCGCGCCACCGGGAACAGGTTCCGGCTGCCCCGGGCCTCGGCCTGGTCCGGGTCCGAGATGTGGAGGGGCACGGCCATGGAATGGGGCACCCACAGGTCCATCTGGAAGCCGGGGAACTGGCCGGTGAAGCCCTCGGACATGACGCCCACGATGGTGACGGGTCGGCCGTTGAGACGGACCGTCTCACCCACGACGCCCGGGTCCGAACCGAACCGCCGATTCCACAGGCCGTGGCTGATCACCGCCACCGGGCTGGCGCCCTGCGCGGCGTCATCCTCCGGCCGCAGGGCCCGGCCCACCGCCGCGTCCACGCCCAGCAACTCGAACAGGTTGCCGGTCACCACCTCGCCCCACAGGACGTCGCTGGTGCCGTCCTCGTTGGCGATGCCCAGCATCATGGCGTAGCGGGCCGCAACATCCTGGAAGACGGTGGCCTGGTCCCGCACATCCCGGAAGTCGGGATAGGAAAACGTCGAGTACTGGTAGCCGCTCCGCTCGCTGGTGAAGAGCTCCACGAGCCGGTCGGGCGAGCGCGCCGGCATGTCCCGGATGAGCACCGCGTTGACGATGCTGAAGATGGCCGTGTTGGCGCCGATGCCCAGGGCCAGCGAGAGGACGGCGACGGTGGTGAACGCGGGTGCGTGCCCCAGGCGACGGACGGCGTATCGCAGGTCATGGATGAGGTGGTCCACGGCGGGCCTCCGGGAATGGTGTGGGCTGGCCGACCCTACGGCCGGCGGACCGGCGCGGTTTCGGAGGCGGACCGCTGTCGGCTTCCCCGCCCTGCGGGTCTTCGTCGGGCCCCGGCACCCTCGACGCGAGGGTGACCGCATTGTATCCTTCCCGATCTGTTTCCCGGAAACATAGCGCGCAACACGCTGGCGAGGTCGTGGATGGACTTTTTCGATCGGTTGAACGCGGCATTCGGCACATTGGTCGACCGGCTCGGCAGCCTGGTCTGGGAGACGGGCATCACGGTCGGCGAGGAGAAGGTCCCCTTCGTCGTCATGGTGCTGCTGGGCACCGGCATCTACCTGACGGTCCGGCTCGGGTTCATCCAGCTCCGGCGGCTCGGCCACGGCTTCGGAGTCACGTCGGGACGGTACGATGATCCGGACGAGCCCGGTGACGTGCCGCATTTCCAGGCCCTGACGACGGCGCTCTCGGCGACGGTCGGCATCGGCAACATCGCGGGCGTGGCCCTGGCCATTCACTGGGGCGGGCCAGGGGCGCTGTTCTGGATGTGGGTGACGGCCTTCCTGGGCATGGCCACCAAGTACACCGAGGTCACCCTCGCCCAGCACTACCGGGAGGTGGGGCCCGACGCGGACCCGCACAAGTGGGAAGGCTCCGTCTCCGGCGGGCCCATGTACTACATCGAGCGCGGGCTCGGCCCGAAGTGGAAGCCCATGGCCGTCTTCTTCGCGTTCATGCTCGGCTCGGTGGCGTTCCTCACCGGGAACGCGATCCAGGCCAACACGGTGGCCGACGCCATGCAGACCGAGTTCGGGGTCGCCGTCTGGATCACCGGGATCTTCACCTCCACCGTGGTGGCGGCGGTGATCCTGGGCGGGATCACGCGGATCGGCCGGGTCACGGGCATCCTGGCACCGGTCATGGCCGCAGTCTACGTCCTGGGCGCGCTCACCATCATCTTCATGAACGCGCCGGACATCCTGCCGACCTTCGGCCTGATCTTCCGGGAGGCGTTCAGCCCGACGGCCGGCGTCGCCGGCGCGGGCACGGGCGCCTTCCTGGTCACCCTCATGTGGGGTGTGCGGCGCGGGCTCTTCTCCAACGAGGCGGGTCAGGGCTCGGCGCCCATCGCCCACGCGGCGGCCAAGACCGACGAGCCGGTCTCCGAAGGCGTCGTGGCGCTCCTGGAGCCGTTCATCGACACCATCCTCATCTGCACCATGACCGGCCTCGTCATCATCATGACGGGCGTCTACGACGACCGCGTCGCGACAGAGGTCACGCTCCGGGGCGGCGACCTGACCTACGTGACCATCGACGAGCAGACGGGCCGCCACATCGAGACGACGGCGCCCGAATCCATCCGCGTGGAGGAGGGCGTGCAGCAGGTCGGACTCGAGGACAGCCGCATCGCCTGGCACGAGATCGCCGTGGAGCAGCTCTTCGTGGACCCCGCGATGATCGAGCCGTTCACGGGCACGATCGATCCGGCAACCCGCATCGCCACCGCCGATGACGGCACGCGCTACGTGGCGCTCTGGGGCCAGGCCGCGGAGAACGGAGCGCCCCTCACCATGCTCGGCTTCCAGCGCGGGCTGCCGGGCCAGTGGGGCCGGTTCATCGTCATCGCCAGCGTGCTCCTCTTCGCCATCTCCACGGCCATCTCGTGGAGCTACTACGGAGACCGGAGCGCCCATTACCTCTTCGGCACCCGCGCCGTGCTGCCCTACAAGATGGCCTTCGTGGGGATGCACTTCATCGGCGCCGTCCTGCCCCTCACCACCATCTGGGACCTGGGCGACGTCTTCCTGGGCATCGTCATCTGGCCGAACCTCATCGCCCTGATCCTGCTCACCCCGGTCGTCATCAAGCTCACGAAGTCGTACTTCGAGCGGAGGCCGTGGGTGGAGAACTACGAGGCGCATCTTCGCGCGAAGGAGAGGAAGCGGAGAGGGGAGGAGTAGCGGCGGGGAGGTGTCGGGGCACAGGTCGGGGGACCGGGGCCGGCGTCCCCACCGCTCGATTCCACGCGAAGCCGCAAAGGGTGCCAAGCCGCGAAGACCCGGCGGGATCTTGCTTCAACGTGAACGTGTCACCCCCGGGATACGGCCCACGCCAGATCTCTTGTTCGGTGCACGCGTGCACAGCGGGACCGGCGGGCCCGCCGGCACCGGCTCAGTCGGCGGCTTCGCACGCCTTCGTCGTTCTTCGCGGCTTCGCGTGAGCCCGGGCAGC
This sequence comes from uncultured Gemmatimonadaceae bacterium, assembly GCA_964416095.1. GTDB lineage: Bacteria > Gemmatimonadota > Gemmatimonadetes > Longimicrobiales > RSA9 > CAYQCY01. Next base: position 10,080 of record CAYQCY010000077.1, read on the forward strand.
GCCGACCCCACGTAACCATCTTCACGCGAGAAGCGTCGAAACCGCCACCCGTCCCCCTGCCAGGCGTTCTTCCCCTCATGCGAGCTTCCACCCCCACACGTTTTCCCCTTGACGCTCTATGGGAAAGCGCTACCGTACTCCCATAGAACGGAAAGGGGAAGCGATGAAAGTCGACCTGCTGCAGGGGACTCTGGACGTGCTGATCCTGAAGTCGTTGGCGTCGGGTGCCAAGCACGGGTACCAGGTGGCGCGGTGGCTGGAGGAGGCGACGGACGAGGTGTTGACGCTGGAGGAGGGGACGCTGTATCCGGCGCTGCACCGGTTGCACCGGCGTGAGCTTGTGGAAGCGGAGTGGGGTGTGTCGGAGAACAACCGTCGGGCGAAGTACTACCGTCTGACGGCGGCGGGCCGTCGTGAGCTGGCGTCGGAGACGGAGCGCTGGTCGCTGTTCGCGGGTGCGGTGGCGAAGGCGCTGGAGCTACAGCCGGCGTAGGCGGCGGAGCCGGGAGGCATGGACCTGTTCGATGCGTGGTCCCGCCTGCGGGCGGAAGTCTGGCGGAGCGAGCGGCGCCGCGAGGTGGACGTGTTCGCGGCGGAGACGCCGTCGCTGGCCGGTGTGGCGGGGCGGTCGTACTGGTCGCTGACGCTGCTGGGCGGGGACGGCGCGGAGCCGGAGGTGCTGGATGCGGCGGCGGTACGGACGAACTTCTTCGACGTGCTGGGCGTCCGGCCGGCGCTGGGCCGGACCTTCACGACGGACGAGG
>CAYQCY010000077.1:10943-17346 GCA_964416095.1 uncultured Gemmatimonadaceae bacterium
CACGTGGTGGCGCGGCTGGCGCCGGGCGCGACGCTGGCGCGGGCGTCGGCGGAGGTGCGGACGGTGGCGGCGCGGATCCGTGCGGACCACCCGGTGGCGGCGGACGACGAGGAGGTCTCGCGAGCCACCGTCGTGCCGTACGTGGACGTGCTGGTGGGCGACACGCGGCGCACCCTGTGGATGCTGCTGGGCGCGGTGGGCATGGTGCTGGTCATCGCGTCCGCGAACGTGGCGAACCTGCTCCTGGCGCGGGCGAGCCGCCAGGCCGGCGAGGGCTCGCTGCGCAAGGCGCTGGGCGCGACGCGGGGCCGGATCGTGGCGCAGCAGCTCGTGGCGAGCCTGATGCTGGCGGTGGCGGGCGGCCTGGGCGGCCTCGCCCTGGGCACGGGTCTGCTGGCGGTGCTGGAGCCGCTGGTGGTGGAGCACCTGCCCCGGGTCCGGTCGCTGGAGCTGGACGGGGTCGTGCTGGCCTTCACGCTGGGCGCCACGGTCCTGGCGGCGGTGCTGGCCGGGCTCATCCCGGCGATCCGGAGCGCGTCCCGGGAGGCGGCGGAAGGTCTCCGAAGCGAGACGACGGCGGCGGGGCGACATCGTGGCAACGTGCTGAACCGGACGCTGGTGGCGGCGGAGCTGGCGCTCGCGGTGATCCTGGTGGCGGGAGCGGCGCTGGCGGTGCAGAGCTTCCGCGGTCTGGCGGGGACCGATCCGGGCTTCGACGCGGGGGGCGTGCTCGCGCTCCGGGTGGCACCGCCACCGGCGCGCTACGCGGCCCGCGATGCCCAGAGGGCGTACCAGGCGCAGGTGCTGGAGCGGATCCGGGCCGTGCCGGGCGTGGCCCGGGCCGGGTCCATCCACCTGCTGCCGCTGACGCGGGGCAACTGGGCGTTCCCATACCTGGCGGAGGGCCAGGTGCCGACCGCGGGCGAGCCGCTGCCGACGGCCAACTCCCGGGTCGTGTCGCCGGGCTACTTCGAGACGATGCGGATCCCGCTGCTGCGCGGCCGGGACTTCAATGCCGGGGACGACGCCGGGCCCGACGTCGGCATCATCAACCGGACGTTCGCCGAGGAGCTGTGGCCTGGTGAGGACCCCATCGGCAGGGAGATCAAGCTGTTCGGCAGCGACCCGTTCACGGTGGTGGGCGTCGTGGGCGACACGCGGCAGATGTCGCTGGACCGTGAGCCGTTCCCGGAGATGTACGTGCCCATGACCGACCTCCCGCTGGCGTCCACCGTCTACATGGTGCGCGCGGCGCCGGGCACGGAGCTCGCCTCCCTCATGCCAGGACTCCAGGACGCGGTCTGGTCCGTGGACGAGGACGTGCCGATCCCGCTGCTCCGCCCGCTGACCGGGATCGTCGGCGAATCGGTGGCCGCGGAGCGCCTGACCGCGTCCCTGCTGACCGGCTTCGCGGCGCTGGCCCTCGTGCTGGGCCTCATCGGCGTGTACGGCGTCATGGCGTACGTGATGGGCGGCCGGGCCCGGGAGTTCGCCATCCGGGCGGCCCTCGGCGCGACGCGCGGGGAAGTGGAGCGGAAAGCGCTGGCGGACAGCCTGGTCCCGTTGGGCGCCGGCCTGCTCCTGGGCACGCTGGGCGCCCTGGCCGCGGGCCGCATCCTGGCGAGCATGCTCCACGATGTCGAGCCCGCCGACCCCGCGACGCTGGGTGGCGTCGTCGTGCTGCTCGCCGGCACGACGCTGCTGGCGAGCTGGCTGCCCGCACGAAGAGCGGCGCGAGCGGAGGCTGTGGACGTCCTCCGAGCGGAGTGACGACAGGGCCCGAGCTCACCCCGCCACGAGCCCGGCCCCGGCGATGGCGAAGGCCGCGATGGCCACGGCGCCTGCGGTGAGGGCGTACGGGAGCTGGGTCCGCACGTGGTCGATGTGGTCGGTGGCGGAGGCCATGGATGCGATGATCGTCGTGTCGCTGATGGGCGAGGAGTGGTCGCCGAAGATGCCGCCGGCGAGGGACGCGGCCACGAACGGCGGCAGGGGCAGGCCCAATGTCGCGGCGGCGGGCACGGCGATGGGGAGCATGATGGCGAAGGTGCCCCAGCTCGAGCCGATGGAGAAGGCGATGCTGGCGGCGACCAGGAAGACGAGGGGCAGGAAGACGTAGGGCGGGAGCACGTCGGCGGTGAGGCGGGCGATGTAGGCGCCGGTGCCGAGCTCCTGGGCGACGCTGGCCAGGGCGATGGCCAGGAGCAGGACGAGGGCCATGCCCACGAGGCCGCCGGCGCCCTTGAGCGACGTCTTGGTCAGGTCGTCGATGCTGTACGCCTTCTGCCAGAGGAGCATGACCCACGCCACGACCAGGGCGAAGAGCACGGCCCAGAGCACGCTGGTGGAGCCGGAGCCGGCCCGGATGTCGCCGTCGCCGGTGATAACCATGGCTACCGGCATGGCCAGGACCATGGCAACGATGGGCACGATCATGTTCATGGGGTGGGGCTTCACCGACGGGTCGTGCTCCGGGGCGAGGACGTCCGGGTCGATGAGGGGCGTGGCGTCGTCCCAGAGCAGCTTGCCTTCGCGGGTCCGCTTCTCCGCCCTCTTCATGGGTCCCACATCCCACCCGGTGAAGGCGACGATGGCTGCCAGGATCAGGATGCCGATGGCGTAGAAGTTCTGGGGCACGGCGGCGATGAAGACATCCAGCGGCCGTTCCACGTCGAGCTGGTTCAGCACGCCCAGGATGTAGGCGCCCCAGGCGTTGAGGGGGATCATGACGCAGACGGCCGCCGCCGAGGCGTCCACGATGAACGCCAGCTTCTCCCGGGAGACACGGTAGCGGTCGAAAAGGGGCCGGCCGATGGCGCCCCGGACCAGCACGGTGATGTTCGACTCGATGAAGATGACGAAGCCGAGCAGGTACGTCATGACCTGGGCGCGACGCCCGTTCGTGACCCACTTCCGGTCTTCGAGCCAGGTCACGAAGCCCTGCACGCCGCCGGAGACCTCGACCACGGCGATGAGGGCGCCGATGACGAGGGTGAAGAGGATGACCTTGGCGTCGCCTTCGTTGCCCAGCACGGCCACCGTCTCGTCGATGGCCCGCGCGGCGCCGGAGAACGGCGCCTTCCAGAGCGGCGTGCCGGTGAGGAACTCCACGATGGCCCAGCCGATCCAGATGCCGGCGCCGAGCGACAGGTAGACCTGGCGCGTCCAGATGGCCAGGGCGATGGCCAGGAGCGGCGGCACGAGGGAGATCCAGGTCGGCTCGATCATCGGCGCTGCCGTCTTCGCGGGTGAAAAGGCCGGGGCAAGCTAGGCGCGGGGCGGGGCGTACGTCAACGAGAAAGGGGACGACGCCTCGCGGGCCGGCGTCCCGGCCCAGGCCTCCGTGGCGGCCGAAGATTGCTTGGCGCAGCCAGGACGCCCCAGATTGCTTGCCGTGTCTATCCTGCCCCGCTTCCGACGGAGCACTCGCCGGGCCGCGCGCCGCGCGGGCGTCCTGGCCGCGCGGTTGTGGGCCGCTTTCGTCTCCTGGTTCACCGGGCTTGGCCTGAGCGAAGACTCCATCCTTCTGGCTTTCGCCGTGGGCATCGGCCTGGCGGGGGCCCTGGGCGTCATCGCCTTCTACGAGCTGATCGACCTGGCCCACGATGTCCTGTACGTCCACATCGCCGGGGCCCTTTCACGCTGGCAGGTGCCCCTGTACCGGCCGCTCCTGACGGCGGCGGGCATCGCCGCCGCCGCGTGGCTCGTCCGGCGCCTGGAGCCGGTGACGGAGCAGTCGTCGTCCGTCCAGCTCATCCCGACCATCCAGGTCGCGGTGGCCCGCATGGGCGGCGTCATCCGGACCCGGACGGCCATCGCCCGTATCTTCGGCAGCGTGCTCACCCTGGGCAGCGGCGGTGCCGCCGGCAGCGAGGGTCCCGTCGCCGTGGTGGGCGCCACGTCGGGGTCCGTCCTGGGCCGGGCCTTCCGTTTCGACCCGTCCCGCGTCCGGGTCCTGACGGCGGCCGGCGCCGCGGCCGGGATCGCCGCCGCTTTCAACGCGCCCCTGGGCGCGGCCTTCTTCGGACTGGAGAGCATCCTGGGCTCCTTCACGGTGGCCGCCTTCCCGCCCGTCGTGCTGGCCAGCGTGGTCGCGGCCATGATCTCCCGCAGCGTGTACGGCGACAGCCCGGCCATCGTGCTGCCCATGGAGTACGGGTACGAGCTGAACCTCGAGGTCTTCGTGTTCTATCCGCTGCTGGGCGTCGTGGCCGGCCTGGCCACCGTCCTGTTCGTGCGGACGTTCTTCGGCACGGAGAGCCTCCTCCGCAGATGGCGCCCGCCCCGGGCCCTGGTCCCCTGGATCGGCGGCGCCCTGGTGGGCATCATGGTGCTCCTGTCCGGCGGCGTGCTCGTGGGCTACGGCCACCTCCAGCTCCGGCTGGACCTCTTCAACCAGCTTGCCTGGCCGGCGCTCCTCCTGCTGGCCATCGGCCACATCGTGGCCACGTCCATCACCCTGAACACCGGTGGGTCAGGCGGCGTCTTCGCGCCGTCGCTGTACGTGGGCGCGGCCACTGGTGCGGCGTTCGGCGTCGCGCTGGACGCCCTGTTCCCCGGCCTCGGGCTCCAGCCCGAGCCGTACGCGCTCGTGGGCATGGGCGCCGTGTTCGCCGCCGCCACCGACGCGCCCATCGCGGCGCTGCTCATCGTCTTCGAGCTGACCGGCGACTACCCCATCGTCGTGCCCCTCATGGTCGCCGTCGTCATCAGCCACCAGGTGGCCAGGTGGATCGAGCCCGACTCCCTCTACTCCGGCTGGCTCCGGCGCCGCGGCGAGAACCTGGAGGGCGGTACCGACGTGGACGTGCTGGGCCGGCTCACGGTGGCCGACGCCGTCGAGGAGGACCCACAGGTCATCGGCGAGGTTGCGACGGTGGCCCAGCTCCTGGAGCACCTGGGCGACGCCACCCGCACCGAATACCCCGTCGTGGACCAGGACCTCCGGCCCGTAGGCATGATCAGCATCACGGACCTGGGCCGGATCGCGCGCCAGAGCGGCCAGCTCGCCGACCTCGTCATGGCCTCCGACATCGCCAACCCCACCGAGACGGTCTCCCCCGACGACAGCCTCCGGGACGCCATCCGCCGCATGGGCGTCCGCGGCACGCACGCGCTGCCGGTGGTCGATCCGGGCACGGGGAAGTTGTTGGGCATAGTGACACGCACGGGCATTCTCGGGTTGTACGAGAGGGAGGTGGCGGGAGGCGGGTCGTAAGGCCTCGCCTTCTGGCCAGGGCGCGATCGATGGGGCCGCGGCTTCTGGCCCGGGGTCGTGGCGTGAGCAGGCTGCGCGGCGTGAGGCCCGGATTCCGGGCGTCAGCCGACCACGGTCAGCGCCATGCGGGGAACCGGCAGCGGCTCACCAGGCGACCGAAGTTCCGATGCGGAAGCCCGTTCTGGTGTCCGTCCAGCCTGGATCGAGCGTCCCCTTCTCGCCGGCCAGCGAGAGCCTGTCGATGACGATGCCGGCGTCCAGGGCGAGGGGGGCGGTCAGGTGGTAGCGGAGGCCGGCGACCGCGCCGATGCCGTGTCCGGTCCGCACCCCTTCGAATTCCTGGCGGACGTAGCTGAGGCGGGCGCCGACGTAGCCTTCGATCCTGGCGGCCAGCGCGCCGCGCAGCCGCGGCTCGATGAAGCCGGTGACGAGCTGGATGGACGGTGCATAGGGCCGGTCGCAGGACCCGGCCGGACAGGCGAGCGCCTCCCGGCCGATGACGACGCCGCCTCCGACCGAGACCGCCAATCCCGTCGCAACGCGATGGCCGACGTGCACCTCGAGCACTTCCCCGCCCTCCACCTCGCCGACCCCGTCCAGCCCCAGCCGTACTCCCGCATCCCACCGCCCCTGCGCCACCGTCGCACCGGGCACGCAGAGCAACAGGGCGAGAGCCGACCACAGAAGCCATCGCCCCGCAACGACCCGGCCAGGCACGACTACTGTCGGTTGAACGAGAAGCGCCCCGACAGGCGTCCGAAGCACGAATCATCGATCCGCACGCGTCCGCTGACGCTGGCGCCGCCCTCGGCGATGGGCCCGCTACCCCGGGTCGTGCCGGTGCAGCCCTGCGACGGCATGGTGTAGTCGCCGGTCCAGGTGAGGGTGTCGCCGCTGATCGTGCCTTCCATGCCGCCGTCCACGCGCATGGGACCGGTCAGCCGGAACTCGCCCGTGACGGCGCCGCCCATGGCCGTGGAGAGGTCCGCGGTCCCGCTGTAGGACTCGCCTTCCACGCTGAACCGGATCCGGTACGTCCCGTCCAGGTTGTACGGGTAGCCCGGCTCGCCGGGTACCGGGAGATGGGCGCACGCGAACAGGGCGCCGAAGGCCATGACGGCGGTGAGGCGATGACGCATCAGGGCACCTCCGTGATCGAGGTCGAGGTCGACGTCGAGGTGGACC
>CAYQCY010000078.1:0-16700 GCA_964416095.1 uncultured Gemmatimonadaceae bacterium
AGACCAGGACCACCGCCACGATGGACACGCCGACGTGGATGATCTTGCGGATGAGCTCCCCACGGGGGAGTCCGATGGGTACGTCCTGTCCGCTCACTCGCCCTCCGCGGGTGCGCCGCCGTACAGGACGCGGTACAGGCTCGCGTGCTCCTGGACGAAGCGGACGTAGTCGCGGGTCTCCCGGAAGGGGATCCGCTCGATGAAGAGCTCCTCGTCGACGTCGTACTCCGGCAGGCCGCGCCAGCGTGCGATTCGCGTGGGCCCGGCGTTATAGGCCACGAGCACGTCGATGATGCGACCGTCGTAGCGCTCCACCAGGTCGGCGAGGTAGGCGGTACCCAGGTGCAGGTTCAGCTCGGGCTGCGTCAGCATGTCCGGGTCGGAGCGGCGGATCCCGAGGTCACGGGCCAGCGCGTGGCCGGTGCGGGGCATGACCTGCATGAGCCCCACGGCCCCGGCGGGACTCACGGCATCGGCGTCGAAGGCGGACTCTCGGCGGATGAGGCCCGCGACGAAGTAGGGGTCCAGCCCCCGCTCCGCCGCTTCGCCCACGACCATCTCCCGGTACGGGAACGGGTAGACCATGCGCAGGAGCCGGGGATTCCAGGCGCCTTCCCGGTCCCGGAGCCGCCAGCCAATGGTGATGCCGGCGGCGGCCCGACCGCGGGCGTTCAAGCCCTCGGCGAAGGGGTAGAGGGCGCCGTCGTCGGTATCGAGACGCCGTACCTGGTCATCGACCTCCCGGGCCACGGCATCGGCCGCGCCCATGGCATGCAAGAGATCGATGCGCTCGAGTCCGGCCGCGGCCCGGGCCTCTGCACGGTCGGACACCACGGGGGCGGACGCCAGGTCCAGCTCGGGCAGCGCGCGGCCCAGACGAGCCGCGGCAGCGATGCCGTAATAGCTCATGGGCTCCCTCCGGGCCGCCTCCGCGAAGCACGCCCGGGCCCGCTCGTCCTGCCCGAGCCGGTCGTAGGCACGGCCGGCCCAGTAGGTGGCCTGGACGATCCTGCGGCCGTCGGGATACCGGCTCCGGTATGCTTCCAGGATCTCGGCGGCCCGGGCGTCGTCGCCGGCCAGCAGCGCCATCCCGGCCAAGCGCATCTGAGCGAGACCCGACTCCTCGATGTCCGGCGCCAGCTCCACGACCCGGCCGTACTGTCGCGCCGCCGACATCAGGTCCCCGGCGTCGTGGCTCAGGTCGGCGAGCAGGAACGCGGCCTGTGCAGAGGCCGTCTGCGAAGGGAAACGCTCGACGGTACGACGGAAGGTTTCCAGCCCCAGGCCGGGCCGACCCGAACGGTACTGTGCCCGGCCGGCCTGGTAGAGGGCTTGCGCCGCCGTGCCCGGGTCCGTATGGGCGTCCCCGGCCAGCGCCAGGAGCACGCGCTCCGCCTCCCGGAACCGGCCGGCCCGGAAGAGGGCATCCCCGAGCTGTAACCGGACCAGGGTCCGGTCCATTGCGGAACCATGCTCCAGGTACGCCCGGAGGCCGTCGATGGCGCGTGGCAGGTTGCCGTGACGCAGGTAGATCCGACCCACGGCCAGCGCATCGTCCGGCGAGAGATCGAGCTTGTCCAGCGACCGGGCCGCGTCCACGGCGACCGTCGCTCCGGGCGCCGCCGCCATGGCCCGCCGGAAGGAACGTCGCGCCTCGGCGGTGTCGCCCCGGGCGAGCTGCAGCCGTCCCAGCCTCGTGAGGGCCGCGGCCCGGTCACCGGCCGTCAGCGTCCTGGCCGCAGCTCCCGCAACCTCCATGGCACCCGCCGTGTCGCCCGCGGCCAGACGCGCTTCGACGCGGACCCGCCAGACCCGGTCGGGCATGTCCAGTCCGGCCAGTCGCCGGAAGGCGGTGGCCGTGTCACCCGCGGCCGCCGCCGTGTGCGCGCCGTACAGGCGGATCCAGTCCGCGACCTGGGGCAACCTCCGGCCGGCCAGACCGTAGGCCCGAAGGGCGGCGTCGTGGTCGCCGTGGCCGGCGAGGGCGGTGGCCTGGCGGAAGGCCGCGATGCCCAGGTCCCGAGCCGTTGCGCCCCGGGCGACGCGCTGGTAGCGTTCGAAGGCGGTGGCCGCCTCCCGCCAGCGGCCCTGCGCCAGACGACTCCGGCCCAGCAGCGACCAGCCGTGCCCGCCGTGCGCCTCGTCGAGCCAGCTCTTCCCATCAAGCAGCGTCTCGACGGTGGACCAGTCGCCCCAGCCGGCAGCGGCCTCCGCCGCGAGCAGCGACGCCCCGGCGGTCGTGTCGGCCTGGCCGGCCAGGAACCGGTCCAGGATCCGGCTCGCGTGCCAGTGCCGACCCGCGTGGAGCGCCTCCAGGGCCTCGGCCGGGAGCTCGGGTCCGGGGTCCGCCGCCCCGGGTACGACGACCATGGCGGTCCCCAGGAGCAGAACGATGGCTGTGGCGCGTCTGATGGTCATGCTTCCCGTCCGACGACTGCTCGAAGGCGATCGTCACAGATTACAGGCCCGGACCGGCGCGGCAAGCGGGCCGTCACGGCCGCAGCCGACGCGCGGCGGAATCGCAGCACGCTGCCGGGGAGGGAAGGCCCGAAGAGGAGAAGGGTGGAGTCGGCCGGGCCACCGCCTCGAGGCCCGGCGCCGGACGGGTCGCCGGCGCCCCTGCGCCACCACACCCGGTCAGCGCCAGCACCAGCCCCAAAAAGAGAAGGCCACCGGGATGGTGGCCTTCTCCCACGCGCGACTGCGTCGGTCTCACACGCTACGTTGCCGCCGTTTCGATCTCCCGCAGCACATCCACCATCTTCTGGGCCGACTCCTCCATGTCGATGACCATGTGGTCGACCTTCGTCACGAAGTAGTTGTGCATGATGTTCATCGGGATGGCGATGGCCAGGCCCGTGGCCGTCGTGATCAGCGCCACCTTGATGCCGCCGGCAACCAGCGTCGCCTCCACCTCACCGGCCATCTCGATGGCCTGGAAGGCCTGGATCATCCCGATCACCGTGCCCAGGAAGCCGAGCAGCGGAGCCACGTTCGCGATCGTCGCCAGCCAGACCAGCCCGCTCTCCAGGCCGGCCATCTCGATCAGACCGACGTTCTCGATCGCCTTCATCACCCGCTCCGACCCCTCGCCGTGCCGCTCCAGGCCGGCCAGAAGGATCCGCGCCGCCGGCGCGTTCGACTCCCGCGCCGCATCGATGGCGCTCTGGATGTCGTGCGCGTTCAACCTCTCGTCCACATCGCTGAGCACCTTCTTCGTCCGGGAGCTCTTGATGGTGAGGTCGATCAGCTTCCAGATGATGATGATGATGCCGATGCCGAGCGCCGTGGCGAGCGGGTACATCATCCAGCCGCCGCCCTCCCAGATGTCGACGATCCATTCGGTGGCCGTCATCTGAGGGGCTTCCATGCCAGGCAGTTGGAGCAGGGCCATTGTCAACATCGTCGAACCGCTCAACGTAGCCTCCGTGGGGGTTGTAACGCCTTGCCGGGGCGCGTTCTCTACCTGTACCGCCCCATCTCATGGGGCAAAGTCCGGGGAACATAGAGAAAAAAGCCGGACCATGTCAAGGGCGGGCCGACGGCCGTCACGGCTCGCCCGCGCCCTCACGCCGAGGCACCTTCAGGCACGCGGCCTGGTGGCCCGGCGCCTTCACCTCCAGCGGCGGCACCGTCCTGGTGCATGCTTCATCCTTCGCCGGGTGTGGACAGCGCGGGTGGAACGGGCAGCCCGACGGCGGCCGGATCGGGCTCGGCACCTCGCCGGACAGCACGACCCGTTCCCGGCGGCGGCCGGCGTCCGGGGAGGGCACCGCGGAGAGCAGCGCCTTCGTGTACGGGTGACGGGGCGCGCGGATCACCGCGTCCGCCGGCGCCAGCTCCACGATGCGGCCGAGGTACATGACCGCGATGCGGTCGCTGACGTGCTCGATGACGCTCAGGTCGTGGGCGATGAACAGGTACGTCAGGCCCAGCCGGTCCTGCAGCTCATCCAGGAGATTCAGCACCTGGGCCTGGACCGACACGTCCAGCGCCGAGACCGGCTCGTCGCACACGATGAACTCGGGCTCCACGGCGAGGGCCCGGGCGATCCCCACGCGCTGCCGCTGACCGCCACTGAACTCGTGGGGGTAGCGTCGGGCGTGCTCGGGTCCCAGGCCGACGAGCCGCAGCACCTCGTCGATCCGCCGGCCCGCCCTGCCCCGGGCCAGGCCGTGTACCCCGAGCACCTCGCGGATGGCATCGCCGGCGGTCATGCGGGGGTTCAGCGACGCGTACGGGTCCTGGAACACGAGCTGGGCACGACGCCGCAACCGCCTCAGCTCCTCGGCGTCCAGCTCCGCCAGGTCCCGGCCCGCGAACCGGACCGTGCCGGCGGTCGGCTCCAGGAGACGGAGCACCAGGCGGCCCGTCGTCGTCTTGCCCGACCCCGATTCACCGACCAGCCCCAGCGTCTCGCCGCGTCGGACCTCGAAGCTCACGCCATCCACGGCGCGCACCGGGCCGGACTTCCGCCGGAACAGCCCGCCGTCCACCGGGAAGTGCTTCGTGAGACCGCGCACGTCGACGAGGATGTCGTTCTCGACCGCCGACCGCTGGCCGCCGCCCGCCGAAGGATCGGGCGAAGCTGGGAGGCGGGACCTGCGGCGATCTTCCGTCATGCGCCACCCTCCCCATCCCCCCGTCCCCCCGTCGCCTCGTCGTCGTCCGGGCCGGTAGCAGTGGTCCATCCACCACGCCCCCCTCGCGTCGCGACTGGCGACTCCTCCAGCTCCTGCCAGCAGCGTGAGATCTGCGCGTTTCCCGCGTCCAGGAGCGGCGGCTCCTCCATGCACCGGTCCCAGGCGAAGGGGCAGCGGGGGCGGAACCGGCAGCCGGTGGGCCATGCGGTGGGGGCCGGTACCGTTCCCGGGATCACCGCCAGGCGTTCGGCCGACCTGCCGGGCCGGGGGATGGCGCGGAGCAGGCCACGGGTGTACGGGTGTCTCGGATCCCGGAACAGGCGGTCGGCCGGGCCCTCTTCCACGATCCGCCCGGCGTACATGACCAGGACGCGGTCACAGGTCTCGGCCACCACGCCCAGATCGTGGCTGATGAGGATCACCGCTGCACCGGTCCGGTCCCTCAGCTCGAGGAGCAGTTCCAGGATCTGCGCCTGGATCGTCACATCGAGGGCGGTGGTGGGCTCGTCGGCGATGAGCAGGTGCGGCTCACACGCCAGCGCGGACGCGATCATGACACGCTGCCGCATACCGCCGGAGAGCTGGTGCGGGTAATCGTCCAGCCGCTCGGCGGGGCTGGGGATGCCCACCAGCCGGAGCAGGTCCACGGCCCGGGCCCGGGCCTCCGCCCGGCTCATGCCCCGGTGCACCCGGAGCGGCTCCGCTACCTGGTCGCCGATCCGGTGGACCGGGTTCAGCGAGGTCATCGGCTCCTGGAAGACCATGCCGACGTCGTTGCCCCGCACGGCCCGGATCGCCCCGGGCTCCAGCTCCAGCAGGTCGCGCCCCTGGAACAGGACCCGGCCGCCCACCACCTCTCCCGGCGGCGACGGCACCAGCCTCATGATGGACAGGGCGGTGACGGACTTGCCGCAGCCACTCTCCCCGACGATCCCCAGTACCTCGCCCCGGCGGACGTCGAAGCTGACCTCGTCCACCGCGCGGGCCACGCCCTCGTCGGTGTGGAAGATGGTCGTGAGCCCCTCGATCCGGAGCAGCGGTTCGTCCGAGGTCGGGATCGACGTCCGTCGCCGCTCCGACGGGTCCGGCACGGCCGCCTCCTTCATCGCTGCCTCAGCCTCGGGTCCAGCGCGTCCCGCAGCCCGTCCCCCACCAGGTTGAACGCGAGCACGGTCAGGACGATGGCGAGCCCCGGGAATGTGGCGACCCACCAGGCACCGAGCAGGTTCTGCCGCCCGTCGGCCACCATGGTGCCCCACGACGGCGTCGGCGGCTGGACGCCCAGCCCGAGGAAGGACAGGCCCGCTTCCAGGACGATGGTGTTCCCGATGCCCAGCGTCGCCGCCACGATGACCGGGGCCATGGCGTTGGGCAGAAGATGGCGCAGGATGATCCGCTTCCGGCTCATGCCCAGGGCCCGGGCCGCCTGGATGAACTCCCGTTCCCGCAGGCTCAGCACCTCGCCGCGGACCAGGCGGGCCGTGCCCGGCCAGAGCGTCAGACCCAGGACCAGGATGATCAGCGTGATGGACGGGCTGAACAGGGCGATGATCATGATGAGCAGGACCAGCCGCGGGAAGGACAGCACCGTGTCCGTGAACCGCATGATCGCGCCGTCCACGAGCCCGCCCAGGTACCCCGCCACCGCGCCCAGCAGAGAGCCCAGCACCACGGCGATGGAGACGGCGATGAGCCCGATGGCGAGGGAGACCCGTGCCCCGTACAGGATGCGGCTGAGCACATCTCGCCCGAACTGGTCCGTGCCCAGCAGGTGCTGCGGCGACGGGGGCAGGTAGCCCGCCCGCACCAGGTCCTGCTGCGCGATGGGGTCGTAGGGCGCGATGAGCGGGGCCAGCAGCGCCACGAGGTAGAGCCCCGCCACCACCCACACCCCCACCACGGCCAGCCGGTTCTTCCGGAACTCCCGCACCCCGATGCCGCCGGCGCCGCCCGGTCCCGCCCGCGCTCCCTCGCCGCTTCCCCCGCGCCACACATCCCACAGCGCGAACGCCACCGACCCCACGATGATGGCGGCGAACGTCACGACGGCGACCCGGTCGTCGAGCGACTTCCCGGCCCCGTAGATCCGGGCCCGTACCAACCAGTGGAACGCCTGGATGACGGCCCAGCCGAGCATGAGGCGCAGGCCGCGCCCACGCCGTCCCTGCACCACGTGCCCGGCCCCCGGCCAGAGCACGGTGGCCAGGATCGCCCAGCGGCGCCGTGCGGTGCCCGCACCCTTCCGCATTCCGCCTTCCGCCTGCCGCCTGCCGCCTGCCGTATCAGTCATAGCGGATCCTCGGGTCGGCGGCGGCGTAGAGCACGTCGGCCAGCAGGTTGCCGATGACGACGACGGTGGCGAAGGCGAAGCTCGTGGCCATGACCAGCGGGTAGTCGCGCTGGAAGATGGCGTCGAAGATGACGCGTCCCATCCCGGGCCAGGAGAAGATGACCTCCACGAAGACGGAGCCGCTGAAGAGGAACGGCAGGTAGAGCCCCAGTAGCGTGATGACCGGGAGCACCGAGTTGCGCAGGGCGTGCTTGAAGATGACGTGGCGTTCGGGTACGCCCCGGGCCCGGGCGGTCCGGATGTAGTCCTGACGGATGACCTCGAGCATCTGGCCGCGGGTGTAGCGGGCGATGCCGGCGGACAGGACCAGGGTCAGCGTCATGACGGGCAGCACCAGGTGTGCGAGGCGGTCCGCGATCCTGCCCCAGAGCGAGAGGAACTCGTAGTCCACGCTGGTCATCCCGGTGGGCGGCAGTGCCGGCAGCCCCCACTGGTGCGCCTTCAGGGCGAAGAGCAGCATGAGCATGAGCCCCAGCCAGAACGACGGCATGGAGTAGAAGAAGAGGGACGCCACGCTCAGCGTCTGGTCGGTGGCCGAGTTCTGGCGCACGGCCTGGACCACGCCCACCACGATGCCGGTGACGAAGGTCAGAACCAGCGCCGATCCGGCGAGCCAGAGCGTCGCCGGCAGGGCCTCCAGCAGGATGTCCAGCACGGGGCGGCCGTGGGCGAAGGAGTAGCCGAAGTCACCGGTGAAGAACGCCGCCAGCCACTTCACGTAGCGCACGTGGGCCGGCTGGTCCAGGCCGAAGTTGCGCCGGAGCTGCTCGATGACCTCCGGCGGCAGGTTCGCGTTGAAGTAGAGGGCGGTGGGGTCGCCGGGGGCCAGGCTGACCACGAAGAAGATGATGGTCGCGATGCCCAGCAGGAGCGGCACCGCGCCCAGCAGCCGGCGCAGGACGTAGCGCCCCATGGCTTCAGCGGGACCAGTCGGCGACGGACGCGAACTCGCCGCGCTGGTCCATGCGCACCCCGTCCAGCGCCGTGCTCGCGGCCGCCAGCTCGCTGACCCAGAACATGAAGGTGAACGGCTGCTCCGCCTGGAGCACCTCCGTCATCTCCCGGTAGATGCGCCGGGCCGCCGCCGGCTCCGTCGCCGCCGCCCGCTCGATGAGGTCGTCCAGGCGCGGGATCGCGACCCCGCTCCGGTTCGCCGAGTTCGGCACTTCGGCCCAGCGGGAGTGGAAGAGGGCCGACGGCGCCGCCGCCATCTGGAAGTTGTCCAGCACCCAGTTGCTCAGCACGGCGTCGAAGTCCCGGGCCCGGTGCTGCGCCAGCATGGCCTGGAACTCGAGCACCCGGATCCTGGCCCGGGCGCCCACGGCCCGGAGCTGCTCCTGTATGACCTCCACGACCGCGCGGTTCAGCGGACGGTCACTCGTCAGGATCTCGAACTCCAGGCGCGCCCCGTCCCGCTCCCGGACGCCGTCGCCGTCACGGTCCCGCCAACCGGCCTCCGCCAGGAGCGCCCGGGCGGTGGTCGGGTCGTGGGGCAGCGGGTGCACGTCGTCGGGGTGGTACGGGTGCCAGGGCGGCACGGTGCTGGTCGCCACCGTGCCGTACCCCTCCAGCAGGCCGTCCACGATCTGCTGCCGGTCCACCGCCAGCGTCATGGCCCGGCGCACGTCCGGCGAGGTGAACGGCGAGCGGCGCGTGTTCCAGCCCACGTAGAAGAGGGTCCGGCCCGGGAAGTCGTAGAGCCGGTAGCCGGGCGCCTCCAGCACCAGCTCGGCCTGGTCCGCCTCTACCGGGATGTTCACCTGGATCCCGCCGGTGAGCAGCTCGGTCATGGTCGTGGCCGGCTCGGGGATGATGCGCAGCACGACCCGGGCCGCGGCCGGGCCGCCCAGCGCCGCCGGGAAGTCCGGGTTCGGCTCCATCACCAGCCGGTCGTTCTGGCGGCGGTCCACGAACCGGAACGGACCGCTCCCCACCGGCCGCTGGTTGAAGGGCACCGCCGCCAGGCGCTCCGGCGCTACCTCCTCCAGCAGGTGCTTCGGCGCCGGCGCCCACCAGAAGTCTTCCAGCGCCTGGGCGTGGGGCCGTGCGAAATCGAACCGGATGCGGAAGCTGTCCAGCACCGTCGCCGCGGCGACCTCCGCCAGGAACACCGAGCCCACGAGCGACGCCGTCACCGGGTCCTTCGCCCGGTCGAAGGTGAACTTCACGTCCTCCGCCGTCACCGGCACGCCGTCGTGCCAGCGTACGTCCCGGCGTAGCTCGAAGACGACGGCCGTGTCCCCCGCCAGCGTCCAGGAGTCCGCAAGGTACGGCTCCACCTCCAGCTCCGCGTCGTACCGGATCAGCGGGGTGAACAGCGCGTACTTGATCAGCTCGTCCGTGTACTGGTCCGTGTTGGTGATGGGGTTGAAGCCGCCGAAGTCGACCCGCATGCCCACGGCCACCGTGTCGCCGGCGCCGCCGCCGCACGCCGCGAGGACCAGGACCAGCCCGGCCACCACGACGCCCGGAACGGCACCCGTGCCTCGTCTCCTCGCTGTCGTCACCTGCGCCACGTCCACGCCTCCGACCGGTACCGCGTCTCGAGCTCCGCCGCCCGGGCACCCTCCGACTCCGTCAGCACCACCGGCTCCAGCTTCATCGCCAGCTCGTCTTCGAACCCTGCCACGAACACCGCAACCAGCGCGTCGTCGCCGGGCACTTCGCCCAGCACACGCGCCAGCGACGTGGCGGAAAGGGCGGCCGGGGTCGCGAGGCCGGCCGACCCCGCAGCGCCCGCCTCCCGCCCCCCCGGCTCACCCCGCGAGCCCACGGCGGTCGGCGGTCGGCGGTCGGCGGTCGGCCTCTTCACCTCCAGCTCCGCCGCCTCCCGCTGCTCGCCCTCCAGCAGGATCGAGCCGTGCTGCAGGATGGTCCGGCTCTCGCACCGCTGGGCGCTGCCCACCAGCTTCTTCCCGCCCGCCAGCACCTCGCCGGGCGCACCCTCGTGGAAGCACGGCCCGCTGCCCAGTAGGCCGCCCGCCGGACCACCGTCGCCCGCCAGCTCCACCGTCACGCCCAGCCGTCGGAATCCCCGGGCCAGGGCCCGGTTGATGGCCCGGTACGCCGCACGCGGCTTGCCCACCACGGACACGGGCGCCGCCACGGCGTAGGTCAGCTCGCGGTCGTGGTACACGGCCAGGCCGCCGGTGGGCCGTCGCACGATGTGGATCCCGCGCCGTTCCGCCTCGGCCGTGTCGTAGCGGCCCCGGGCCGGCTGGTTCCTGCCCAAGGAGAGACACGCCGGCGACCAGCGGTAGAGCCGGACGGCTGGCGACGCCGCGGCGGCCGACTCCAGCAGGGCGTGGTCGATGGCCATGTTCCGCGCCCCGTTGGCGGTATCCACCTGCAGCGAGTCGCCCCGTCCCAGGATCAGCCTCCAGGCCTCGATGCCACCTCCTCAGCGTGGGTTGACGATCGGGAGCCCCTCGGCCTCCCGGCGCGACAGCAGGTCGCCGCGGTACGCCACCAGCTCCGGGTCCTCCCGCCACGGCTCGCCTGCCAGGTAGGCCCGGAGCAGGGCCGACGCCGCGAGCCGGAAGCCCGCGTCCTCCAGGACGATCCTGCAGGCGTCGTGCTTCGCCCGGTCGTGGACGGCTACGAAGAGCACCGGGATCCGTCGCAGCAGTGCGCCGGCGCCCCGGAGCACCTCCGCTTCCGCGCCTTCCACGTCGATCTTGACCACGTCGGGCGCCCGTCGGCCTTCGTCCACGAGCCCGGCCATGGTCCGGACCTCGACCGTCTCGAGGCCGCCGCCCAGCCGGTACGCGATGCTGGAGCCCGTGCCGCCGAAGGAGGCGGTGGCCCGCTCGCCGCCCACCGCCACCGGCAGCACGTCCACGTTGGTCGCCCGGTTCCAGCGGAGGTGGCGGTGCAGGTAGACGAGGTTCTCCCGCGACGGCTCGAAGGCCAGCACGGCGCCCTGCACCCCCACCCGCCGCGCCGCGGCCAGGGTCACGTAACCCTTGTGGGCGCCGATGTCCCAGAACCGCAGGCCCCGGTCGAGCACGCGCAGGATGGACGCCAGCCGGTCCGCCTCGAACCGCCCGGACACGTACCCGCGGCCCGCGCTGGCCAGCGTCCACAGCCGCCCCCGGTTCGGTCCGGCCAGGATCGGGACCGGGATGCGGCCGATGAAGGCGGCCGCCGGGGCCCGCACCGCGCGGGGCAGCCTCACCGGGCGGTCCGACCGGATCCCGGCCCCGCGCGACGCGCTACGATGCGGCGCCCGCGGGCTCGTAGTCCTCCACCGGCGGGCATGCGCACACCAGGTTCCGGTCGCCGTACGCCACCTCGATGCGGCCCGCGGCCGGCCAGTACTTGAGGTCGCGGTCGAACGCCGCCGGGAACGCCGCCAGCTCGCGGCTGTAGGGCCGGTCCCACGCCTCCGCCGTCACGACCCGGGCCGTGTGGGGCGCGTGCTTGATCGGGTTGTCCTCCGGGTCCCAGGCGCCCGTCTCGATCTGCCGGATCTCGTCGCGGATGGCGATCATGGCCTCGCAGAACCGGTCCAGCTCCTCCTTCGACTCCGATTCCGTCGGCTCCACCATCAGTGTGCCCGGCACCGGGAACGAGACGGTGGGCGCGTGGAAGCCGTAGTCCATCAGCCGCTTCGCGATGTCGGTGGCGTCCACGCCCGACGACTCCTTCAGCGGGCGCGGGTCGATGATGCACTCGTGCGCCACCGTGCCGGCCCGGCCCGTGTACAGCACCTCGAAGTGGCCCTCCAGCCTGCGCGCCACGTAGTTCGCGGTCAGGACCGCCACCTTGGTCGCGTCCGTGACCCCCTCCGATCCCAGCATCCGGATGTACATCCACGTGATGGGCAGGATGCTCGGGCTGCCGTACGGCGCCGCCGAGACCGCGCCGATGGCCTGCTCGCCGCCCGTCCTCACCACCGGGTGACCCGGGAGGAACGGAGCCAGGTGCTCCGCCACGCCGATGGGGCCCATGCCCGGGCCGCCGCCGCCGTGGGGGATGGCGAAGGTCTTGTGCAGGTTCAGGTGCGCCACGTCGCCGCCCCAGTCGCCGGGCCGGCTCACCCCCACCATGGCGTTCATGTTGGCGCCGTCGATGTAGACCTGGCCGCCGGCGTCGTGGACGATCCGGCAGATCTCCCGGATCGACTCCTCGAAGATGCCGTGCGTCGACGGGTAGGTCACCATGATCGCCGCCAGCCGATCGCTGTACTCGTCGGCTTTCGCGCGCAGGTCGTCCACGTCGATGTTGCCGTTCTCGTCCGACTTCACGACCACCACCTCGAGCCCGGCCATGACCGAGCTGGCCGGATTCGTGCCGTGGGCCGACTGGGGCACGAAGCACACGTCCCGATGGCCCTCGCCCCGGGCCTCGTGGTAGCCACGGATGACCAGCAGCCCCGTCAGCTCGCCCTGCGAGCCGGCGTTGGGCATCATGGAGATGGCGTGGAAGCCCGTGATCTCGGCCAGCCAGTCGTTGAGCTGGGAGATCATCTCCCTGTACCCCTCCGCCTGGTCGTCCGGCACGAACGGGTGCAGCTTGCCGAACTCGGGCCACGTGATGGGATACATCTCCGCCGCGGCGTTCAGCTTGAGGGTGCACGAGCCCAGCGGGATCATGGACCCGGTCAGGGACAGGTCTTTGTTCTCGAGCCGCTTCAGGTAGCGCAGCATCTCGTGCTCGGCCCGGTAGCGGTGGAAGACCGGGTGGGACAGGAAGACGCTGGTCCGGCCGAAGGGGTCCGGGTAGTCCGGGTGCAGGTCCTCCGCGACGTCCTCCACGAACGACGCCGCCTCCGCCCGGCTCATCGTGGGATCGCCCCCACCGGCGCCGGCTCCGAAGACCTCGATGAGATCCACCAGGTCCGTCACGTCCACCGCCTCGTCCAGCGCCACGCCCAGCGTGAACTCGTCCAACAGGCGCAGGTTGATGTGCTTCTCCCGCGCCGCCTTGAGGATGGCGTCCGCACGGCCCTCGCCGACCTCCACCCGGATCGTGTCGAAGAAAGGCCGGTGCACGATGGTGTGCCCCAGCCTCTCCAGAGCGTCCGCCAGCGCAGCGGTCATGCGGTGGACCCGGGCCGCGATGCGCGTGAGACCCTCGGGCCCGTGGTAGACGGCGTACATGGCCGCGATGACGGCCAGCAGGACCTGGGCCGTGCACACGTTGCTCGTGGCCTTCTCCCGCCGGATGTGCTGCTCCCGGGTCTGGAGCGCCATGTACAGCGCCTCGTCGCCCTGCTCGTCCCGGGACACGCCGATGATGCGGCCCGGCACCTGACGCTTGTACTGCTCCTTCGTGGCGAAGTACGCCGCGTGCGGGCCGCCGTAGCCCATGGGCACGCCGAACCGCTGCGTGTTGCCCACCACCATGTCCGCGCCCCACTCGCCCGGCGGCGTCAGCAGCGTCAGGGCCAGCAGGTCCGCCGCCACCGTCACCAGGGCGCCGACCTCGTGGGCTTTCTCCACCACCTCACGGTAGTCCAGGATGGCCCCGTCCGTCGTCGGGTACTGGAGGAGGACGCCGAACGTCTCCTCGTCCGGCTCCCATTCCTCGTGGTCGCCCACGACCACCTCCCAGCCCCGGGCCTTCGCCCGCGTCCGCACCACGTCGATGGTCTGGGGGTGACACGCCTCGGAGACCAGGAACCGCGTCCGCTTCCCCTTCGCCACCGCCTGGGCCATGGCCATGGCCTCCGCCGCCGCCGTGGCCTCGTCCAGCAGCGAGGCGTTCGCGATCTCGAGGCCGGTCAGGTCGATGGTCATGGTCTGGAAGACCAGCAGCGCTTCCAGCCGGCCCTGGGATATCTCCGCCTGGTACGGCGTGTATGACGTGTACCAGCCCGGGTTCTCCAGGATGTTGCGCTGGATGACCGGCGGCGTGAGCGTGTCGCTGTAGCCCATGCCGAGGTACGACCGGAAGACCTGGTTCTTCGCCGCGATCGCGCGCAACTCCGCCAGCGCGTCGTGCTCCGCCAGGGCCGGCTTCAACGCCAGCGGGTCCTGGGAGCGGATCCCCTCGGGCACCGCCGTTCCCACGAGCTCGTCCAGCGTCCCGTAGCCGACGGTGTCCAGCATCGCCTCGATCTCGTCCGGCCGCGGCCCCAGGTGCCGCGCCACGAACCGATCCGTGTATTCGAATGTCGCCATGATATCGCCCCGTTTCGCTCACAACGCCCGTCCCGCGGGCCCCGTCGGGGCCCGCCCTCCCCAGCGTCTGATTTTACCCCGGCTGTTCCGCCGGAGAAAGGGCCAGCGCGTTCCGGCGCGCGCCCGCGGCCCCCTCGTACGGACACGGTCCCGGCGGGCGGGCTCGTGGAACGTCCGGACCCGACGGCGTCCGTTCTGGATGTGACCTTCGAGGTCTCCGTTTCGTCTTTATGGAGGAATATCCGCTACGCTTTCCGGCGAGTCTGCAACCTCCATGGAGGTACCCGTGCGACGCATCACGTTCATTACGATGCTGACCCTGGCCGTCGCCGCGTGCGGCGAGGACGCCAGCGGCCCGACCATCAGCCAGCCGCAGATCGACTCGGTGGTCCCCGAGTGGAGCGCGCCGGGGGCCCAGGTGGCGATCCACGGATCGGACTTCGCCACGGACAGCCCCGCGGTCCGGTTCGGCTTCACCGCGGCGACGACCGTGACGCCGCAGACGGTGAATCGGATCCTTGCGGTGGTTCCGGCCGCCGCAGCGGCAGGCGTGGTGGATGTCCGGGTCACCAACCCCGACGGCGGCAGCGCCACCCTGACGGACGGGTTCGAGGTCGTGACCCCGCCGGTGGTGGACTCGGTCGCGCCGGCCACCGGGACCGTCGGGACCGAGGTCCGGATCCACGGCAGCGACTTCGCCGCGGACAGCGTCCAGGTCTTCTTCGGCGCGACGGAGGCGGCGCGGGTCCTTTCGGAGGCGGGCAGCCTCTTCGCCGTGGCGCCGGCGGGCCTCTCCCTCGGCACGACGTACGACGTCCGGGTGGTCAACCGCGGCAAGGGCGCCGACACCCTGACGGCCGCCTACGAGGTCGTCGAGCCGACCGCGCTCCGCATCAACGGGGTCACCAAGCCCACGGGGCTGCTGGGCATGACCATCATCATCGACGGCTCGGCGTTCGGCGACAGCCTGGCCCTGTCCCAGGGCAAGGTCTACTTCACCGATGACGCCGGCGCGCCGGTCGAGGCGGCGGTCGTGGACACGCTGAACGACTGGACCGACGGCTTCATCGTGACCTCGGTGCCGGCCGAGACTGCGGACACTTCCTGGGTCTGGGTCGAGACGGTCACCGGGGCCAGCGACTCCATCCAGTTCCGCATCTCCGCCGAGGGCAGCTTCAGTCCCAGCTCCATCAACTGGACGACCACGACCTCGCTGCCCCAGCCGCTCCAGGGCCTCGGCGCCGTGTTCGTCCCGGTGGAGGAGGGCGCGACGCCCGCGAACTACGTCTTCACGGTGGGCGGCGCCGACACGCTGAACGTGGCGACGGACGTCGTGTACCGGGCCACCGTCGCCCAGACGGGTGAGCTCGGGGCCGAGTGGTCGGTCATGACGACGCTGCCCGAGAAGCGGGCGTACCACACCACGACGGCGGCCACCGCCTTCACCGCCGCCCTCGATACCACCACGACCGCCGCGTACCTCTACGCCCTGGGCGGCGTGGACACGACGGGCACCGTGCTGGGCAGCGTCGTCTACGCCCACGTGGACCTGGACGGCGTCGTGGGGAGCTGGCACGAGACCACGCCGCTGCCCGAGGCGCTGCACTCCGCCGGGGCCGTCATGTTCCGCGGCTACCTGTACCTGATGGGCGGCGCGGACACGGCCCACACGGCGGTGAGCACCATGTACCGGATCAAGGTCAATGCCGACGGGTCGCTGGCCAGCGCGTGGGAGTCGCTCCCGTCGCTGCCGGCCGCGGCCGCCTACGCGGGCGCGGTGGGGTTCGGGCCGTACCTCTACGTCATCGGCGGTGAGACGGGCACCAGCACGCCGGTCACCGGCAGCCAGACCGGCACGGAGTCGGCCGCGACCTACTTCGCCCGGATCAACGTGCGCACGGCCGGGCTGACGGATGCCGGCTGGACCACGACCGAACCCATGAGCAAGGAGCGGAGCAAGCACAGCGCCATCTTCGGCGGCGGCTCGCTCCTGGTCACGTCGGGCATCTACCCCGGCCAGCCGGGCTCCAGCGAGAACACCTACGCGGAGCTGTTGAGCGACGGCAGCCTCGACCCCTGGCAGGGGGCGACCGGCGCGGAGATCATCGACAGTGAGCTGGGCTACTCGCTGTACAACCAGGCGACCGTCACCTTCATCGACCAGCACGGTGCCGGGCACGTGCTGGTCATCGGCGGCGCGCAGCGAGGCGCCGAGGGCACGCCGTCCGCCGGCGTCGTCTACTACTAGAAGCCTGACGACCCGCCGGCAGGGATGTGACGGGCGGCCCCGGTCCGGGGCCGCCCGTCACACGTGTGTGCCCCCGCCCAGCGGGCAGTGGCGTACAGCACCAGCGTGCCGACGGCGAAGGCGGGGAAGTGGACGAGCCCGGCCCTGGCACCGTGGTCACGCGTCACCTGGGGCACCAGGTCCGACGCCGCGATGTAGATGAAGTTGCCGGCCCGAAGAAGACGGCGAACCCTGCCATGAGCCAGAGGAACGCCGTGGACGCCGGGCCCAACTCCCGGAGCCCGGCTGGGACCATGTGGAAGAAGGCACCGCCCAGGAGCGACCCGGCGGCG
>CAYQCY010000079.1:0-16693 GCA_964416095.1 uncultured Gemmatimonadaceae bacterium
CACCACCTCCAGCAGCGCCGGCGCCACGTGGGTCAGGTCGCGCAGCCGGCCGGCCAGGTCGGCGGCGCCGGGCCCGTGCAGCAGCGCCAGCGCCTCGTTCCGGGTGTGCTCCACCCGCACGTCCTCGATGTTGCCGTGGTCGCTGACCACCACGAGAAGGGTGCCTGAGGGCAGCTCGTCCAGCACGCCGTCCAGGAAGGCGTCCAGCCGCTCGATCGCGGCGACGGCCTCGTGGAACGAGCCCCGGTGCCCCACGTAGTCGGTGCTGTAGTGGGCGAACAGGGTGAGTGTGTGGACCGCGGCGATGGCGGCCAGGTTCCGGCCGGCGTCGTGGGCCGTGATGGCGGGCAGGAACCCGCGGCCGAGGCGTTCGCGCCAGCCGTCGTTGACGATCTCGCTGGCCACCGCGTGGCCGCGCTCCAGCGCATCGGTGTGGCGGTCCAGGAGCCCGGCACCGAGGGCGGCCAGGGGCGGTCCGGCCCGGAGCGGCCCGAGCCGCCGGTCCTGGACGCCGCGCTTCACCAGGGCGACGGCCTCTTCCGGGTAGGCGTTGGCGAAGGCGGTAGCCACGCCCCGGGCCACGGCCCGTCGGAGCAGGCTGCGCTCCATCACCACCGGCCGCAGGGCGGTGGGTACCCAGGGCCCGTAGTGGCGGCCGAAGCTGCGGACGGCGTTCTCGCCGGTGAGGAGCGCGGCGTGGGCGGTGCCGCTCTGGGGCACGCCGTCCACGCCGAGGGTGGCGTCGAGCCCCGCGAGGGCGGTGAGCCCGTCGCGGAACGCCGCGTCCCGCACGGGTCGGCGCCCGGCCAGCAGCCTGGTCAGAGCAGGCGTGTCCGCGGCGACCAGGGGGTTGATCGCCGGGTCGTCGGCGCCGAGGCCCACGCCGTCCACGAAGACGACGAGGACGCGCTCGGCCCGCTCCGGTGCCTGGTCGGGAGGCTGCGGCGTTTCGATGATGTCGTCCTCGGCCCCCGGGTCCATCCGCCGCAGCTCGGTCAGCGGCCGGTCACGGTGGCGCATCAAGCGCCGGGCTCCTCCTCTTCTTCCTCCTCGGGGATCATGACCCGCTCCACCGGCTCCATGCCCGCCGCCTCGAGGCGGTCGTTGAAGCCGGCGAGCTGGTTGTCCAGCGTCCGCTCCAGAGCCATGAGATGCTCGCCCAGCTCCTCGGACAGCATGCGGAAGATGGTGTACGACTGCTCCGTGGGCGGGTAGTCGCCCGACTGCACCACGCCCAGGAGCGCGGCGATCTTGTTGTTCAACCGGATCGGGAAGTTGAGCGGGTCCTGGTTGCTCCGGTTGCGGACCTGGTAGATCTCCTCCTCGATGCCCGACAGGTCGGCGATGAGCGCCTCGCCGGCCTCCCGGATGGTCTCGTCCGCGTCCTCGATCCGGTCCTCGATCTGGCGCTTGACGCCGCGGATGAGACGGACGGCGTCGTTCGCCTCGGACGTCTTCGCCACGATGTCCTGGGAGAGCCGGAACTGGGCCTCCAGGTCGGCGAGCGTGGACTCGGACTTCGGGTCCATCCGGATCTGGAAGTCCCGCTCCGCCGACGCGCCGTCCGCCGTCACCCGGACGCTGTACCGCCCGGGCACCGCGATGGGGCCGAAGCGGGTGCTGGCCGCCCACATGATGAGGCCCGGGAACTCCGTTGCGCCGGGGTAGCGCAGGTTCCAGGTGAACCGGTGCATCCCCGCCTCCACCTCCGGCTCCGGCGCGGCCCCGCCGAAGAAGCCGCCGCCTCCTTCCTCCTCTTCTTCCTCCTCCTCCTCGGCCACGCCCGTGTACGTCTGCACGACATCGCCATCGGCGTCCGTGATCTCGACCGTCACCTTCTCGGCGTCGTCCCGGAGCCAGTAGTAGACGGCGAGCCGGTCCTGGCCGCGCACGGGGTCCGCCGGCTCGAAGAGGTGGAAGTCGGACGCGGCGATGGCCGGGTCGAGCTGCCTCAGCAGATCGATGTCGCGCATGATGTAGAAGGAGCGGCCGTGGGTGGCGATGACCAGGTCGTGGTCCTCCACCCGCAGGTCCGGCACCTGCACGACGGGCAGGTCACGCTGAAGCGACTGCCAGCTCTGGCCGTCGTCCCAGGAGATCCAGACGCCCTTCTCCGTGCCCACGTACAGGAGCCCTGACCGGACCGGGTCCTCCCGTATGACCCGCGTGAAGTCGCCGTCGGGGATGCCGGCGTCGATCTTCGTCCACGTCGCGCCGTAGTCCTCGGTGCGGTAGAGGTACGGCATGAAGTCGCTCAGCAGGTACCGGTTCCCCGCCAGGTACGCCTTCCCGGGCGTGTGGGGTGACGCCTCGATGAGACTGATGCGGGTGTGTTCCGGCAGGTCCGGCGGCGTGACGTCCGTCCAGTTCCGGCCGCCGTCCCGGGTCACGTGGACGAGGCCGTCGTCCGAGCCGGCCCAGATCACGTTCGGGTCGTGGTACGACGGCGCCAGGCTGAAGATCGTCGCGTAGGTCTCCACGCCGGTCTGATCCTTCGTGATGGGCCCGCCGGAGGGGCCCATGGTCTCCGGATCCGCCCGGGTCAGGTCCGGGCTGATCCGTTCCCAGCTCTGGCCCTCGTTGTCCGTGCGCCAGACGTGCTGCGACGTGGCGTACAGCACGTCCGGGTCGTGGTGCGAGAAGACGATGGGGAAGGTCCACTGGAACCGCTCGACGATGTCCTCGGAGGACCAGCCCATGGGGTTGTCGGGCCAGATGTTGATGTTGCGCGAGTTGCCCGTGACCCGGTCGTAGCGCTGGAGGTAGCCGCCGTAGCTGCCGCCGTACGTGACGTCCGGGTTCTCCGGGTCCGGCGCGATGTAGCCGCTCTCGCCACCCGCCACCGGGTACCACTCGTCCGGGTCGTCCGACGGCACGCACGCGGTGCTGTTGTCCTGCTGCGCGCCGCAGACGTGGTACGGGTCGTGGCTCGTCGTGATGACGTGGTAGAACTGGGCCGTCGGGTAGTCCTGCTCGGTCCAGGTGTCGCCGCCGTTGAAGGAGACATTGGCGCCGCCGTCGTTGCCGTTGATCATCCGGTCCGAGTCCTCGGGCGCGATCCACAGGTCGTGGTTGTCGCCGTGGGGCACCCGGATGCGGGTGTCGAAGGTCTCACCGGCGTCCTCGGACTTGTAGAACGAGGTGTTCAGGACGTAGGCCACGTCCTTCTCGTTGGGATCGGCGTAGATGCGGGTGTAGTAGAATGCCCGCTGGCGGAGCTTGCGCTCCTCGTTGGTCCGCTCCCAGGTGTCGCCGCCGTCGTCCGAACGGTAGACGCCGCCCTCGTTCGCCTCGATGATGGCGTAGACCCGATCACGGTCCACCGGCGAGACGGCCACACCGATCTTGCCCAGCACGCCGTCCGGCAGTCCCGGGTTGCGGGAGAGCTCCTCCCAGGTGGCGCCGCCGTCGGTGCTCCGGAACAGCCCGCTGCCGGGCCCGCCGGAGGACATGCCCCACGGCTTGCGGAAGAACTCCCAGAGCCCGGCGAAGAGGAGGTCCGGGTCCTGGGACGCCACGATGAGGTCCACGGCGCCGGTGCGCTCGTCGCGGTAGAGCACCTTCTCCCAGCTCTCGCCGCCGTCCGTCGTCTTGTAGACGCCGCGCTCGGGGTTCGGCGTGCCGTAGTGGCCCAGGGCGGCGACCCACGCCACGTCGCAGTCCTCCGGGTGGATCCGGATGCGGGCGATGTTGCGGGCCGCCTCGAGCCCGATGTGGGTCCATGTCTTGCCCGCGTCGTCCGAGCGGTACACGCCGTCGCCGGGCTGGATGTTGCCCCGGAGCTGGGCCTCGCCCATGCCGATGTAGACCACGTCCGGATCCGCTTCGCAGACCTGGACGGCGCCCACGGAGGCCCGGTCGATCTGGCCGTCCGTCACGGGCCGCCACGTGGTGCCGGCATCCTTGGTCTTCCACAGGCCGCCGCCGGTGGCGCCGAAGTAGTACTCCAACGGACGGGCCTCGCTGCCGGCCACGGCGATGGAGCGGCCGCCCCGGTCGGGCCCGATGTTCTGCCACTCGAGGGGCTCGAGCAGCGCGGTGTCGTAGGGGGTGGGCCCGCCCTGGTCCTGGGCGGACATGGCGGCAGGCGCGCAGCCGCCGAGCAGGGCGGCGGCGCCCAACGCGAAGACGATGCGGACACGGGGCGTGATGGATCGCATGGCGGGTCCTCGTTGTGTCGATGGGGCATGGCCCGACCCGGCGGTCGGGCGCGTTCCGTTGCGGCTGTCGCAGGAGGCGGTAGAGTAGGCGTACGCGCGAACGGGTGTCAAGCGGGAACGGCGCCCTTGACGATGGGACGCGGCACTGGATACTAGTGTAGCGTCGCCGAAATGTCGTTGCATTCGAGCGCGGCTGCATCGCGAGAGGCGGCGTTGCTCAGCCTCGCAACAGCGCTGCTATTCCTCGGCTTCGCGCCTTGCCTCTCGCGCGCTTCCGCGCTCTCGGTGCCACACGGAACTTCGGCGACGCTACACTAGGAGCCGTGCCGAACGACCGGATGGACTCGGACCTGCTGCGGGACTGGCGGCTGCGCTGGCTCATGGGGGGCCTCTTCCTCGCGGGCGCGTGGCGGGCCCTCGCAGCACCCGTACACCACGACCTGGCGTGGTACTTCCACGTGGCGACCAGGGTGCTCCACGGCGCCGAGCCCTACGTGGATGTCCTGGAGGTCAACCCGCCCCTGGTCCTGTTCCTGACCGTCCCGGTACAGGCCCTGGCGGACATGCTGGGCGCCGCACCGAGCATGCTCTTCCGTCTCTTCACCCTGGCAGGCGCCGGCCTCAGCCTCGTGCTCTCGTGCCGGCTGCTGGGCCGGCTGCGACCCGCCGCCGCGCCCCTGGCCTGTCTCGTGGCGACCTTCGTGCTGGTGGTCTGGCCCGGCGTGGAGCTGGGCCAGCGCGAGCACCTCGTGGCCATGTTCGCCCTGCCGTACCTCCTGGCGGCGGCGCTTCGGGTCCGGTGGCCGGCCAGCGAACCGGCCGGCACCGGCGAGGCCGCGCTGTACGGCGTGCTGGCAGGACTGCTTGCCCTGAAGCCGTTCTACATCCTCCTGCTGCTGGTCGTGGAGTCGTGGGTGGCGCTGCGAGCCGGGTTCCGGGCGGTGCTGAGGCCCGAGACGGTGGC
This sequence comes from uncultured Gemmatimonadaceae bacterium, assembly GCA_964416095.1. GTDB lineage: Bacteria > Gemmatimonadota > Gemmatimonadetes > Longimicrobiales > RSA9 > CAYQCY01. Next base: position 5,125 of record CAYQCY010000079.1, read on the forward strand.
GGTCCTGGCGACGCTCGCGCTGTACGGCGCCGTCCTGCTCCTGGTCACACCGGGCTACCTGCCCCTGGCGGTCGACGCCCTCTCCGTCTATCCCGGATACTGGCCCGCTTCGCCCTGGCTGATCGCGACCCGGTCGTGGCAGCTCGTGGTGGTCGCCGTCGCGCTCCTGGCGCTCCTGGCCCCCGGCCGCGGTCCGCTGCACGAGGTGCTGGCCCTCGCCGTCGCGTTCTTCACCGCCACGGTGTTCGCCCAGAACAAAGGGTGGTTCTACCATTGGATCCCGGCCGTGACCATGGCCACGCTGCTCCTGGCAGTGGTCGTGGGGCAGGCCGTCCGGCGACGTCGATGGGCGCTGTCCGCGGGCTTCGGCCTGCTGGCGGCGGCGGTGCTCCTGGCGGCCGGTGCGGAGGATTGGCGAAGGATGGCCCGGCACCCGTACCACCTGCCGGAGCTGCTGTCGCTGGCCGAGCGCCACGCGGAGGGCGGCGTGATCGCGACCCTGTCCACCAAGGTCCAGACCGGGTTCCCCCTGGCGTACTACGTCGACGCGGCGTGGGGCCTGCGCCTGAACGCGCTCTGGCACCTGCCGGGCCTGTACGAGCCCTCGGAGCGGAGACGCAGCCCGTTCCCGTACCGGGCGCCGCCGGGAACGTCCGCCGGCCGCACGCAGGGCCCTCTCGAGCACCGGTTCTTCAGGGCCGTGGTGGATGACCTGACGGCCCGGCCGCCGGCCATGCTCGTGGTGGACAGGTACGGGCCCGGGCCCGGGCACCGGGGCTTCGATTTCATGGCCTATTTCGGACAGGCGCCCCGGTTCCGGGCACTGATGCGGGGGTACCGCGTCGCGGCGATGGTCGGCGACTACGCCGTGCTGGTGCCCGAGGAACGGTAGGATGCATCGGACTCGGCGCCTCCGCCGGCGTCCAGCACCTCCCGGACCTTCCGGACCAGGGCCGCGGGCGTGAACGGCTTCTGGATGAAGGCGCCGTCGGTCCCGACGCCGGCCCGTCCGATCTCGTCCGCCATGTACCCGGACATGTAGAGCACGGGCACACCGGGCCGGTCCTTGCGCAAACGGGCCGCCAGCTCCCCGCCGTTGGCGCCCGGCATGATCACGTCGGTGAGGAGCAGGTCGATGTCCGCCGACCTGGCCACCTTCAGGGCGGACACGGCATCCGTCGCCTCGGCGACGGTGTAGCCGTGCCGGCGCAGGATCCGGCAGGCCAGCGCCCGCACCGCGTCCTCGTCCTCCACCACCAGGATGGTCTCGGTGCCCGCCGCCGGGTCGTCCGCCGGGGCGGGCCTCTGCGCCCGCGCGTCGGCGTCCACCGCCGGCAGGTGGATGGAGAAGGTCGCGCCCCCTCCCGGCATGCTGCGCACCGCGATGGTCCCGCCGGCCTGCTTCACGATGCCGTAGACGGTGGACAGGCCGAGGCCCGTCCCCTTGCCCGGCGCCTTGGTGGTGAAGAACGGCTCGAAGATGGAGTCCGCGGTGCTCTCGTCCATGCCCACGCCCGTGTCGGCCACGGAGATGGTGACGTGGCGTCCGGCCCGGACCGGCAGGACGCAGTCCGACGCGTGCTCGCCGAGCATCGTCTCCCGGGTCCGGATCACGAGCCGCCCGCCGCCCGGCATGGCGTCCCGGGCATTCACGACCAGGTTCATGAGGACCTGTTCCAGCTCGCTGGGATCGAGCCGGATCCTGCCGGTGGACGGGTCCAGGTGCGTCTCCAGCGTGATGTCCTCGCCGATGAGGCGGCGGACCAGCTTCCCCATGTCCCGGATCACCGCATTCAGGTCCAGGACCTCCGGCTGCACCACCTGCTTCCGGCTGAAGGCCAGCAACTGGCGGGTCAGCCGCTCCGCCCGCTCGGCGCTCCGTACGACCTGGGCCAGGTCCTCCTCCGCCGCCGAGCCCGGCTCCACCGCCTCGGCGATGAGCTGCGTGTAGCCGGTGATGGCGGTGAGGATGTTGTTGAAGTCGTGGGCGATGCCGCCGGCCAGCCGTCCCACCGCCTCCATCTTCTGGGACTGCCGGAGCTCCGCTTCCAGCCGCAGCCGCTCGGTGATGTCCCGCACGATGGCGTGGATGCGACCGTCTGACATCATCTTCGCGCTGATCTCCACCGGCAACCGTGAGCCATCCCGACGGAGGAGCGTTCGCTCCGTCACCGTCGTCTTGCCGGCCCGCAGCTCCGGAAAGCGGAGCGGCCGCTCCTCCATGGACTCGGGCGCCACCAGGCGCCGCACGTCCATGCCCGCCAGCGCCTCGGGATGGTGGTCCAGCATCTCGCAGGCGGTGCCGTTCGTGGCCAGCAGCACGCCGCCGTCGTCCAGGACGAAGATGCCGTCGGACGCCTGCTCCATGAGCTCCCGGTAGCGGGCCTCGCTGGACCGGAGCGCCCCCTCCATGGCGAGCTGGTCCGTGATGTCGGTGAAGACGCCGAGCATCCACGGCTCACCGCCGTCCGGCGACGGCACCGCGGCGGTGGCCAGGCTCAGGTCCAGCCAGCTCCCGTCACGACGCCGGCGCCGCACCGTGACCCGGGCCAGCTTCTCGCCCTTCCGGACCCGGGACCGGATCCGCTCGTAGTCCGGCGTGGCATCGGCGTCCAGCAGCGGGCTCCGCTCGCCCAGCACCTCTTCGGCCGCCCAGCCGAACATGCGCTCGGCGGCGGCGTTCCAGAGCTGGACCCGGCCCTCGGCGTCCAGCAGGACCAGCGCCAACGGCGAGGCGTCGACCACGGCCTCCAGCGTCTGGCCCGTCACCCGCAGCGCCTCCTCCACCGCGTGCCGGTCCGTCACGTCGTTGACCAGCACCATCACCGCGCGCCGGCCCTCGAACTCCACGTCCTGGGTCACCGGCTCCACCAGGATCACCGAGCCGTCCTTACGCACGTGCCGCCACACCCCGTGGCGGAGCAGCCCGCGGGGCCGAACCTCCGCCTGGCGCCGGGATCGCTCCTCCTCGACGTGGCTCCGGAACCGCTCCCGGTCTTCCGGCGGACGGATCTTCGATGGCCCGAGCCGGAGAAACTCCGCCCGGTCGTAGCCGTAGTGGGCCAGCGCGGCCTCGTTCACGTCCAGCATCCGGTCGCGCCTCACGTCCGCCACGAACATGGGCTGGGGGTTCCTGCGGAAGAGGGCGTCGTAGGCGGCGTCGTCCAGACGGAGCGGCGCGTCCGGTTCCCTGCGGATGACGTGGGCGCCCAGAACGATGGCCACCGCGGCCAGGAGCACCGAGACAAGGAGCACCCCGTCGAGCCCCCCGACGGTCCACCCGGGGTGGGGGCGGACCAGGCGAATGAGCACGCCTGCCGCCGCTACCGCGCCGGTGATGACGGCGAGCCGTGACGTCCAGCGTTCCATAGAGGGTCGCGTACGAGGCGGGTCCGGTCCCGGCGACGCGCCACCCGGACAGGGCAAAGTGTCGGCGCCGGGACGCGGACCTTGAGTCTACCGGGTCACGGGCTCATCCCGCCACTTGTCGAACCAGCCCAGCACGTATGCCACCTTGCCGATGAGGTTGCTGGGCTTGGACGCGATGCCGTGGTGCGCGTCGGGCACACGCACCAGCATGCTGGGCACGCCGTGGATCTGGAGCGCCGCGTAGTACTGCTCCGTTTCCGCCATGGGCGTTCGGTAGTCCAGCTCGCCGGTGATGAGCATGGTCGGCGTCGTCACGTTGCCCACGTACGACAGCGGCGACCGCTCCATGTAGTGCTCCATGTGCTCCCACGGCGGCCCGGGGAACCAGTAGCGGTAGAAGAAGGCCGGACCGTCGGCGTAGAGCACGAAGCTGTACCAGTTGATGACCGGCTTCTGGACCGCGGCCGCCCGGAACCGGTCCGTGTGGCCGATGATCCAGGAGCTGAGCACGCCGCCGCCGCTGCCGCCGGTGACGAAGAGCTGGTCCTCGTCGATGTAGCCTCGCTCGATGACCGCGTCCACGCCCGAGATCAGATCGTCGTAGTCCTGGCTCGGGTACGCGTGGTGGATCAGGTTGCCGAACTCCCGGCCGTAGCTCGTGCTGCCCCGGGGGTTCGTGTACAGCACCACGTAGCCCGCCGCCGCGTAGAGCTGCACCTCCGCGGCGAACCGGTCGCCGTAGTTGCTGAACGGCCCGCCGTGGATCTCCAGGACCAGCGGGTACTTCTCCGACGGATCGAAGCCCGGCGGCTTCACGATCCAGCCCTGGATGCGCCGGCCGTCGTACGACGACTCGTACCAGATCTCCTCGACCCGGCCCAGCTCCTTGTGCCCCAGCAGGTCCCGGTTCAGCTCCGTCAGACGACGCACGTTCCGGCCGCGCGCGTCGGCCACCGCCACGTCCGCCGGTTGGTGCGGCCCGCCGTGGGTGAAGGCCAGCGTCCCGTCCCGGGCCGCGGAGAACTGGCCGCCGCCGTACGGCCGGCCCAGCGACAGGCCCTGCACGTCCGAGACCAGCTCCGTCACGTGGCCATCCAGGTCGATCCGGCCGACCTTGCCGTTCCCCTCATCGTCGTACCGGAAGAGCAACGACCGACCGTCCGCCGCCCACGTCGCCTGGCCCGGCGACCGGTCGAAGTCCGCCGTCAGGTGGCGCACGTTCGAGCCGTCGGCGTCCATCACGTACAGCTCGGCGGTCTGGTAGCCCTGGTGCTCGTCGTCGTAGCCGGTGTAGGCGATGCGACGGCCGTCCGGCGACGGCTCCGGGCTGCCGTCGGGGCCGTACCGGTCCGTGAGCTGCGCCAGCGCGCCCGTCTCCAGGTCGACCCGGTAGATCTCCGTGTCCCGCGGCTCGTGGGACGCGTCCTCCCTCCGGTTCGCCGAGACGAGCAGCGATGCGCCGTCGGGCATCCAGGCCGGCGACGTGTGGTCGTACGGGCCGCTCGTCACCTGGCGCGGCGTGCCGCCCTCCGCCGGCAGCACGAAGACGTGCACGTGTCCGTCACGGGTGAAGCCCGGGTTGCCGTTCTGCCGGAAGTCCATCTTGTCGATGACCTTGAAGGCGGGGCCCCAGTCGGCGCCCCGGGGCGGACGCGGCATGTCCACCTTGAGCCCCTGCGGCTCGCTCGGCACGAACATGGTGAAGGCGATCCACCGCCCGTCCGGCGACCAGGTCAGCGACCCGGGCCCCTCCGTCAGGTTCGTCAGCTTCGCCGTCTGGCCCGTGTCCATCCAGCGAACCCAGATCTCCGAGCCGCCATCCTCCGACGAGACGTACGCCAGCCGGTCCCCGCTCGGCGACCAGCGCGGCGAGCCCTCGCCGGCGCTCCCCGTGGTCAGCGGCCGATGCTCCGTCCCGTCCGCGTTCAGCATCCACAGGTCCGACGTGCCCCCGTCCGTCATGATGTCGTAGCCGCTGCGAACGTAGACCACACGGCTCCCGTCCGGCGAGATCTGCGGGTCCACCGCCCGCTCCAGGCCGAAGACGTCGATGGGCTCGAAGCGGTCGGGCTCCTGGGCGTCCGCCGCCAGCGGCGCCAGCAGGAAAAGCGCCAGGGCAAAGGCGCGAGAGGCGAAGCGGGTAGGCATTGCTGCTCCTCCGTTCTGTTCTTGAGGAAAGGGCACGATGACGCACCGGACAGGGAACCGCAACCACGGGCGACGACTGCGCACGGTTCGCCCCGCGCAGGCGGCCTGACCGCCGGAAACCCGGCGCCCAAGCCATCGATCACCGATCAACAACGCATCCCGCGAAGCCGGCCCGCACGCCGGAATCCCGGCTCACCCCGCGACCGGACGGCGATCGGCGGTCCGCGGTCGTAACCTACCGGACCGCGCCCGGCATCCGCTCGACCCAGCCTTCGTGGACCTGGAACGTCTGTGTCATGGTCTCGTCGCCGATCCTGAGCGAGACCGAGTACGTGCCGGGCAGCACCTCCCGCAGCTCGTTCCGTGACGTGGGGCCGCCCAGCTCACGGGGCCGGGGCTCGCTGGCCTGGAGGTCCCAGGTGACCTGGTGGATGCCGGGCCGGCCCGACGCGGTGATACGCCGCACGACGTCGCCCTGCGGGCCCTCTTCGCCTTCCTCCTGCGTCTCCTCCTCGGGCTCCCCGGCACCGCCGTCCACCACCTTCCGGATGGTCAACCTCACGTCCTCGCCCTGGTCCTCCCGCAGGTAGTACGTGATGACCGTGCCGTACGGCGGGTTGTCCGCGGTGAAGAACTGCTGGCCGAACGACTCGTACGTGTTGCGCCGGTTGTAGATGCGCGCGTCCTTCACCCGGAAGAGGTGGGCGTCGCTCCGGATGAGCTCCTCGGAGATCTCCTGGAGCGGCCCGATGTCCAGGACGTAGATGCTGCGGCCGTAGGTGCCGACGACCAGCTCCCGTTCCTGCGGGACCAGGTTCATGTCCCGGACCGCGACGGTGGGCAGGTTGTTCTTGAGGCGGATCCAGTGGTCGCCGCCATCGAAGGTCAGGTAGACGCCCCGCTGGTTGCCGACGTACAGCAGGTAGGGGTTCTCCGGGTCCTCCCGGACCACGTAGGTGCCGGCGTCCTGGGGCAGCCCGGACCCGATCCCGGTCCAGCTCTCGCCGTTGTCGTCGGAGCGGAAGACGTAGGGCCGGTAGTCGTCGCGGCGGTGGCAGTCCTGGGTCACGTAGGCCCGGCTCGCCACGTGGACGGACGGCTCGATCTCGGCGACGAAGCAGCGCTGGGCGTCCTGGGGCAGGTTGCCGGTGACGTTGGTCCAGGTGTCGCCGCCGTCGGTGCTGACCCAGAGCAGCCCGTCGTTGGAGCCGGCCCAGAGCAGGCGGGCGTCCAGGGTGGACTCGGCCACCGAATGGAGGGAGTGGTACGAGGTGTGGCCCGTGTCGGGCTCCGGGTCGTACCGGTTCTGCCGGGTCATGTCGGGCCCGAGCATCGTCCAGTCCCTGCCCCGGTCCGTGAGGCGGAAGAGGTGGTTGCCGCCGAGGTAGACGACGGTGGGGTCGTGGTGCGAGATCGTGAACGGCGTGTTCCAGTCCCAGCGGAAGGCGTAGCCGCTCTCGGCGCCGGCGTCCTCGGCGTGGGGCGTGACGCTCTCGAACTCCCAGGTGTCCACGGCGAACCGCGAGACGTTGCCGTACTGGTACTCGGCGTAGCGGATGTTCGGGTCGTCCGGCGAGACGGCGGAGTGGAAGCCGTCACCGCCGAAGACGCTGTACCAGTCCCGGTTCGTGATCCCCACCGACTCGCGGGTCCGGCTCGGACCGCACCAGGTCCCGTTGTCCTGCGTTCCGCCGCAGACGTGGTACGGCACCTTCGTCGTGTCCACGTCTACCTCGTAGAACTGGCCCACCGGTATGGTGTGGTGCGCCCAGGCGTCGCCGCCGTCGTAGCTGATGTAGATGCCGCCGTCGTTGCCCAGGATGATGAAGTCCGAGTCCGCCGGGTCGATCCACATGGCGTGGTGGTCCACGTGGACCCGCCGCATCCGGAAGGTGCCGATGGTCTCGCCGCCGTCCTCCGAGTACATGAGCATCGTCTGGCCGAGGAAGATGCGGTCCTCGTCGTTCGGATCGATCCAGACCTCGTTGTAGTAGTAGTCCGGCACCGCCGACAGGTCGTTCACCCGTGTCCACGACGCGCCGGCGTCATCACTGCGGAAGATGCCGCCGAACACGCTCTCCACCGGGTTCTTCGCGCCCTCCGCCACCTGGATCACGGCGTAGATGCGGTCCGGGTTCGACGGCGCGATGCCCAGCCCGATCCGGCCGATCTTCTCCGACTCCGGCAGCCCCCGCTCGTTGCCGGGTCCCGTGAGCCGCGTCCAGGTCCCGCCGCCGTCCGTCGTCTTCCAGATGCCCGAGCCGGCGCCCGCGCCCTCCATGTGGCCGCCGCCCCAGCGCAGCCGGTGCCAGCCGGCGGCGTAGAGCACGTCCGGGTCCCGGGGGTCCATCTCGAGGTCGATGAAGCCCGTGGTGTCGTCCACGAACAGGATCTGCTCCCACGTCTCGCCGCCGTCCGTGGTCCTGTAGACGCCGCGCTCCGGGTTCGCGCCCCACAGGTGGCCCAGCGCCGCCACGTACACGATGTCCGGGTCCTCCGGATGGATCGCGATGCGCCCCGTCTCACGCGTCTCCTCCAGCCCCATGTGCTCCCACGAGCGGCCGCCGTTCGTCGACCGGTAGACGCCGTCGCCCCAGCCGTTGGAGCGCAGGCTGTTCCGCTCGCCCGTACCGACCCACACCACGTCGTGGTCCGACGGCGCCACCGCCACGTCGCCGATGCTGGCGAACGCCTCGTCGTCGAAGATGGGCCGCCAGGTCACCCCGGCGTTCGTCGTCTTCCACACGCCGCCGGACGCGAAGCCCGCGTAGTACGTCTTCGGCCGCACGCTGTCCGGCACAGCGATGGCCGTCACGCGGCCCGACTGGTTCGCCGGCCCGATGAACCGGTACTCGAACGGCTCCAGCAGCTCCTCCGTCAGCTCGGGCGCCGCCGACTCCGCTTCCTGGGCCGCGGCTCCGGCGGCAAGGGGGACGAGAAAGGTGAGAAGCGCGAAAAGCTGGAAGACAGAACGTCGTGGCAACACGGGATCGGCTCCGGTTCGCTGTCCGCGTGGTACGGCCGTCGTGAGCCGCAAAGATAGACGGCGCGGCCGCAGCGGCGCAAAGCGGCGCTCATCGGGTCGTGGCGGGTCGGCCCCGGCCACCGTCGCCGGGATTCCGGTGCGTTGCGGTCCACCGGGCGCGGCCTAGCTTGTCCGGCGGGTCGGTGTCGACCGGATAAAGACCACGGACACGGGGCGAACCATGAGAAGCCATGCATTCTGGGTCGGGTGCGCGCTGGTGTGGCTAGCTGGCGGGCTGGCGGCGCAGGGCCGGCCGCTGGACCACGACGCGTACGACGAGTGGCGGACCATCGAGGCCGAGGCGCTGTCGCCGGACGGGGACTGGCTCCGGTACGAGCTGGTGCCCCGGGTCGGCGACGGAACGCTGCACGTGCACAGCGCGGCCGGCCGGGCGGAGCACGTGGTGGACCGGGGCGACGACGCAGCGTTCACGCCCGGTGGCGGCTGGGTCGTCTTCCTGATCCGGCCCCAGCACGACTCGGTGCGGGCGGCGCGACTGGAGGAGCGCAGCCCGTCCGGGATGCCGAAGGACAGCCTCGGGTTGCTGGAGCTGTCCGGCGGCACGGTAGAGCGGATCCCGGCGGTGAAGTCGTTCGCGGTACCGGACGAGGGCGCCGCGCGCGTGGCCTACCTGCTGGAGCCGCCGCCCCTGGAAGAAGATGAGGAGGCGCCACGGGGCGCACGGAACACACTGGTGATCCGGGACCTGGAGGCCGACGCCGAGCACCGGTTCGAGAACGTGACCGGCTACCTCTTCTCCGACGACGGGTCCCGGCTCGCCTACACCCGCTCGGCCCCGGACAGCGCACTGGACGGGGTCTACCTGGTGGACACGGCGACCGGCGAGGCGAGGACCGTCCTGACCGGCCCGGGCTCGTACGGCGACCTGGCCTTCTCGGAGGACGGGGAGCGGCTGGCCTTCCTCACGGACCGGGACGACCGGGCGGCGGAGACGCCGACCCACGCGCTGTACGTCTCCGAGGGCGAGGCGGCGCGGCTGGTGGCGGCGGCGGGGACGCCGGGCGTGCCCGAGGGCTGGGTGGTGAGCGAGCACGAGACGCCGTCCTTCTCCCGGAGCGGCGGGCGCGTGTTCTTCGAGACGCAGCCGGAGCCGGAGCCGGAGCCGGAGCAGGGGCTGAAGGACGAGCGCGTCGTGATCGACGTGTGGCACTGGCGCGACCCGCTGCTCCAGACCGTGCAGCTCGAGCGGCTCGAGGAGGAGCGGCGCCGGGGCTACCGGGCGGTGGCGCACCTGGAGGACGGCGACCGGGTCGTGCAGCTGGCTACGGAGGCGGTGCCGGAGGTCGAGGTGGGCCGGCACGGTGACGCGGATGTGGGCATCGCGGAGACGGGCGTGCCGTACCGCCACCTGGTGGGCATCGACGCCCCGGGCTGGTCCGACGTGTACCTGGTGGATGTCCGGGACGGCTCCATGGAGCGGGTGGTGGAGCAGGCGCAGCTCGCGGGCGTGCAGCTCTCGCCGGAAGCCCGCTACGCGGCGTGGTACGACTACGGCCGACGGGCCTGGTTCGCCATGGCCACCGCTGCCCGGCGCCCGGTGAACCTGACGGCGGCGATCCCCCACCCGGTCCACGACGAGCTCGACGACCACCCCATGCCGCCGGGACCGTACGGCGCGGCCGGCTGGACGGACGGCGACGAGGCGTTCCTGGTCTACGACCGGTTCGACGTGTGGGCCACCGACCCGGCGGGCGGCGCGCCGCAGAACGTGACGGAGGGCATGGGCCGTGCCGAGGAGCTGGAGCTGCGCGTCGTGGACCTGGACCCGGACGCCGACGCCATAGACCCGGGCGAGCCGGTCCTGCTGGCGGCCTTCGACGTCGGGACCAAGGTGGGCGGCTTCTACCGGGACCGGGTGGACGGGAGCCGGCAGCCCCGACGCCTGGTGCTGGCGGAGAAACGGTTCTCGCGGCCGTCGAAGGCCGAGGACGCCGACGTCCTGCTCTGGACCCGGGAGGACGTGACGGAGTTCCCCGACCTCTGGGTCAGCGACCTGGACTTCCAGGACGCCCGCAAGCTGAGCGACGCGAACCCCCAGCAGGCGGAGTACAACTGGGCCAGCGTGGAGCTGGTGGAGTGGGTGTCGGCGGACGGCATCCCGCTCCAGGGGCTGCTCTACCACCCGGAGGACTTCGACCCCGCCGGCACCTACCCGCTCATGGTGAACTTCTACGAGCGGGACTCGGACAACCTGTACCGGCACTACCCACCGCTGCCCCACCGGTCGGTGATCCGACCCACCTTCTACGCGAGTCGCGGCTACGTCGTGTTCATGCCGGACATCGTGTACAAGGAAGGCTACCCCGGTGAGAGCGCGTTCAACGCCGTCGTGCCCGGCGTCACCACGCTCCTCGACCAGCGCCCGTACCTCGACGCCGACAACATCGGCGTGCAGGGCCACAGTTGGGGCGGGTACCAGATCGCCTACCTCGTCACCCGCACGAACATCTTCAAGGCCGCCGAGGCCGGCGCGCCGGTGGCCAATATGACCAGCGCCTACGGCGGCATCCGTTGGGGCAGCGGCATGAGCAGGATGTTCCAGTACGAGCGCACCCAGAGCCGCATCGGCGCCTCGCTCTGGGAGGAGCCACAGCGCTACATCGAGAACTCGCCTCTCTTCGCCCTCGACCGGGTCGAGACGCCGCTCCTCATCATGCACAACACCGAGGACCACGCCGTGCCCTTCGAGCAGGGCATCGAGCTCTTCGTCGGCCTGCGCCGCCTGGGCAAGCCGGTCTGGATGATCGACTACAACGAGGGCCTCCACTGGCCCATCACCCCGGCCACGCGCCGGGACTGGAACATCCGCATGCAGCAGTTCTTCGACCACTTCCTCAAGGGCGCGCCGGCGCCGCCGTGGCTCGAAGAGGGGATCCCGGCCATGCGGAAGGGGCGGGACCTCGGGTATTGAACGCTGAGGATGATGCGAGGAGGGTGAAGCGAGATAGAGACGGCGAGGTGTGAACGGCGAGGAGGGTGAAGCGATGGGATGCGGCGAGGAGGGTG
>CAYQCY010000080.1:0-2023 GCA_964416095.1 uncultured Gemmatimonadaceae bacterium
GGACGGCGCATCATCCCGCGACGGATGCCACGGCCTCCTCCACCACGTCCACGGCGTGCTCCAGTTGCGGTTCCGTGATGACCAGCGGAGGGGTGAAGGCCAGAACGTTGCCCCCCGGGCCTTCCGCCAGGAGCAGCACGCCTCTGCCGAGGGCCTGGTGCACGACCTGGCGGGCCGCCCGGCTGCCATGGGGGTCGGTTTCGCTGCCCAGGACGACGCCCTGCATGAGGCCGAGCCCCCGGACCCCGGCGACGACGTCGTAGCGGGCCGTCCACGGCTCGAGCCGTGCCCGCAGCGTTCCGCCCAGCTCGGCGGCCCGCTCCACGAGGCGGTCCTGCTGGAGCGCGTCCAGCTGGGCCAGGGCGGCGGCGCACGCCACCGGGTTGCCCAGGAAGGTGCTGGTGTGAATGGCCTCCCCCTCCGACGGCGGCCACGCAGCCATCACCCCGGGCCGGCCGACGGCCGCGCTGAGCGGCAGCGTGCCGGTGAGGGCCTTGCCGACGGTCATGACGTCGGGCACGACGCCGGAGTGCTGGCAGGCGAACCAGCGGCCCGTGCGTCCGAAGCCGGTGTAGACCTCGTCGAAGATCAGGGTGGCGCCGTGCTCGGTGCACAGGGCGCGCAGCCCCCGGAGGAAGGCCGTCGGCGCCGCACGGAACCCGCCCCGGCCCTGGACCGGCTCGATGATGACGGCGCCCACCGCAGGCCGGTGGCGTTCCAGCGTCGTGCGCACGGCGTCCAGGTCGGCCTCGGCATCGGCGCCCGGGTACGGCAGGAAAGCGACCCCGCCGTGGAGCTGCTCGGCGAACGGCGAGCGGAAGAAGGGGTTCGCCGTCACGGACAGCGCACCGTACGTGAGCCCGTGGTAACCGCCTTCGAAGGCGATGACGCCGGACCGGCCGCTGTGCAGGACCGCCGTCTTGAGAGCGGCTTCCACGGCCTCCGCGCCGGCCGAGGCGAGGATGGAGACGGACAGGTCGCCGGGCCCGAGCTCGGCCAGGCGCTCCAGCAAGCGTACCTTCACGGCCGGGGGGTGGACATCGCCGAGGCCGTGGGGCATTCGCGCCGCCTGGTCGGCGATGGCACGGGCCACGTCGGGCCGGGCGTGGCCCGCGGCCGCGACGGAGAACCCCGCGGTCAGGTCGATGTAGACGTTGTCGTCGGCGTCCCGGACGTTGGCCCCGGCAGCCTCCGTCCAGTAGACGTGGTCGCCGGTCGACGTGATGTTCCTGCACTCGACCCGGGCCAGCCTCTGGGCCAGGGCGCGGGACCGGGGGCCGGGGGGCGGGACGACGAGCTCGGGCAGCCGTTCGCCGAACGGTCCCATGCCGTGGGGACCCTACCTGCGACGCCCGAGCACGGCGGTCAGGGCGCCCACCGCGATGCCGGTCAGCAGGGCACCGGCCAGCATGATCCCCCGGGACGCGTCCATGGACCCGACATCCAGCGGTACGCGCGGACCGGCGGCCCGCTCGCGCTCCGACTCGGGGCCCTCGTGCTCCAGGTCGGCCAGGTCCAGCTCCAGCCCGCACTCCGGGCACTCGGCCTCGCCGTGGTCCCGGGCGGTCCGGTTCCGATAGGCCAGCGGCGCACCACAATCGGGACACTCGACGCCCACCGACGCGGGCTCGATGGCGTCGTACAGCGCCCGCCGCGAGATGGCCAGCTCGTCGGCGATGTCGGCCACCGACGCCTCCGTCTCCCAGTACAGCCGGTTGACCTCGCTGACCAGGCGATCCTCGTCCATGTCGACCCCCATCCGGATGACTCGAGTCCGTCCCGTCCCGGTCCGTCCCCATCCGGAACATAGGGAAACGGATACCGGGAAACCAGTCGGCCAGGCTGAGAATCCGCGTCGGACCGTAGTGGACGGGGTGGCGGATGGTTCGAGTCGGAACACTGCGAGTCGGAACACTGCGAGTCGGAGCACTGCGAGTCGGAGCACTGCGAGGTGGAGCACTGCGAGGCGGAGCACTGCGAGGCGGAGCACTGCGAGGCGGAGCACTGCGAGGCGGAGCACTGC
>CAYQCY010000080.1:2123-2370 GCA_964416095.1 uncultured Gemmatimonadaceae bacterium
GAGGCGGAACACTGCGAGGCGGAGCACTGCGAGGCGGAACACTGCGAGGCGGATGACCCGAGGTGGGAGCTGCGAGGCTTGGGACCCGAACCGGTTCGGTGGATGGGTCGCTCGCAGCGCCCAGTCCCTACCGGGGGGTTCCTCGTCGTATCCAACTCGCCGTATCCAACTCGGTGTGCTCCGACTCGCAGTCTCCAACTCGGTGTGCTCCAACTCGGTGTGCTCCAACTCGGTGTGCTCCAACTCG
>CAYQCY010000080.1:2470-16287 GCA_964416095.1 uncultured Gemmatimonadaceae bacterium
CTCCAACTCGGTGTGCTCCAACTCGGTGTGCTCCAACTCGGTGTGCTCCAACTCGCAGTGCTCCAACTCGGTGTGCTCCAACTCGCAGTATCCAACTCGCCGTATCGCCGCCCGCCTGCTATCCTCCCCCCATGCCCGTCCCTCCGCCACGTTTGGGTCCGGGCTCGCGGGTGCTGCTGATCGCGCCGGCGGGTCCGGTCACGGACGAGATGATCGAGCGCGCCGTGGCGCGGTGCCGTTCCCTCGGCTGGGAGCCGGTGGTGGGCGCTTCCGCGCGGCTGCGGACGGGGTTCCTGGCGGGGCCGGACGAGGCCCGGGCGGCGGACCTCGAGCGTGGGCTGGAAGACGCGGCGGTGGACGCCATGTGGGCTCTGCGGGGAGGTTACGGCGGGATCCGGGCGCTCCAGCACGTGGACCTGGGTTCCTTCCAGGCGCGACCGCGGGCGTTCATCGGGTTCAGCGACAACACGATCATCCACCTGGCGCTGCGTCGGCTGGGCGTCGTCTCGTTCCACGGGCCCCACGCCGGTGCGGAGGCGTGGTCGGCGGTGGCGGAAACGGCGTTCCGAGCGGTCCTCATGCAGGGCTCTGCGGCGGGCACGCTGCCGGCGGGTCCGGAGACGCCGGCGACGCTCGTGGACGGCGCGGCCGAAGGCCCGCTGGTCGGTGGCAACCTGGCGCTGCTGGCGTCGACGTGCGGCACGGCGCTGCAGCCGGACGTCCGGGGCGGGATCCTGTTCTTGGAGGACGTGGGCGAGCCGCTCTACCGGATCGACCGGATGCTGATGCAGTTGCGCCTGGCGGGCGTTCTGGACGGTGTGGCGGGTGTGGCGCTGGGGCAGTTCACGGGGCTGGACGACGGCGACGACGGTGCGACGCTGGAGTCGGTGCTCGCCGGCGCGCTGGCGCCGCTGGGCGTGCCGACGGTGATGGGCCTTCCCATAGGGCACGTGGACGCGAACTGGACGCTGCCGGTAGGCGTCGCGGCGAGGCTGGACGCCGGGGCCGGGACGCTCACGCTCCTGGAGCCGGCCGTACGGTAGGCGGCGGGGCGGGGCCGGGACGGGGCCTGGTCGGCTGTGAACCGGACTCACGACATTGGAGCCATGAAGATCTACACGAAGACGGGCGATCGGGGCGAGACGGCGCTCTTCGGCGGGGGCAGGGTCTCCAAGGCCCACCTCCGGGTGGAGGCGTACGGCGCGGTGGACGAGCTGAACGCGGCGCTGGGCTCCGCCATGGCGCACATCGCGGACGTGACGCTGGCGGAGCGTCTCACACCGCTGCAGTCGGACCTGTTCTCCATCGGAGCCCACCTGGCCACACCGCCGGCCCGGGAGGGCAGGAAGCGGCCGGACCTGCCCGAGCTGCCGGGCTTTCGGGTGGAGCAGATGGAGGACTGGCTGGACGAGCTGGCCGACGTGCTGCCGGAGCTCAGGGCCTTCGTGCTGCCGGGCGGCACGGTGGCGGCGGCCATGCTGCACCTGGCCCGGACCATCTGCCGCCGGGCGGAGCGTCGAGTCGTCACGCTGGCGAAGCAGGACGCGGTGGACGACGTCGTGCTGGTCTACCTGAACCGCCTCTCGGACCTGTTGTTTCAGCTGGCGCGGGACGCGAACCGGCGGGCGGAGCGCGGCGACGTGGAGTGGCGACCAGGCGCGGACGGCTCGGAGTCGTGAGCGGGCGGGCCGAGCGCATGGCCCGGCGGCTGGACCGGGACGCACGTCGCCGGGGCGTCGCGCCGGACGCCGCCGCCGACCTCGTGGTGGCGTTCCGGCTGGCCATGGAGCCGCGCCTGGCCCGCATCGACAACGATCACCACCCCGACTTCCTGCACACGGCGCGCACGGCGCTCATCCTGATCGAGGACGCCGGCGTGACGGACCGGGCGGTCCTGTGTGCCGCCGCGCTGTGCGAGACGCGGGCCACCGATCTGGCCGTGCGGCCGGGCACGGAGCTGGGGGAGGCGGTCGCTCGGCTGCTGGAAGAGGTCCCGGACCCTGCCGCACCGGAACTGCTGGAGACGCTCGTGACCGCGTCCCCCGGCGCCCAACTGGTCGCCGTGGCGGAGCGGCTCGATCACGCCCGGCACCTGCACCTCAGGCCGGAGCCGGAATGGCGACCGTACCACGCCACGACGTGCGAGGTGTACGCACCCGTCGCCCGGCGTGTCAGTGCGCCCCTCGCCGACCGACTCCGCTACTGGTGTGCCACCTTCAGGGAGCGGTTCCTGGGTGGGACCGCACCGGAAGCCGCTGGACCTTGACGTTGCTGGGCCCGTTGCCACTATTCAGGCAACGTGCAGGGCGAACATTGGTTCGAATGGAGTGGGAATGACCTATATCATCACGGAGCCGTGCATCGACGTCAAGGACGCGAGCTGCGTCGAAGTGTGTCCGGTGGACTGCATCTACGAGGGCGAGGACCAGTTCTACATCCACCCGGACGAGTGCATCGACTGCGGCGCCTGCGAGCCCGAGTGTCCCGTCACGGCCATCTTTCCGGACACGGACGTACCGCCGGAGTGGACCAATTACATCCAGAAGAACGCTGACTTCTTCGAATAGGACGACCTGGCCGCTCCTCGCCGCGGTCCTTGCAGGCTGCGCATCGGGGCCCGGGCCCGCGACGGCGCCCGGGCTTCCGGGCGTTCGTGCGGACGCCGAAGCCATCGCGGGGATGCTCGAGGCCTCGGCCGACGCCTGGAACCGGGGCGACCTGGACCGGTTCCTGGACGACTACGCGGAGGACGCGACCTTCGTGGGCGGGAGCGGGCTCATCCGTGGCGTGGCGGAGCTGGAGCGACGCTACCGCGCCGCGTACTGGACCGACGCTGGCCCGCGTGACACGCTCCGCTTCGCGGACATCCGGGTTACGCCCCTGGGTCCGGACCACGCCCTGGCCGTGGGCCGGTTCGTCCTCACGGCCCCGGACGGCGCCGTGACGTCGACGGGGTTCTTCACGCTGGTGCTGGTGCGGACGGGCCCGGGCTGGCGTATCGTACACGACCACTCCGCCGAGATCGGCTGAGCCGGCGGGCGGTGCCGAAAACGGAAAACGGCGACCGTCCCCGCGGTGGCGGGGTGGGCGCCGTACGTCGTCTGTGCCTGGCGTGGCTAGAGCCCCGCCCGTCGGAGAGCGTCCACGGAGACGGCGCCGCCGGAGGCCTCGATCTCGGGCCCCGGGTCGGGGGCGCGCTGGCTGCGGTACCGTGTGATGGCCAGGCTCGCGGCAACGGTGGCCACGGCGAGCAGGCTCACGCCGAGGGCACGAATCGGTCCTCCTGGTTCAGGTTGCCGGGTCGTCGCGGGGCCGGGTGACTTTCGCGCGCCGGCCCGCCTGACCACAATGTAGGGAGAGGCTGCCGGGGCTGCCATCCCGGGTCCCGGCGCCGCCGGTCGCGAACGGTTCGAACGAGGTCACATGTCTGCTGCAACGGTACTCGAGCTGACGCGGACGCTGGTCGCCATCCCGTCGGTGAACCCGGACCTGGAGGCGGGCGGCGCCGGCGAGGCCGTCGTGGCCGAAACGGCGGCAGAGTGGCTGGCGTCGTGGGGGTTCGCGGTGGAGCGCATCGATGCGGCCGGGCGGCCGAGCGTGGTGGCGCGACTGCGCCGGGGCCCGGGCCCGTGCCTGGTGCTGAACGGGCACCTGGACACGGTGGGCGTCGCCGGGATGACGGTGGACCCGTTCGCCGGTGAGGTCCGGGACGGACGCCTGTACGGCCGCGGCGCCTGCGACATGAAGGGGGGTCTGGCGGCACTGCTGGCGGCGGCCCGGGACGTGGCGGCGGCGGACGGCGGCGGCGAGCTGGTCGTGGCGCTCACGGCGGACGAGGAGCACGCCAGCGTCGGGATGCAGGCGGTGACCGACGCGGGGGTCCGGGGCGACGCCGCCGTGGTCTGCGAGCCCACGGAGCTGGCGATCATGCCCGCCCACAAAGGGTTCGCCTGGATCGAGGTCCTGTTCCGGGGCCGCGCCGCCCACGGCTCGCGGCCGGAGCAGGGCGTGGACGCCATCCGTCACGCCGGCCATCTGCTGGCGCGGCTCGGCGAGCTGGACACGGAGCTGGCGGGAGGGCCAACCCACCCGCTCCTGGCCGGCCGTTCCATCCACGCGGGCACCATCGAGGGCGGCAGCATGCCGTCGGTCTACCCTGCCGAGTGCCGCCTGGTGCTGGAACGCCGCATGATGCCCGGTGAAACGGGTGCGGCGGCGGGTGCCGAGGTGGAGGCGCTGGTGGACGCGCTCCGCCCCGCGATCCCGGAGCTCGACGCGTCGGTGAAGGTCACGCTGGAGCGACCGGGGACCGAGGTCGCCCGGGACGTGGAGCCGGTGCCGTCGCTGACGGCGGCGCTGGAGGCGGAAGGGCTGGAGCCCAGGGTCGAGGGGATGACGGCGTGGGTCGACGCGGCGCTCCTGAACCTGGCCGGGGTCCCGGCGGTCTGCTTCGGCCCGGGCAGCATCGCGCAGGCGCACACGGCGGGCGAGTACGTCGTGGTGGACGAGCTGGAGGCGGCGCACCGTGTGCTGCGACGGTTCGCCCTGCGCTTCCTGGACGGCGGCGGTTGAGCACGACGCCGGCCAGGGCCGAGGCGAAGGCCGTGGCATACCTCGCGGCGCAGGGTGGGTACGACGCGCTCATCGCCCGGCTGGAGGCGCGTCGGGCCCGGCCGGAGGACCGGGCCACGGCGGCGAATTTCATCCGCCGCATCCTGGGCGGGCAGGGCCGCGACGGGTCGTGGAACGAGCGACTCGTGAGTACGGCCCGGGCGCTGCTCGCCGTGCGCGAGCTCGGAGCGGCGGCGGGGATCCGGGAGGTCGATCCGGGGGTCGGCCGCGGCCTGGCGTGGCTCAAGGAGCGGCACGGCGGACCGGGTCGCTTCGGGGAGGGCTGCGATCCGGCGCGACACCGGATCGGCCTCTGCCACCACTTCCTGGGCGGCTTCTTCGGGCTCGGGCCGGGCGCCGCGGAGCCCATGGCGCTGGACCACGACGGGCGCATCGAGGACGAGTCCTCGGTCCGCTTCGCCGCGTCGGCGCTCGCGTTGCGGGCGTTTCTGGCATGGGACGGCGACAGCACCGACCTTCGCCTGCACCTGCACGGGTTGCGGCACGTGGCGGAGCTCGACGCGGAGGCGGGGATCGTGCCGCAGGCGGCGCTGATGGGCCTGCACACGCTCATCCGGGCGCCCTCGCCGTCGCCGGCCATGCGGACGGCCGCCGTCGCGACGGTGGATCGCCTCGGTCGTGCCCAGCTCGGCGACGGGAGCTGGGGCCGGATCGACGTGTTCCACGTGGTCCGGGTGCTCCTGGCGGCGGTGGAACGCGGGGTCGCGGCCGAGGCGGCCCGGCCACCGCTGGGCCACGCGGCACACCTGCTGGCGGCCACACAGCAGGAGGACGGCGGGTGGGGCGGCGAGTCCCCGTCGCGTCGCGCGCTGATCGGCTGGCGCGTGCTCCGGAGCGCACGGGAGCTGAATGGGATGGAACGACAACCGTGAGACCAGACAGACCCATGAAACGAATGCGATGGCTCGCAGGCACGGCGGCGCTCGGCGTCGCGCTCGGCTGCTCGGTGGAGCCCAACCCGGCGGAGCTGGTGGCCCGGGGCGGGGTGGTGTGGACCGGAGACGACACGGTCACGGCGGTGGCCGTGCGGGACGGGCAGGTCCTGGCGGTGGGCTCGGACGCCGAGGTGGCCCAGTACATCGGTCCGGACACCCGGACCATCGAGCTGGACGGCAGGATGGTCACGCCGGGCTTCATCGACGACCACACGCACTTCATCAGCGGCGGGTTCCAGCTCGCCAGCGTGGATCTGCGGGACGCCGACACGCCGGAGGAGTTCGTCCGCCGGATCGCCGCCTTCGCGGAGGACCTTCCGGAGGGCCGCTGGATCACCGGCGGCAACTGGGACCACGAGCTCTGGGACGGCGCGCCGCTGCCCGAGCGCGGCTGGATCGATTCGGTCACGGCCACGGTGCCGGTGTTTGTGTCGCGTCTCGACGGGCACATGGCGCTGGCCAACAGCCGGGCCCTGGAGCTCGCCGGCGTGGACGCATCCACGGCGACGCCGCCCGGCGGCACCATCGTGCAGGACGGACAGGGCCGGCCCACCGGCGTGCTGAAGGATGAGGCCATGGGCCTGGTCTCGTCTTCGATTCCCGATCCCAGCGAGGCGGAGCTGGACGAGGCCTTCCGTCGGGCCCAGGACCACGCCCTCTCCCTGGGCGTGACCATGGTCGTCGACATGGGGTCGGGCAGCTGGGCACACCTGGAGACATACCGGCGAGCGCAGGACACCGGCGAGCTCGTCATGCGCGTCTACCCGTTCGTACCGCTGGACACCTGGGAGCGCATGGAGCAGTACGTGGAACGGCACGGCCGGGGCGACGCACGGCTGAGGTGGGGCGGGATGAAGGGCTTCGTGGATGGATCGCTGGGCTCCACGACGGCCTGGTTCTACGAGCCGTACAGTGACGCGCCCGGCGAGACGGGGCTCGTGGTCACCGACACCGCCGAGCTCCGGGCGGATATCCTGGGCGCCGACGCGGCGGGGCTCCAGGTAGGCATCCACGCCATCGGCGACCGGGCCAACGACTGGCTCCTGGACGCGTACGAGGAGGCCATCCGGGTGAATGGCGCCCGCGACCGCCGCTTCCGCATCGAGCACGCCCAGCACCCGACCCGGGACGCCATCGGCCGCTTCGCGGAGCTGGGCGTGCTGCCGGCCATGCAGCCGTACCATGCCATCGACGACGGCCGCTGGGCCGAGAAGCGCATCGGTCCGGAACGGGTCGAGACCACGTACGCCTTCCGTTCGCTCCTGGATGCCGGAGCGCGCGTCATGTTCGGGACCGACTGGACCGTGGCGCCGCTGGACCCGCTGCTGGGGATCTACGCGGCGACGACCCGTCGCACCATCGACGGGGCGAACCCGGGAGGTTGGGTCCCGGAGGAGAAGATCACGCTGGAGGAGGCGCTGACGGCGTACACCCGGTCGAGCGCGTACGGCGCCTTCCTGGAGGACCGGCTGGGCACGCTCCGGCCCGGCATGCGCGGCGACATGGTCGTCCTCTCGGAGAACCTGCTGGAGTTGGACCCGGTGGACATCCCCGACGCGCACGTGGACTACACGATCGTGGACGGCGTCGTGGTGTACGAACGGTAGCTCGCAGGCGGTCTACAGGGCCCTGCGCGCGCCCAGGGAAGAGCGGCGCCTCCGCCGTCGGTTCCGGCGACGGAGGCGCCGCGTGCGCGTCGCGGATCAGAAGCCGCGCGGGTCTCCTTCCGGGACCGTCGGCACCGCGCCTTCCCGGAACAGCTCCTCGGGCGGGACCGCGCCCCAGCAGGCCAGGGCGGTCCCGGTCAGGGCACAGCTCCGGAGCCCGCCCGCTTCCAGGGCGAGGGGTGCGCTCGCCACGTCCGTGGTGAGCGGGGTGCGGCTGCCGACAGGCGAAGCCCGGCCGAGCTGGAGGGAGACGTTGCTGCCCCAGCACTCGAGGACCCCGTCGGCCCGGACGCCGCAACTGTGGATCCACCCTGCGGCGATGGCCGTGTAGCTCGTCGCGCCCACGGTCACGGGCGTGGACGCCACGACCTCGGCGCCCGCCCCCGCCTGGCCGGACGAGTTGTAGCCCCAGCAGTGGGCGACGCCTGCCGCGTCCAGGCCGCAGGTGTGGGCCGCGCCGGCATCCAGGCTCGTGAGGGTGAGTCCCGGGAGGGCCACCGGCGCGTCACTGGACGTGAGCGTCCCGTCGCCGAGCTGGCCCTCGTCGCCCCGGCCCCAGCAGTAGACGGCGCCGGCACCGGTCAGGCCGCAGGTGTGGAGCCAGCCAGCGGCGAGCTGCGTGAAGCTCGCGCCGCCGGCCACGAGGACCGGTGTGGCGTAGGCGGAGGTGCCCAGCCCGTCGCCGACCTGACCCTCGCTGTTGTCGCCCCAGCAGTGGGCCGTGCCGTCGGCCTCCAGGCCGCAGGTGTGCCGGCCGCCGGCCGTGATGGAGACGAGCTTGAGCCCGCCCAGGACCGCCACGGGCGTGTCCCGCCGGGTCACGCTGCCGTCGCCGAGCTGACCGTAGCTGTTCTCGCCCCAGCACCAGGCCGTGCTGTCCTGGGCCAGGCCGCAGGTGTGGTTGCCCCCGGCGGCCAGCGCGGTGAAGGTGATGCCGCCGGCCACCGGCTGGGGCGCATCCGCGTCCTCGAACGCCCCGTGCCCGAGCTGCCCGGCGTCGCCGGTGCCCCAGCAGCTCGCGCTCCCGGCAGTGTCCAGCTCGCAGACGTGCTCATCGCCCACGGCGACCTGCGCGGTCGCCGCCGAGGCCACCGTGACCGTCGCGGCGGCGGAGAGGGAGCCGGACACGGCCTCCACGGTGGCCGTGCCTGCGGCGACGCCCGTGACGGTCCCGCTCGCATCGATGCTCACGCTGCCCGATGCGCTGCTCCAGCCGAAGGTCGCTCCGGGGATGGCGACGCCGGCCGAGTCCACGCTGACTCCCGTCAGGCTCACGGCATCGCCCACACCCAGCAGCACATCCGTCGGGACGACGCCGGCGCCGGCGGGCACCTGCCGGACCACCACCGTTACCGTGTCCACCAGTCCGCCGGCGGTGGCCAACAACGGGACGCTGCCCGTCGTCCTGCCCACGACGGTGGCGCGCCGCCCGTCGGCCGATGTCCTGGCTACGCGGGCGATGGCCGTGTCCTGGGAGGACCAGGCGATGGTGCCGCCGGTGGCGGTCACGCCTCCCAGCGCCAGGGCCTCCGCCTCCACCACCGTGAAGAAGCCGATGGCGTTGATGGTGTCAGCCTCCGGGCTCGCGACCAGGCGGGCCGGCAGCAGCGTCATGGTGAAGGTGTCGGCCACGGCGGTGTACGGCACACGCGCCACGATGGTCACCGTGCGGGACAGGTCGTACCGTGCGGTGACCAGCCCGTCCCCGTCCACGATGGCGGCGAGCGTATCGACGCTGGACCATGTCACGGGCGAGTCCGTGATGTTCGCGCCGCCCGAGTCGGTCACGGTGGCGGTGAGCAGGGAATGGGTGCCGGCGGCGATGGTCGGCGGTCCGCCGATCTCGATGGCGGCGGCCATGGCGCCGGGCCCCACGTAGACCAGCTCCGGCGTGACCACGACGGGCGTGCCGCCGCCGTCGCCGTCGTCGACGCTCAGCGTGACGTCCACGGGCCCGACCGCGAACAGGACCTGGCTCCCCTGCCGGGCTTCCACCACGTAGCTGAACGTCTCCTCGCCGGAGACCTCGATGCCGATCTCGGCATACAGGGTGTCCTGGTCCGCGGGCCACGGGATGACCGTGTCCACGACCGTCTCGCCGTCCGCGTTCGTGAACACGACGCGGATGTTGTCCACATTCGAGGCCGGGCTGCCATCCTGCTGATTGCTCACCACCGGCTGGAACGACGGCTGGAGCGAGATGGGCACGATGCGGGTGGCCGGGCGCGTGACCGGCTCGCACGCCACCATCAAGGCCGCCGCCAGCGCGACGCCGCGGATCGATGTCCACCTCATCGCGCCCATGCCACACCTCCCCGGAGGACGAACCCGCTGATGGACTCGCCGTCCAGCGACCCGAACTGAGCCAGGACGGCCGGCTCCAGGATGAAGCCGCCGACCCTGCGCTGCACGCCCGTGCCGAGGCGGAACAGACTGCCTTCACCGGGTCCGACGTCGGCCGGACTGCTCTGGAGCACGAGCTCCAGGATCGGCCTCAACGTGAGTGTCGGGTTCAGGGGCAGCACGCCCCGGACGCCGGCGCCGAGCATGTTGGACGCGGCGGCGATCTGGGAGGCCTGGAATCCACTCGCCACAGAACCTTCGGACCGGTACAGGTCCCAGAGGTAGGCCAGGGCGGCGCCGCGCCAGACGGGAAACTCCACGGCGGCCTCGCCGAGGAGGCGGTCGCCCCGGTCGAAGAAGACCACATCGTCGCTCTGGTCGGAGCCGAAGGCGGACCAGGTCCCGGCCACGCGGACGGAGACGCCGGAATCCGACGGCCGCTGCGCGGCCAACCGGATGCGCAGCTCGTCGCCGGGCCTGAACTCGGCGCTCTGCCCCGCGGCGGTGGAGACGAGCGGCTCGTAGGCGGAGCCCACGCGGTAGGCGCCGACGGCGCCCAGCAGCCATGACCCGGCAGGCCGGGTGATGGCCAGACCGGTGGTCACGCCGGCGCCCGAGCCGAAGCTGGTGACCGGCATGGTCAGGAGGTCCGTGGTCAGGGCCGCCGCCACGGGCAGCTCCGCCGGTGCGAGGGCCGACGTGCCCGTGGGCAGGTTCGCCGCGATGACGATCCGGGCCCGGTCCGCGTTGATGGGCAGCATGACGCGGGCGTTGATGTCCGTGAGGCCCGAGAGCGTGCTCGTCTCGCCGTTCGCCTCGAAGCTCGCCGAGGCGATGGCCGTGTTGGCGTCGAACCGGATGTTGCCCAGCCGATAGGTCACGCCCACCGGGAAGACGATCTCGGTGAGGCTGGCGTCGCCGATGGAGATGCCGTGGTAAGCCAGCTCCGCCCCCACCTGCTGCGCCTCGAGGCCCGTTGCCGCGAGGCCCACGGCGAGCGCGGGAACGATCAGGCGTGTCGCGCGCGTCATCGCCACCTCCACGGAATCAGGAGCGGGCTGGGCCGGACGAGAATGATGGGCACGGTGCGGACGACCTTCACGCCCGTGCCCGCCGTGGTCTCCGTGTTCTCCGCCGGCGGATTGCTGGTGGGCGGCGTGCCCGGGGGCGCCGCCGTCTGCGTGGCGGCGCCGGCCCCCGCCGGCAGCGTCTGGTCCACCATCACCTCGACGCCGGCGAAGGTGGCGGGCCCCTGCGGCTGCGGCGCCGCCGGTCCCACACCCGGCACGGCGCGCGTCCGCACCGCCGAAACCGACGGCGCCCGCGCCATGCTCTCGGCCGCGGTGGCCGCGTCCGCCGCCGCCTGGAAGCCCGGATCCAGGCTCGTGGCCCGACGGAACTGGGATGCCGCGTTGGAGAAGTCCCCGGCATCCAGACTCGAGAGGCCGCGGCTGAAGGCCAGGAACGCCTGGAAGTTGTCCGTGGGTCGCTCCAGGATCCGGGACTCCTCCGCCGCCGTGAGCTGGATGCCCAGCTCGCGGTGGAGCGCCACCGCCAACCGCGCCTCCATGTCCATGAGGGACTGGAGCGCGCCGGCCTGGTCGGTGCTCCTGGGCTCCCCGGGATCGACCGCGTCCACGACGAGGGCCTCGAGGCTCGTCTCCGCCGCTTCGGGATCGTCCGGCACCGCGACACGGCCCTGCACGATGGTCGCCGCCCGCAGCAGCCGCCCGGCCCGGGCCGCCGTGTTCGGGTCCGTATAGCCCGCCAGGCCCAGGCTCATCTCGTCGATGAGCGCCTGGAGCCGCGCCCGCTCCAGGATCTGGAGGCGCTCCGTGATGCTCAGGTCCGTGGTCAGCATCTCCGCCAGGCCGCGACCCAGCGGCTCGTACTCCGGCGGCCCTTCCACGACGAGGGCCATGACCGCCACCGTCGCCGGCTCCGGCGCCGCCGCGCTGAGCTGCTCCTCCCGGGCCAGCGCCCGGCGCGCCGCGGCCACCAGCTGCTCGCGGCGGACCAGGGCGAGCCGGTTCCGCACATCGTCCGCCGCCGGGCCTCCGGACTCGAGATAGCGCTCGTACGCCACGATGGCGGCCGCGTAGTCGCCTCGCTCCTCGGCCATCGTCCCGAGCACGGCCCAGGCCGAGACGGGTGGCTCGTCCAGCCGCGTGGCGTCCGACAGGACTACCGTGGCGTCATCGGTCCGCCCGGCGGCACGGTACGCCGCGCCGAGCCGCACGAGGATCTCGCCGTTCCGGGGCTGCTCCTGTCGCAGCTCTTCCAGGCGCGGGATCTCCTCGGGCGTGACCTCCTGGATGGCACCCATCCCGGCGCAACCGGCCAGTGCGACCGCCGGGAGAGCAAACAGGCTCCATCGCATCGATCGACTCCCTTTCGAAGGGCCCCTCACCGCACGGCGGGGAGAACCGTCGGCAGGGCGCGGTTTCGCGCGTTCGGGCAGGATCCGCCGGTCCGGGGCGAGACCCCGGGACCGAGACGTTCAACGTACCAACGAACCTTCGCTTTCGTCAACGATCGTCCGCCTCAGAGGAGGACGGCCCCCACCAGCACCCGTGCCAGCAATGCCAGCAGGATGATGGCGATGATGTTGAGCCAGACGCCGGCGCGCATCATCTGCCCGAGCCGGATGTAGCCGGAGCCGAACACCACGGCGTTGGGCGGCGTGGCCACGGGCATCATGTAGGCGGCGGAGGCGGCGAGGGCACCGGCCGCCATGAAGAGCAACGGCTCCTGGCCGACGCCGGCGGCCGCGGCGGCGAGGACGGGCATGGCCAGTGCGGCGATGGCGGTGTTGGACGCCAGCTCGCTGAGCAGCACGAAGGTCGCCACGATGGCCAGGATCAGCACCCACACGGGGAACCCGGCCAGGGCGCTCACGCCCTCCGCGATGGCCAGGGTGAGGCCGCTCTCCTGGAAGGCCCGGGCCAGGGAGAGGCCGCCGCCGAAGAGGAGCAGCACGCCCCACGGGACCTGGCGCGCCGTGCGCCAGTCCATGAGGAACACGCCCCTGCGCCAGTCCACCGGCACGATGAAGAGGAGGAGCGCCGCGGCCATGGCGATGGTGGAGTCGTCGATACCGGGTAGCAGGTCCGTGAGCCCGGGAATCGTCACCGCCCCGATCTGCTTCGGAGAGCGGAACAGCCAGCCCGCGGCGGTCAGGGCGAAGACGGCGGCGACCCTGCGCTCGCCGGGGCCGAGCGGCCCCAGGGCGGCGCGCTCCTCGTGGAGCAGACCGTGGGCGTCCGGCGGGATGGAGCCCGGCGGGTGCAGCACGTAGACCAGGAGTGCCCACGCTATGGGCAGCAGGATGACCGCGACGGGCAGGCCCAGCATCATCCACTCGGCGAATCCGATCTCCCGGCCCAGGATCTCCAGCGCCGCGGCGGCGAAGACCGCGTTCGGGGGCGTACCGATGAGCGTCGCCACGCCGCCGATGGTGGCGGCGTACGCGATGCCGAGCATGAGCGCCGTGCCGAACGGGTAGTCCGACGGCATGCGCGGGACGTCGTCGTCGTGACCCGGCTGGGACCGCTGCACCAGCTTGGCCAGCGCCAGGCCGATGGGCAGCATCATGGCGGCCGTGGCCGTGTTGGAGATCCACATGCTCAGGAACGCCGTCGCGATCATGAACCCGCCGATGATGCGGCGCGGGCCGATGCCGACCACGTCCAGGACCGCCAGGGCGATGCGTCGATGCAGACCCCAGCGCTCCACGCCCAGGGCCACCAGGAACCCGCCGAGGAAGAGAAAGATCACGGGATTGGCGTACGGCGCCGCCGTCGCCTGCGGCGTCAGCACGCCCAGGGCCGGGAAGACCGCCAGGGGCACGAGGGACGTGGCCGGGAGCGGCAGCGCCTCCGTCATCCACCAGATGGCCATGAGCGCCGCAACCGCCGCCGTCTTCTGCGCGTCCGGCCCGAGCCCGGGGATTGGGACGAGGAGCAGGCCCAGGAAGACGAACGGGCCCGCCACCAGTCCCGCGCGCTGATGTCCGGCGCCGGTCCGGCCCGGAGGCTCGGGTCGGTCTTCCAGCCCGGGCGGCGACGTCTGGACGGGGTCGTCGGCGTTGGATACCATAATCGCCGCAAGGTCGGGCCGGCCCCGACATCCCGCAAGCGGCCCGCCGACCCCGCGCACCCACGACCATGTCCGACGCATCGAACCGGCCCCGGCACCCACGTGACTCCGACTCCGTCATCAGCGAGCTCATGATGCCGAA
>CAYQCY010000081.1:0-1080 GCA_964416095.1 uncultured Gemmatimonadaceae bacterium
GCTGGTGGACCACATCCACGACGACGACGCCCGTCAGGCCTTCCACGACCGCTGGCGGGACCGGCGCATGCTTCAGCAGGAGGACGTGGCGGCCGCCGTCCGGTACGCCGTCACCCAGCCCGACCGGGTCAACGTGAACGAGGTCCTGGTCCGGCCCACGGACCAGCGCACCTGACCACCGGGGCCGGCGACCATGAACGACATGCTCGACGCCATCGAGGCCTTCTTCGGCGACGTGACGGTCCAGGGCGGGCTCGTCAGGACACTGGGGATCATCCTCCTCATGGTCGTCCTCCGGGTCGTCGCACTCGCCGTCCTCCGACGCCAGGTCGAGGATGTCCGCGTCCGTTACCGCTGGCGCAAGACCATCACCTACGTCGCCTTCACCGTCGGCGCCCTCTGGATCGCCCTGGTCTGGTCCGAAGCCATCTCCAACCTCCTCACCTTCCTGGGCATCGTCTCCGCCGGCCTCGCCATCGCCTTCCGGGACCCCATCGTCAACCTCGGCGGCTGGGCCTTCATCCTCTGGCGGCGGCCCTTCGTCGTCGGCGATCGCGTCCAGGTCGGCCAGCACGCCGGCGATGTCATCGACCAGCGCATCTTCGCCTTCACGCTCATCGAGATCGGCAACTGGGTCCACGCCGACCAGAGCACCGGCCGCATCATCCACATCCCCAACGGCACCGTCTTCCGCGATCCCTTCGCCAACTACACCCGGGGGATGCACTACATCTGGAACGAGATCCCCGTCCTCGTCACCTTCGAGAGCAACTGGCACAAGGCCAAGGAGATCCTCCGCCGCATCGCCGACGAGCGCTCCGCCTCCGTCGCCGAGGAGGCGCGCCAGTCCATGGCCCTGGCCGCACGCAAGTACATGATCTTCTACACCTCCCTCACCCCCATCGTCTACACCGCCGTCGAGGACAGCGGCGTGCTCCTCACCATCCGCTACCTCTGCAAGCCGCGCCACCGCAGAGGCACCGCCGAGGGCATCTGGGAAGCCATCCTCGACGCCTTCGCCGCCGAGGACGACATCGACTTCGCGTACCCCACTCGCCGCATGTTCTACAACGTCGCCGA
>CAYQCY010000081.1:1180-16228 GCA_964416095.1 uncultured Gemmatimonadaceae bacterium
AGACGAGATCGGCGAGGAGCTGCGAGAGGTGAGCACGAAGATGCAGAGAACGAGTCGTCGGGTAGCGGTTGCGACGCTGGCGGTCGTGGCCACGGCCGGGGCGGCGTTCGGTCAGGCTCCGGCCACGCTGTCGCTGGAGGAAGCGATCCAACTGGCCCGGCAGAACAACCCCACCTTCCTGGCGACCCGGAACGACGAAGCGGCGGCGGCGTGGGCGCTACGCTCGGCCTACGCGAGCTTCCTGCCGACGGGCTCGGCGTTTTCGAGCCTGGGTTGGGTGGACCAGGGCGCCATCCAGGTGGGCGGTGTGACGCTGGCCCAGGAGCCCTCGTACTACTGGTCGTACTACTCGGCGAACGTGAGCTACAGTCTCGATGTGGGCGACGTTTTCCAGGTCGGCCAGCAGCGGGCGAACCGGCGGGCGGCGGCGGCGGGCGGGCGTGCCGCCGAGCTGACGCTGAAAGCGGCGGTGACGCGCCAGTACCTGGAGGCCATGCGGGCCCGTGACCAGGTGGTGCTGCGGCAGGCGGAGGTGAGGCGGGCGGAGGAGAACCTGGAGCTGGCGGCGGCCCGCGTGAGCGTCGGCGCCGCGATTCCGCTGGAGGAGAAGCAGGCGCGGGTGGAGCTGGGGCGGGCACGGGTCGCCCTGGTCCGGGCCGAAGGCGATCTCGCCACACGCAAGCTCCGTCTGCTCCAGCAGCTCGGCGTGGAGGTGGACCGGGACATCGAGCTGACCACCGAGTTCGTGGTGTTCGAGCCCGCCTGGTCCAGGGAGGCGATCCTGGAAGCGGCCAGCGCAGCCCATCCGCACGTCCGGGCCATGGAGGCGGCGGCGGGAGCGCAGGTGGCGGCGGCACGGGCCGCCCGCATGGACTACCTGCCCACGCTCAGCGTGAACGCGAACTGGTCGGGCAGGGCCCGGGAGATCGCCGAGCGCTCGGCGCTGGTGAACAGCCTCGAGCAGCAGGCGTCCCACCAGATCAGCCAGTGCCAGTTCGAGAACACGCTCAACGCACACCTCACGTCGCCCATCGACGAGCTGGGCGGCGACTGCTCCCGGTACCAGGTCACGGAGGAGGACATCCAGCAGGCCGTCGCCCGGAACGATGTCTTCCCCTTCGACTTCGACCCGGACCCGCTCTCGTTCCAGCTCACCGTGAGCATCCCGATCTTCCAGGGCTTTCAGCGTCAGCAGCGCATCGCTCAGGCCAATGCCGTGGCCGACGACGCCCGGCACCAGGCCCGTGCCGAAGCGCTTCGCCTCCGGGCCGATGCCGGGGCCGCCTATCTCGCGGTGCAGACGGCCTACGAAGCGGTGACCCTGGAAGAGGAGAACCAGGAGCTTGCCGCCGAGCAGCTCGACCAGGAACGAGAACGCTACCGCCTGGGACTCGCCTCTTTCGTGGAGCTGACCGAGGCCGATACGACGAAGTCACGGGCAGACCAGTCGTACCTGAGCGCCATCTACGACTTCCACACCGCCCTGGCGGACCTGGAGGCGGCCGTGGGCCGCAGCCTTCGGCCAGGGACGGGCTGACGCGACAGGCTCCTGTCCGCTTCCGGGACACGACATCCCGGGACCGGCCGGGCCACGACACGAGCATAGCGGTCCAAGTCGTTGGAGCGAAGAACGTTCGCGGAATCGACCCCGCGGCACGATACCTTTATCTTGAAGGAGTGTAGCCAGGCGATCCAACGGAACCTGGCGCACGGACATCCAAGACAACGGGCCTCGACGACGAGGCAGGGGGAAGAACGGGATGGACAACCGGACCGGCTCGGAAGGGACGTCGACACCGGGGAGCCGGCTCGGCATGGACATCATGCGCGAGCCGAAGAAGAACCGCCGCAAGTACATCTGGGCCGCGGTGGGGATCCTCGTGCTGGCGGTCACCACGGTGGCGCTGGCCCGGCTCAAGCCGGCGGCGCCAGCGGTGGAGTCGGCGACGGTCTGGACGGACACGGTCCAGCGCGGTGAGATGGTGCGTCAGGTCCGGGGCCCGGGCACGTTGGTCCCGGAGTTCACGCGCTACATCTCCGCCGTCACGGCCGGCCGGGTGGAGAAGCGGCTGGTGGAGCCCGGGGCCGAGGTGGAGCCTGGAACCGTGCTGATGGAGCTGGAGAACCCGGACGTGCGCCTGCAACTGCTGGAGGCGCAGCGCCAGCTCGCCGCAGCGGAGCAGGGCCTGGTGGAGCAGCGGACGAACCTGAACACGGCTCGGCTCAACCAGGAAGGCGTCGTCGCCACGATCCGGGCCCAGTACAACCAGGCGGTCCGGCAGGCCGAGGCGAACCAGGAGCTGGCCAAGAAGGAGCTCATCTCCGGGCTGGAGTTGCAGCAGTCCCTCGACGCCGTGGAGGAGTTCCGGATCCGCCTCGGCGCCGAGGAGCAGCGCCTCGCGCTCATGACCCGAAACATCGGGGAGCAGCTTTCCGTACAGGAGGAACAGATCGCGCGCCTGGCCAGCATCGTGGAGTTCCAGCGGGACCGGCTCGAGTCGCTGGTGGTGCAGGCCCCCACGAGCGGGGTGGTGCAGGAGCTACCGTTCGAGCCGGGCCAGTGGGTGCAGGCAGGTCAGACGCTGGCCCGCATCGTCCAGCCGGAACGGTTGAAGGCGGTGCTCCGGATCCCCGAGGTGCAGGCGAAGGATGTGGCCATGGGCCAGCCGGCACAGATCGACACGCGCAACGGAATCATCCCGGGGCATGTCATACGAATCGACCCTGCGGCCTCCGGCGGCGTCGTCGTCGTGGACGTCGCCCTGGACGTGGACGAGCTTCCGCCCGGCGCCCGACCGGATCTGAGCGTGGACGGCACCATCGAGGTGGCACGCCTGAGCGATGTGCTCTACGTGGGCCGGCCGGCCTACGGCCAGGCCAACAGCTCGGTAGGCCTGTTCAAGCTCACCGACGGCGGCCACGAGGCGGTCCGGGTCACCG
The DNA here is from genome assembly GCA_964416095.1 of uncultured Gemmatimonadaceae bacterium. GTDB lineage: Bacteria > Gemmatimonadota > Gemmatimonadetes > Longimicrobiales > RSA9 > CAYQCY01. The sequence goes on from CAYQCY010000081.1 coordinate 4,121, forward strand.
TCCAGCTCGGCGCGAGCTCCGTCAACCAGATCGAGGTGCGGAACGGCCTGGAGGAAGGCGATGTCGTGATCCTGTCCGACATGTCGCAGTGGGACAGCTACGACCGGGTCAGGCTGCGATGACGGCCTCGGCCCCAACGCTAAACGCTAAGCGGTGAACGGTAAGCGTTCAGCGTCCAGGGCATCGGCAGAGGCAACGCAGAATAGGGTTTCGATCCCCCCAGACGCAGGAGCGGACATGGCGACGAACATGGAACCGTTGATCCGGCTCTCGGATGTAAGCAAGGTCTTCTACACCGACGAGGTGGAGACCCACGCCCTCAGCAACATCCACCTGGAAGTCCAGCCCGGCGAGTACGTGGCCATTGCCGGGCCGTCCGGCGGGGGCAAGACGACGATGCTGTCGATCCTGGGCCTGCTGGACTCGCCCACCGCCGGCGAGTACCTGCTCGACGGCAAGCCGGTGGCGAACCTGTCGGCGGCGCAGCGGGCCCACATCCGGAACCGGGCCATCGGCTTCATCTTCCAGGCGTTCAACCTGATCGGGGACCTGACGGTGTACGAGAACGTCGAGCTGCCCCTCACCTACCGCGGCATGCCCTCGAAGGAGCGGAAGCAGCGGGTCGAGGAGGCGCTCGAGCGTGTGGGCATGGCCCACCGCATGAAGCACTACCCCTCGCAGCTCTCCGGCGGGCAGCAGCAGCGCGTGGCCGTGGCCCGCGCCATCGTCGGCAAGCCGCTCATCCTCCTCGCCGACGAGCCGACAGGGAACCTGGACTCCCAGAACGGCGAGGCCGTCATGGAGCTGCTCGACGAGCTGCACGAGGGCGGCGCCACCATCTGCATGGTGACCCACGACCCACGCTACGCCCAGCACGCACACCGCAGCGTGCACCTCTTCGACGGCCGCATCGTCGAGGACCAGGACCGCACCGCCGCCCACGAGCTCGAGGAAGCCGGCTTCGAGGTCCAGAAATGATCCGGACCCGGAAGCTGGAGCGCTTCTTCGAGAACCGCGCGGGCCGGACCTACGTCCTGCGGCAGGTCGAGCTGGACATCGAAGACGGCGAGTTCGTCACGATCATGGGCCCGTCCGGCGCCGGCAAGTCCACGCTGCTCAGCATCATGGGCATGCTCGACCACGGCTGGAACGGCGAGTACTACTTCCACGACCACGCGGTCCACGAGACGAAGCCCAAGAGTCGCATCGAGCTCAACAAGCAGCACATCGGCTTCGTCTTCCAGCAGTACCACCTCATCGACGACCTCACGGTCTACGAGAACCTGGAGATCCCCCTCTCGTACCGGAACGTCAAGAAGAGCGAGCGGGAATCGCTCGTCGCCGACATCCTGGACCGCTTCAACATCGTCGGGAAGAAGGACCTCTTCCCGAGCCAGCTCTCGGGCGGGCAACAGCAGATCGTGGGCGTCGCACGCGCCGTCATCGCCGAGCCCAGCGTCATCCTGGCCGACGAGCCAACCGGCAGCCTGCACAGCTCCCAGGGCCGTGTCATCATGGAGCTCTTCGAGCAACTCAACGACGAGGGCACGACCATCGTCCAGGTCACCCACGACGATGACGTGGCCGCCTACAGCGACCGCATCATCAACCTCCTCGACGGCTGGATCGTCGACCAGGAGCAACACGCGACCGCCGGCGCCCGGTAGCCGCGAAGCGCATCGCCATGTCGGGAGGGCGACGCCGGGCCCGGCGCCGCCCTCCTCCTGCATCGGGTGTCCGAGCCGATCGGTACCCGGAACGACACCCACGGGAGGAGTCCGGATGGTGAACGAGCTACGACACGCGCTGCGCAGGCTGGTGATGGTGCCGGGCTTCACATCGGTGGCCCTGGTCACGCTGGCGCTGGGCATCGGGGCCAACACGGCGGTGTACAGCGTGGTGGACGCGGTGATGCTCCGGCCCCTGCCCTACGCGGAGCCGGACAGGCTCGTCATGGCGTGGCAGGACTACACCCGTCGGGGCGGTCCGGAAACGGAGTGGTTCTCGCCGGCGAACTTCTATGATATCCGGGCGGAGAACCGGGTCTTGAGCGGGCTGGCGGCCTTCACGGGATACAGCCCCACGATGACCTCGGCGGACGGAGCGGAGCGCCTGCCGGGTGCGCTGGTGACACATGGCTTCTTCGAGGTGCTGGGGACGGACCCGGTGCTGGGCAGGACCTTCACGGAAGAGGAGGAGCTGCCCGGGAACGACGCGGTGGTTCTGCTCTCGTACGGGCTCTGGCAGAGCCGGTTCGGCGGGGCAGCGAGTGTCGTCGGCCGGACGATCACGCTGGACGGGACGCCTCACGTGGTCATCGGCGTCCTGCCGCAGGGATTCGAGTTCCCCCTGGTCGGGCCGGCCCGGGTCTGGTCCTCGCTGGGGATCGACCTGGCCAACGCGGGACGGGGTAACGTCTTCCTCCGGACCGTGGGCCGGCTCCGCCCCGGCGTGAGCCTGGCGGAGGCGGAGGCGGACCTGGACCGCGTGGCGCGCGGTCTGGAAGAGGCGTATCCGGACGCGAACACGGGCGTGGGCGCCCACCTCACGCGGCTCCGGGACCAGCTTGTCGGGAACCTGCGTCCCGGCCTCCTGGCCCTGATGGGCGCCGTCGTACTGGTGCTCCTCATCGCCTGTGTCAACCTGGCGAACCTGCTCCTGGTCCGGTCGGCGGCGCGGAGGCGGGACCGCGCCATCCGCACGGCGCTCGGCGCGAGCCGTATGCGGCTGGTCCTGGATACGCTGACGGAGAGCTTGTTGGTCTCGGTGGCCGGGGCGGCGGTGGGCGTGCTGGTGGCGGCCTGGCTCATCGACGCGCTGGTCGCCCTCTCGCCCATCGTCCTGCCGCCCCTCTTCGAGCCTGCCCTGGACGGAGGCGTCCTGGCCTTCGCCCTGGGCCTATCCGTGGTCACGGGCCTTGCCTTCGGCATCGTGCCGGCGCTGCACGGTCTGGGCGCGAGCCCAGTACCCGCCCTGAAGGAGGATGGTGTCGGCTCGGGGATCGGCAGACGCGGGCGGCGCACCCGCCGCACCCTGGTCGGCGCCCAGGTCGCCCTCGCCTTCGCGCTCCTGGCAGGCGCCGGTCTCCTCCTTCGTAGCTTCATGGAGCTGCAGGCCGTGGACCCGGGCTTCGATCCCGAGGGCGTGCTGACATTCAGTGTGGGCGCTCCGTCGAGCGAGTACGAGGAGCCGGAGGAGGTGACGGCGTTGTACGAGGCGTTCCTGGAGCGGATCCGCTCCATGCCGGCCGTGCGCTCGGCCGGCATGGTGTCGCACGTCCCCATGGCCGACGGGGACACGGACGTGGACTTCGTCATCGAGGGCCGACCGGCGCCGGGACCCGGCCGTGAGCGCGTCATCTGGTACCGCCAGGTGGACCCGGCGTACTTCCGGACCATGGGCATCCCGGTTCTGGCGGGCCGGGCGTTCGACGCCTCGGACAACCGTCGGAACGCCGCTCCGGTGGTGGTGCTGGGTGAAGCGGCGGCGGCGCGGTTCTTCCCCGGCGAGGACCCGGTCGGCCGGCGGATCAAGCCGGGGACGGACCCGGAGTCCGACGGGCCGTGGTGGACCATCGTCGGCGTGGTGGGAAGCGTGCGTCACGCCGGGCTCGCCGCCGCGCCGAAGGAGGAGATGTACCTGCCTCACGCCCTGGCCCCCCGGCGCGCCATGACGGTCGTGGTACGCACGGATGGGGAGCCCGGAGCGCTCGTGCCGTCGATCCGGGCCGAGCTGCACCGCATCAACCCGAACCTGGCATTGTCCGGCGTGGGCACGGCGGAGCGCCTCGTGGCCGGCTCCGCGGCCCTGCCCCGCTTCCTGGCCGTATGCCTGGTGACCTTTGCCGCCCTCGCCCTCGTCCTGGCAGGCATCGGCATCTACGGCGTGATCGCATACGCCGTGGGCGAACGCACTCACGAGCTGGGCGTCCGCGTGGCGCTCGGCGCCCGGCCCGGCGACGTGGTACGGCTCGTTCTACGACAGGGCGCCCTCTTCGTGACGGCGGGGCTCGTGGTGGGCTTCGGGGCGGCGCTCGTCGTGGGGCGCATCATCCAGACGCTGCTCTTCCAGGTCGCGCCGCGGGACCCGATCATCCTCACGGCCGTGCCGCTGGTGCTCGCCGTGGTGGCGCTGGCGGCCATGTACGTGCCTGCCCGCCGGGCTACCCGGGTCGATCCGCTGGTGGCCCTGCGCGAAGGGTGAAGCCGAGCGGGCCGTCCCGTGCCCGGTGGGAACGGCCCGGCCGCCGAGGCATCGCGGCAACGCGCGTGTTGAACGGGGACGCCGCGATCGCGTATGTTCGACGGAGACCGCAAGGACGGCGGTGATCGGCCGTCCCCGACGGGAGACGACATGCAAGGCAATCCCACGGTCCTGATCGCCGACGACCAGCCGGACGTCATCCAGGCGCTCCGACTGCTGCTGAAGGGCGAGGGCTTCCAACTGGTGACGGCCAGCTCGCCGGAGGAGATCAAGACGGCGGCGGAGGAGTCGGAGCTGGACGCCGTCCTCATGGACCTGAACTACACCCGGGACACGACGTCGGGGAAGGAAGGCCTCGACCTGCTCAGCCACCTGCAGGCGCTGGACAAGACGGTCCCGGTCATCGTCATGACGGCGTGGGGCAGCGTGGAGGGCGCGGTGGAAGCCATCCGCCGGGGCGCGAAGGACTACATCGAGAAGCCGTGGGACAACGCCCGGCTGCTGACCACGCTGCGCACCCAGATCGAGCTGGCGAAGGCGGTCCGGAAGACGGAGAAGCTGGAGACCGAGAACCGGATGCTCCGCCAGGAGGGGCTGCCGGAGTTCATCGCCAAGTCGCCCGTCATGCAGCCGGTGCTGACGCTGATGGAGCGGGTGGGCCCCTCGGACGCCAACGTGCTCATCACGGGGGAGCACGGCACGGGCAAGGAGGTGGTGGCCCGGTGGCTGCACGCGTCGTCGCGGCGCTCGCAGAAGCCCATCGTGACGGTGAACGCCGGCGGCTTCTCGTCCGGCGTCTTCGAGAGCGAGCTGTTCGGGCACGTGAAGGGCGCCTTCACCGACGCCAAGACGGACCGGGTCGGGTGCTTCGAGCTGGCGGATGAGGGCACTCTGTTCCTGGACGAGATCGCGAACGTGCCCAAGCCGCAGCAGGCCAAGCTGCTGCGCGTGCTCGAGACCGGCGAGATCCAGCGCGTGGGCTCCTCCAAGACACGCCACGTGAACGTCCGCGTCCTTTCGGCCACCAACGCGGACATCGACAAGGCGGTGAAGGAGGGTGACTTCCGCGAGGATCTGCTGTACCGGCTCAACACGGTGGAGATCGGGCTGCCTTCGCTGCGGGATCGACGCGACGACATCCCGGTCCTGGCGGCCCGCTTCCTCAAGGAAGAGGCGGAGCACTACGACAAGGCGCTGACGGGGTTCACGACGGAGGCCATCGAAGCACTCATGGCCCACCCGTGGCCCGGGAACGTACGTGAGCTCCAGCACGTGGTCGAGCGGGCGGTGCTCATGGCCCACGGAGACCAGGTCGAGGCGGACGATCTCAACCTGCGCACGCCGCCGGCCGCCGATGAGCGGCTGGAGAAGATGACGCTGGACGACGCGGAGAAGGTCCTCATCCGAAAGGCCCTGACCCGCTTCGACGGCAACGTCAGCCGGGCCGCCGAGGCGCTGGGCCTGAGCCGCAGCGCGCTGTACCGGAGACTCCAGCGCTACGACCTATGACCGACAGGCCGGTTCCCCGCGAGGAAGCGGCGCCGCCACACCGGTGGAGCCACGAGCGCAGGGTCCTGGCCCTGGCCGTCTTCGTGGGCCTGCCCGGGTCCGCGCTCGCCCTGTTCTTCCTCTGGACGGGCGCCTTCACGCCCAAGGTCCAGTGGACCCTCACCGTCTTCCTGCTCCTCGCGTGGCTCGGCTCGGCCGTGTTGCTCCGGGAGTGGGTCGTGCGGCCGCTCCAGACCCTGTCCAACCTCCTGGGCGCCCTGCGCGAGGGCGACTTCTCCATCCGGGCCCGGGAGGCACGCGGCGACGACGCCCTCGGCCTCGCCATGCTCGAGGTGAACAGCCTCGCCGGCACGCTCCGGGAGCAGCGGCTCGGGGCCGTGGAGGCCAGCACCCTGCTCCGCCAGGTCGTGGAGGAGATCGAGGTGGCCGTCTTCGCCTTCGACGGCGACGGCCGGCTGCAGCTCGCGAACCGGGCGGCCGAGCGATTGCTGGGCCGGCCCACCGACAGCCGGGGCCGGACCGCCCGGGAGCTGAACATCGAGGACTGGCTGGAAGGCGAGACGCCCCGGACCATCGACGTGCGCTACCCCGCCGGCGGCGGGCGCTGGGAGCTGCGTCGCACCACCTTCCGGCAGGAAGGGCTGAAGCACCACCTGGTCGTCCTCAGCGACCTGAGCCGGGCGCTGCGGGAAGAGGAGCGTCAGGCCTGGAAGCGGCTGGTCCGGGTCCTCGGCCACGAGATCAACAACTCCCTGGCGCCCATCATGTCGCTGGCCGAAAGTCTTCAGCAGTTGCTGGAGCGGGAGCCCCGGCCCGCCGACGCCGACGAGGACCTGCTCCAGGGGATCCGGGTCATCTCGGCCAGGGCAGAGGCGCTCAACCGCTTCATGGCCTCGTACGCCCGCCTGGCCCGGCTCCCGCCGCCGGAGCTGGAGCCGGTAGAGGTCGGGAGCTGGATCGCCCGCGTCGCCGAGCTGGAGACCCGCATGCGCGTCGCCGTGGCCGAAGGGCCCGAGCTCACCGTGCAGGCGGACGGCGACCAGCTCGACCAGCTCCTCATCAACCTGGTGAGCAACGCCGTGGATGCGGCGCTGGAGACCGGCGGCGGCGTGGAAGTGGGCTGGCGCCGGCCGAACGGCGTGCTGGAAGTCGTCGTGCAGGACGAGGGCCCCGGTATCTCCGGCACGACGAACCTGTTCGTGCCCTTCTACACCACGAAGCCCCACGGCTCCGGCATCGGGCTGGCCCTCTCGCGCCAGATCGCCGAGGCCCACGGCGGCACCCTCACCCTGGAGAACCGGCGCGGCGCGTCCGGCTGCGCCGCCCGGCTCCGCATCCCGCTGGAGCAGGAACGGCAGCCCTGAGACGCGGCCATCGAGCTGCCGCGACCGGATCCGCCGTCACAGCCTCGTCCGCCCGGCACGGGCCGGGCCGGCCGGGGCGTCAGACCGCGATGACGCCGAGGATCCAGGCGCACCCCAGCGCGGCGTAGATGCCCAGAATGTAGCCCGCCACCGCCATGAGCAGGCCCACGGGCGCCATGGCCGGGTGATAGACCCCGGCCACGATGGGCGCCGACGCGGCCCCCCCGATGTTGGACATGCTGCCCGTGGCGAAGAAGAAGAGCGGCGCCCGGAGCAGGCGCGCGGCGGCCAGAAGGATGGCGGCGTGGATGGCGATCCAGAGCGCGCCGGTGGCGAGGAAGAGTGGCGCCGACAGCACCGCCTTCAGATCGGCCTGGGCGCCGATGGCCGTCAGGAGCAGGTACAGCGCGGCATAGCCCATGCGCGAGGCGCCGTACTCCTCCAGGTCCCGGATCGGCGTGAAGGAGAGGGCCAGCCCCACCGTCACCACGATGAGCACCGCCCACGTCGTGCGGGAGATGATCGTCGGATCGCCCAGCACCGGCAGCGCATCGCCCAGCTCCACGGCGGCCACCGCGCCGGCGAAGGCGACGGCCAGGATGATGGCGAAGCGGCGCAGGTCCAACGGGTGCCGGTGCGCATTGATCTCGGCGAGCCGCCTGTTCGTCTCTTCGATGGCTTCCGTCCTGGCCCCGATCCGCCGGTCGAAGCGGCCCTGGAAGGCGCTGAAGAACAGGAGCACGCCCATCCAGCCGTAGCCCACCACCGTGTCCACGACGATGATGGGGCCGAAGATGCTGTCGGGCGTGCCCACGCTCTCCGCCACCGCGACCATGTTGGCGGTGCCCCCGATCCAGCTTCCGGAGAGGGCCGCCAGCCCCATCCAGGCATCCTCCGGCAGGAAGCTGCCGAAGACCAGGAACGCGACGGGCCCGCCCACCACGATGCCCAGGGTCCCCGCAACCACCATGGCCAGCGCCACGGGCCCGAGCTTCAGGATCGCCTTGACGTCGATGGTGATCATGAGGAGGATCAGCGCCACCGGCAGCAGGAAGCGGACCATCCAGTCGTAGACCGGCGCCGCCTGCGGCGTGATGCCCAGCGTCGTGGAGATGGTGGGCACGAAGTAGGCGTAGATCACCGGTGGCGTGATCTCGAACAGCTTCTCGAACCGGGGCAGCCCGCTGAGCCAGAACACGAAGCCCAGCACGGCGACGAGGTAGGCGAAGATCGCCATCGGGTCGTTGAGCAGCGCCGTCGCCTGTTCCTCCATGCTACGTCTCCTGGATCCGTCGGGCCCGGGCCGCGCCAAGTTAAGGCACGAAGGCACGCCGGGAAACCGACCCGCCGCCCCCTCGCAAGAACAGGCTCGGGGTGTTACCCTATTCGCCATGGCCGGCAAGATGAGTCCCAAAGCACAGATGCGGCTGAAGACCCTCCGGGAGATGGAGGACAAGGTTCAGCACGTCTACAGCCTCGTCGAGCAATTCGCCGTCCAGAAGGGACCGGCGGCGGAGCGATTCGCCATGACGGTCCGGCGCGCCTTCGGCAAGCTCAAGCTGGAGCTCATGGGCGCCGGCCTCGACAGCCTGTCCCAACTGGCAGGCAGCATGGAACTGGCCGCGAAGCGGGGCGGCAGCCAGTCCTCGAAGCTGCGCATCCTGCGGGAAGGCGTCGCCACCATCAGGCTCAACGTCGAGCTCGAGGAGCGCTCCGTGAAGACCGAGGACCAGGCGGCCCAGGCCCGGGAAGCCAAGGCGAAGGAAGCCGAAGAGTCGTCCGCCTGACCCGGGCCGTCCGGCGAGCCGAACCATGCGCTCCCCCGTCGCGGCACGCCGGTCCACGACCGAACGCCTGACAAGCCGGATCCGGACGGCCCTCTCGGAGCCGATCCACCAGCTTCAGCTCTCCCTCGGGCTGCTGGGCATCCTCGTCGCCGCCGGAACCTTCGGGTACGCGTTCCTCCCTCTGGCCGAGCAACGCATCGGCGTCATCGACGCCCTGTACATGACGGTCATCACCCTCACGACGGTGGGCTTCAAAGAGGTCGTCCCGTTGAACGCGGCCGGCGAGGTCTTCACCATCGTCCTGGTCGTGGGCGGCGTCGGCACGGCGGCGTGGGCCGTGAGCAACGCCGCCGAGGTGATGCTCGGCCAGACCTTCTGGGTCTCCATGCAACGCCGCCGCATGAAGGAGCTCGTGATGGAGCTGTCAGACCACTACATCGTCTGCGGGTACGGCCGCCTGGGCCGGCAGATCGTGCGCGACCTGACGGCCCGAGGCGAACGGTTCGTCGTCGTCGACTGGGCGTCGGACCTGGAAGAGACCCTCCTGGCGGAGAGGACCCCGCATCTCATCGCCGATGCGACCAAGGAAGAGGCCCTGCGGGAAGCCGGGGTCCAGCAGGCGCGCGGGCTGGTCTCGGCTCTCGATTCGGACGCCAACAACGTCCTCACCGTCCTCACCGCCCGGGAGCTCAATCCGCGGCTGCTGGTGGTGTCCCGCGCGAACACCGAGTCGGTGGAGAGCAAGCTGCGCCGGACCGGCGCGGACCGCGTCGTGACACCCGAATCCATCGGGGGGCATCGCCTGTCCCTGGCCCTGCTCCGCCCCGCCGTCCACGACTTCTTCGGCCGGGTGTTCAACGTCGGCGTTCAGCCCGACGTCGACATCGGGCAGATCATGATCCCGGGCGACTCGCCGTTCGCCCGTCAGACCATCGCCGGGTGCGATCTGCGACGCGTCCGCAACGTGTCCATCCTGGCCGTCCGCCGCGCCGACGGGCAGTTCGACCTGAACCCGGACGCCGACCGCACGATCCAGGCGGATGAGACCCTCATCGTCATCGGGCCCGCCGAGCAGATCTACGAGCTGGAAGCCTTGTTCTCCGGCGACGCCTGACCGGCACGCCACGCCCGCGTATCCGGCCGAGCGCCGATCCCGGACGCGACGAGCGCCGCCGGCTCGGCCGACGGCGCCCCCCGGGATGCTCCCGACGCGCGACGCGATTCAGGTGCCTGGGGCCGGCTCCCCGGCCGGCGTGCGCGGCCCCCCGCTCCCGTCCGACTCCGGGGTCCCGCCCCCGGGAGCCGTCTCCGGCAGCTCGATCGGCGCATCCGGCGGTAGCTCGTCCACCGGCACACCGGCCACGACCACCATCCGCTCCACCGACCGATGCATCTCCGCCTTCGTCTCGTCCATGGCCAGACGCGCACCGTCCGTCTCGCTCTCCCGCAGCGAGACGGCCGCGGCGTTGAGCTGCCGCATCAACGAGATGAACCGCTCGCCTTCCTCGCGCAGCGCCAGATACGTGCGCTCGTTCGGCAGGATCTTGCCCGCCAGCCGCCACACGCCACCTTCCACCAGCAGCAGGCCCACGACCACCAGAACAAGCTGCGTCTGCAACGAGATGGCGAAGAGGACGCCGCTCAGGACCAGGATCATCCCGGCGACCGGCACGGTGAACAGGATGGCGTTGCGCAATGTTCGCATGAGTCCTCCGGTGCAGCGCTCCGGCATGATGACGCACACAGGGCCCGCCCCGTCACTATTATGTCGGGGGGTCACGACTGGCAAGAGATGCCACGCCGGCCAGGTCCGACCGCAGCCCGATCCCTGCCGGCGAGAAATCGGTTGTGAGGTTTTGCATGTGTCAGGCAATTAAGTAATGGAAGTGGTGAACGGGAACCGACGGCCGGTAACACGACGATGACGGCTCGGCCAGACGAGGCCGGAATCGTGGAACGGGCGCGGAAAGGAGGCCATGAGGCCCTGTCCGAGCTCTTCCACCGCTATGCCGACATGGTGTTCGGCGTGGCGTTCCGGATCAGCGGCTCGTCGGATGACGCCGCCGATGTGGTCCAGGACGTGTTCATCGGTCTCCCCGAGGCTCTGAGGAACTACTCGGAGCAGGGCAATCTGGCAGGGTGGCTCAAGCGGGTCGCCGCCCTGACCGCGCTGCTCAGGGAACGGAGGCAGAAGCGCATGAGCGAGGTGCACGGGACCGCCGCCGTCCGGACGCCGCCCAGGAGCCGGCCGTCCGACGTGGTCCACCGCATCTCCCTCCAGGGCGCCATCAACGCGCTGCCCGAGGAGCTGCGACACGTCTTCGTCCTGAAAGAGATCGAAGGCTACTCGCACACGGAGATCGCCGACATGCTGGGCATCTCGTCGGGTGCATCCCAGATGCGGCTCTACCGTGCGCGTCGGATCCTGATGGACCTGCTGGAGGACGTTTAGATGGAGCTTCCATTGCAGCACCCGGGTTTCGACCGGTTGAACCGCTACGCCGACGGCGAGCTCGGCGACCGGGAGCGGGCACGAGTCGCCCGGCACCTCGCCCGCTGCGATCGCTGCCGCACCACCGTGGACCGCATCCGCGCCCTGGGCGAGGCCGCCCGCAGCATGCCCACGCCCGAGCTGCCCGACGACATCCTCGAGACCGTCCTTGAACGGCGGCAGGCCGGCGAGCGCGTCATCCTCCCGCTCACCGGGCCGGGCCGGGCCCGGCGCCGCGCCACGGGCAGCCGCGTCGCGGCCGTGGTCGGCTTCCTGGCCGTCGCCGCCACCCTCGTCTTCATGACGCCCGAGGCCCGGGCCGGCAGGAGCGAGCTCACCTTCGCCCCGGCCCAGCCGGCGCAAGGAGCGACACTGGATGTGACCTACGAGGGCACCGGCATCTTCGAAGGCGAGGAGCGCCTCGTGCTGCGCGCCCGCTACCGCACGATCGACCGGAACTGGATCCTCGACGCCGCCACGCTCCGACGCCACGCCGGCGGCCTCTACCACGGGACCGTGGACCTCCCGGACAGCGTGGTCTACGCCGCCTTCGTGGTGGAGGATCAGACCGGGCGCATCCTCGACAGCAACCACGAGAGATACTGGGAAGTCCTGACCTACGGCGAGGACGGTCGGCCCACCTTCGACGCCCTCTACGCCCGCATGCAGGACCTCTTCCCGCGAGACTGGGAGGCGGGCCTCGAAACGGCACGGACCCTGACGCGGCTCTACCCCGACGAGCCCCGGTCCTGGT
>CAYQCY010000082.1:0-11598 GCA_964416095.1 uncultured Gemmatimonadaceae bacterium
CCAACTCGCAGTGCTCCAACTCATTGCATCCAACTCGCCTTTCCATTATTGTGCATATGCACATTAAAAGAGCGTCACCATGGCCAGGCCGAAGAAGACGAGACAGTGCCGGGAGCTCGAGGGTGAGCGGCTGTTCAAGCCGCGGGGGATCCCGGCGCGGGACCTGGAGGTGATCCGGCTGGAGTTGAGCGAGCTGGAGGCCATGCGTCTGTGCGACCTGGACGGGCTGGACCAGGCGGCGGCGGGTGAGCGGATGGGCGTGTCGCGGGGCACGGTGCAGCGGATGCTGCGCTCGGGCCGGGCGAAGCTGCTGCGGGCGCTGGTGGGGCCGGCCACTCTCATGATCGAAAAGGGGAACGACGATGAGACTTTGCATACCGACGGCGGATGATCGTGGCCTGGAGGGCCGTGTCTCGGAGCATTTCGGGCGTGCTCCGTACTTCACGATGGTGGACACGGACAGTGGACGCACCGAGATTGTGGCGAACGCCAACGCCGAGCACGAGCATGGCCAGTGCGGCGGGTGGGACGTCCTGCTGACGCTTCCGCTGGACGCGGTGGTGTGCCGTGGCGTCGGGCGCCGGGCGCACGAGCGTCTCGCCGAGCACGGGCTCATGGTGCTGGCGACGGAGGCGGCGGACGTGAGCGGCGTGGTGGAGGCGTTCCGTGCGGGCGAGGTGAAGGAGATGGTCCCGCACGGACCCGGGCATCGTCACGGGCACCACGCCTGACGCGGTTCTTTGGATGGCGGGCCGTCCGTGCCGCGGGGGACGGACCGCGTGAGGCGTGGTGGGGTTATCAGGGGTGAACGTGGGCCACGTGAGGGGACGCGTGGCCCACGCGCTGCATACTCGAAGACACTGACAGGCGCGATGCGAAGTCGATTTCTGGCCCTGGTCCTGCCGTTGCTCCTGGCGTCGCCCGTGGCGGCGCAGGGTCCGGTGGTCCGTGCCATTCTGTTTTATTCGACGTCGTGCCCGCACTGTCACGAGGTGATGACGCAACATCTGCCGCCGCTCATCGAGCGGTACGGCGACTCCCTGTTCATTGCCGGGGTGAACACCATGACGCCCGGGGGCGAAGCGCTGTTCCGGGCGGTGGTCCAGTACCATCAGCTTCCGCGACAGCGCATCGGGGTGCCGCTGCTGTTGGTGGGGGATGAAGTGTTGGTAGGCGGGCTGGAGATCCCCGGGCGCTTCCCCGACATCGTGGCCCGGGGCCTGGAGGCCGGCGGCGTCGGGTGGCCGGACATCCCCGTGATCCGTCGCACGCTGGCGGCCCAGGGCGTGCCCGGCACCGAGGAAGAGGTCGCTGCGGAGCAGGCGACGGACGAAGCCGCAGCCGGGCCCGCGGCGGACTCGGCGGTGGCCGACGAGGGCGACGTCGCGGAGACGGCGCCGGAACCTTCCACGCCGGAGGCGGAGGCGGAGACGACATCGGAACCGTCGGCGGACACCGGGCGGGCCGCGGCGCCGGCAGAAGGGCCGGCGGACGCCGAGGCCGCGCCCTCGCCCGCGGCTTCGGAGGCCGAGGAGCCCGTCGGCGATGAGCCCGGGGAGCCGGGCTTCACGCCGGGCCCGGCCGCGCCCGGCGGCCCGGACACGGCCCTGGCCGCCGATGCTCCGCCGGCGGGGGTGACACCGGCGCGGACGCCCGGCCAGGAGTCGTCGGAGGCGGACCGGGAGGAACCGGGCTCCGGCGGATCGGGCATGGTGGCGCTGGGCGACACGGCGTCGTACTCGGGCCTCGACGCGGTGCTGGCCCGCTACCGTCGCGATCCGGTGGGCAACACGATGTCCGTGGTGGTGCTCCTGGCGATGATCGGCCTGGTCGTCTTCTCGGTGAGAGCGGCGGTACGTCTCGAGCCGCGGCTCCCGGAGTGGCCGCCGTGGGCGGTGCCGGCGCTGCTGGTGCTGGGGTTCGTGGTGGCGGCCTATCTGTCCTTCGTGGAGGTCTCCCACAGCGAGGCGGTCTGCGGGCCGGTGGGCGACTGCAACACGGTGCAGCAGAGCCAGTACGCGGTCATCGCCGGCGTGCCGGTGGGCGTGGCGGGGCTGTTGGGGTACGTCCTGCTGGCCATCGCCTGGGTGGTCATCCGTGGCTGGCGGTCCCGCCGGGCCGCCCTGGCGCTCTGGGGCATGGCGCTGTCGGGCACGATCTTCTCCACTTACCTGACCTTCCTGGAGCCCTTCGTCATCGGCGCGACCTGCCTGTGGTGCCTGACCTCGGCCGTGGTCATGACGGCCATCATGATGGCGGCGACGCCGCTGGCCCAGGCGGCGCTGGCGGGGCTGCACGAGCGATCGCGGGACGCGATGCGCGTCGGGACGTAGCGGGCGCCCGGCAGACCGTTCGACGCCCGTGTGCCGCGGCCCCGGTCCGGCACTCTAGGGACGGACCACGCGCTTCGTCAGTCGCCCCGCCTCGAGCCGCGCCGATCCGCCGTCCACCTGGTTGATGAGGGCCAGCTCCTCCAGCGGTGCGACCGACGGGTAGCGGTCCGCGAAGTCGGCCAGGGTCATGGCCGCCGGCAGCTCCACGATGGCCATGCGGTCCGGCTGCACGCCGAGGAGCTCCGGGTCCGTCAGCCGGCGGTAGCTCCCTGCCCAGGCGTCGAAGGTGCCGGCGTAGCGCGAGTACAGCGACGCCGCCGTGTACCCCAGCAGCCGGTACGTCCGGTCCCCGTCGGCGAGGAAGGTGGCCGTGCCCCGGAGCGGCGTGTCGCCGGCAGCCGTGAACTCCACCGTCAGGGCGTCGAAGCCGTCGACCTCGCCTCTGCTGGTCCGCACCCCCGTGATTCCGTCCTGGGCCAGGAAGGTCCGGGCCGCCGCAGAGGGCGGCTCGCCGGCCAGGGTGAGCTGGACGGCGGCGTCCTGCTCGGGGCTCGTGGCCGCCACCATCTCGGCCAGGTTCTGACCCTTCCAGCCCGACGGGAAGGTCATGCGGAACGCCAGGTCGGGGTGAATGAAGGTGTCGTCCTGGAAGAACCCGTTTCGCGGGTCGGCGCCGTAGACGAGCCCTTCGAGGCGTGGCAGGTAGGCCGCGCGGCCGACCCGGAGACCGGACACCGGGCGGCCGAGATCGTCGATGCGGGCCTGCACCGACTCGATGCGCTCCGGCGGGTTCGGGTGGGAGGAGAGCCAGGTGGGCAGCGGGCTGGCGCCGGCGAGCTCCGAGGCCCGCTCGAGGGACGCGAAGACCCGGGCCATCTCCCGGACGTCGTAGCCGTCGTCGAGGGCGTAGCGGAAGCCGAGCTCGTCGGCCTGGCGCTCGTCGTCCCGGCTGTATTTCAGGAAGAGCAGCCCGAGGCCGGCGCCGGCGAGCTGGCCGTATTCCTCGAGCTCGGGCACCAGGATCATGCCCACGCCCAGGCCGAGCTGGGCGAGCTGGGCCCGGCTGATCTGGGAGACGGAGTGGCGGGCGGTGACGTGGCCGATCTCGTGGCCCAGCACCGAGGCGAGCTGGGCCTCGGAGCCCATGAGGTCCACGAGGCCCCGGGTCACGTAGATGAACCCGCCGGGCAGGGCGAAGGCGTTGGGCGTCGGGTCGTCCAGCACCCTGAACCGCCACGGCAGGTCCGGCCGCTCGGACGAGCGGGCCAGGCGCAGCCCGATCTCCTCCACGTAGGCCTGGAGCGCATCGTCCTCCACGACGCCGATCTGCCGCTCCACCTGGGCCGAGTACTCCCGGCCCAACTCGATCTCCTGCCGCTCCGAGACGAGCGCCAGCTCCCGCTCCCCGGTGACCGGGTTCACGGCGCACGCCGCCAGGACGAAGAGGAGGGCCGGCGCGGCCCGTCGCGTCACACGCATGACATTCCCTCGCTGGAATCGGGGTGGTGGCTACCTCGTCGTCGGCGTGCTCAGGCCGGCTCGCCGCCCAGGTCCGCCAGGCGGTCCGCGCACTCCTGCACGCCGTCCGGCACGCCCGCCGCATCGTAGAGGTCCCCGGCCTCACGCCACAACTCCCGGGCCCTCTCCCGGTCGCCGACGCCCTCCCTCAGGATGGCGTGGCCACGGATGGCGTTGGCCAGGTCCAGCGGCGGCGCATGCTCGTGGCCGCGGTAGAGGCGGAGGGCCTCGTCGTAGCACGACTCCGCGGCGTCGACGTGGCCGGCCTCCGCGTGCGCATCACCGAGATGGCGCACCGTCTCCGCGAGCTGGAGCGCGTCGTCCCTTTCCCTGGACAGCGCCACCGCTTCCTCGTACAGCGTCACGGCCGAGCCCAGGTCCCCCACGTCCCGTTTCATCTGCGCCATGCCCGCCAGCGCCTTGATGAACTCCGGGCGCAACCCGGACGCCCGGGCGGCGGCCAGCGCCTCCTGGAAGCCGCGGCGTGCGTCGGCGGGGCGGTTCTCGCGGCGTGCCTCGCGGGCACGGTCCAGGTACTCGTGGGGATCGGGCATACGGAAACGCTAGCGCCGGGAGCGGCGCATGGGAATCCCCCCGGCCGCGCTCATCCCGCCAGCAGCTCGATCCGGTCCACGATGCGGAACCGGACCGCGCCCCGGCACGGCATCGTGGAGCCGTCGACGTTCACCGGGAAGTCGCCGCCGTCCGCCGGCGCCAGCATCAGCGTGCCCCGCACGCGGAACGCCGCGAAGCCCCAGCGGTCCGGGTCGTCCAGGATGGAAGCGTCGAAGGCGCGGCGGAACTGGCCCGGCAGCCGGCGCACGCCCAGGTCCCGGAGCGTGAACAGGTGGACGTCGCCGGAGCCCAGGGGCACGCCCCGGGCGAAGGGCAGGTCCGGGCCCAGGTCGCCGTTCACGACGATCATGGCACGGTACCGGCCCTCGGCCCGGACCTCGTCGCCCACCGTGATGGTCCAGCGCCTGCGCCGGCCGACGAGGCCCCGGAGCGCCCGCTCCAGCGCGGCGAGGGACGCGCCCACGAAGAACGGGCCCAGGTCGCCGAACGCCTGGCCCAGGATCCCCTTGTAGTACTTGATGAACCGGTTCTCCGTGTAGTGGGGCACGCGGCCGAAGATCTCGGCGCCGGCGTAGCCCACGAAGTGGCGCGGCACCACCTCCCCACCCTCGCTCTCCACGCGGACCACGTCGCACGGCACGGTGCGGCCCCGCGCCAGCGACTCCACGAAGACCGCGACGGCCGCCTCGATCTCGTCGGGCATGCCCAGGACCTTGCCGATGAGGTCGGCCGAGCCCTTGCGCAGGAACCCGAGCCGGATCTCCCGGAGCCCCACGTCGGCGTCGATGCACCCCTCGAGCACGGCGTTGAATGTGCCCGACCCGCCGGCGGAGATGACCCGGCGACAGCCGCCCCGCACCACGTCCCGGGTCCGCTCCCGGGCGGCACGGTGGCTGTCCACCGCCTCCAGCGTCACGTCATCGCGGCCGTGCTCCCGGAAGAGCGGCACGATCCGCTCCACCTTGCCCCAGTCGCTGATGGAGCCGGAGATGGTGGTGGCGATGACCGCGACGCCGCCCGGGTCAGCCATCGGCGCCCTCCCGGACGGGGCCCTGCGCAGACGGGCCGGTCCCGACTCCGCCCGGTGCATCGCCCTCCGCATCGCCTCGTGGCCCGCCTCCGCCGGCGTCCGGCGCGTGTATATGCGCCAGGTTCCCGCCGGCTCTCGGCCGATTCGCCTCCAGCTCGCCCCTCACCACGTCGAGGGCCGCCCGGGTCACGTCGTCCACGGTGCCGGTACCGTCCAGGGTGCGGGCCGGGATGCCCCGGTCCCGCTCCAGCACGCGGCACACCGTCCGGTACCCGTCCCGCAGCTTCGCCAGCCGCTCCTCCGTCTCGTGGGCCTGCCGCTCCTCGCCGCGGGACCGGATCCGCTCCATGCACACGGCGGGCTCGACGTCCAGGAAGAGCACGACGTCGGGCATGGCCAGGTTCGTCAGCCGCAGCCGCTTCAGCGCGACGAGCTCCGGGAAGCTCGCGTAGATCGGGTCGTCCTTCGGGATCCCCTCGTCGTCCCCGGTGAGGATCCTGAGCCCCGCCGCGCAGAGCGCCTCGTCGAAGAGGTCCTCCCGGTAGAGCATGGCCCACGCCGTGGCGTTGAGGAGCGGCGAGCCGTCCAGCACGACGACGCCGGGGGCGTACCATCGCCGGAGCTCGCCGGCCACCCGGTCCCGGAGCAGCAGCTCCACCAGCTTCGGGACCTTGTAGTGCTTCAGGGACGCCGCCGTCTTGGCGCGCCGGCCGATGGCCTCCCGCACCTTCTCGGTGAGGAGCGGCCGCATCTCCTTCTCCTCGCCGCCCCTGAAGAAGACGACGTCGTCCGTCACCAGGCACGCGTCCACCTCCCGGGACAGGTGCCGGGCCAGGTTCCGGGACAGGGTGCTCTTGCCCGAGCCGTCGATGCCGAGCACGGCGACGGTCGGAGGCTCCCGGGGCCGCTCCGCGCGACGGTGCCGCGCCCCCATCTCCGTTTCCGCCAGCTCCTCCACCGCCGCCTGCAACGCCCCCGCCGTGGCCTCCGCGGTGCCGCCGAAGGTCCGGGGCGGGCCCACCACGACCCGGTTCCAGATGGGCACCGGCAGCGGCGTGGATCTCGGCAGCCCCCGCTCCGGCCCGGCCAGGAAGACCGGGATGGCGGGCACGTCCCGGAACTCCGCCGCGATGCGCCCGACCCCGGTCCGGAACCGGGCGAGAGCGCCCGGCTCGCCGCGGGTGCCCTCGGGGAAGATGATGAGGCTGTGGCCCTGCCGGAGCCGCGCCCGCATCCCCTCCAGCGGGTCGCCCTCCGCAGCGTCCCGCACGATCCACACGGGCTGGAACAGCCAGTCCACCAGCCGGAAGACCGGCGTCCAGCGTGAGAAGTACTCGAAGGCGGCCACCGGGTGGGTGCGGTCGATCCGGCCCGGCGGCAGGACGTGGAACAGCAGGAAGACGTCCAGGTGGCTGTTGTGGTTCGCCACGATCATGAACCGGTCCGCCTCCCGCAGGTGCTCCCTCCCCTCCACGCCGACGCCGAAGAGCAGCTTGAGGACCGGCCGCAGCAGCAGGACGTGGATCAGCACGCGCGGCGAGAGGAGCGCCGGGAGCCGCATCTCAGAACGCCTCCAGCACGTACCGCAGGTAGTGGAACGCCACCGGCGCCGCGTAGAGGAACGACTTCAGGCTGTTCAGGACCTGCCCCCGTCCCGGCACCAGGCGGTCCCGCCGGATGCCCAGGTCCGCCTCGATCCGGTCGATCGTCTGGCAGCCCATGGCCACCAGGGCCGGGACCAGGAGCGCCAGGACCACCGAGTGGTGCCACGGGATGCCCGTCCACGGCACGAGGACGAGGGCCAGCGCCACCGTCACCGGCGCCGGCGCCAGGAGCTGGTACGCGGCGCTCTCCAGCGGCCGCCGGTCCCGCGCCCGGAACACGTACGACGACAGGTCGCACGCCGTCACCATCAGGACCAGCAGGACCGCCATCCAGGTGGCGTAGAAAGCCAGGTAGCCGATATGGCCGATGCAGTAGACCAGCAGGAACAGCCCCAGGTCGATGAGCCCGATGGACAGCACCGTCCCCTCCACCTCCCGGCCCAGCGTCACCACGAACGGCACCACCAGGAAGGCGTACACCGGGATGGAGACGATGAACATCCCGTACCAGTCGATCTGGATGAACCAGAACATGAACGGGATGGCCAGGTACGCCGCCAGCATCCCCCACCGGTCCTGGATCCTCAGGTCGGCGAGGGTGAAGTACTCGCGCAGCGCCAGGAACGAGAGGACCGCCAGCACCCAGATCCCCGCCGTCGGGGCCACCAGCTCCGCGAGGGTGAAGACCAGGAAGAACGCCCACAGGTACGGCACGTAGATCGCCACCGGCACCGGGACGCCGACCCGGTTGCGGAGGAGCGCGAACAGGGTCAGGACCGCGAAGGCGGCGGCCAGGGCGATGTCGGAAGGGTCGGCGATCACGGGTGGCTCCACGGGCGCGGGCGGGGTCCTCAGCCGGACCCGGCGTAGACGAGCCGGACCACGTCCTCGGCCAGCTTGCCCCGGACCCGGGTGCTGCGCAGGCGGTCCTCATGGGCGATCTCGGCGTCGGCGTCCATGGCGTGGTCCCAGAGAAAGGTGGCGTCCACGACGGGGTACGTCTCCAGGGCCCGGTACAGCGCCTCCAGGATGTTCGCCTGCACCTCCTCCCCGTCGTCCAGGCCGTTGCCGTCGTTGTCCACGAACTGCTTCTCCTGGAACTCCTCGATGGTGGGATCGCCCGGGGCCCGGACGTCGTCCACGACGCCGAGCTCCGTGAACAGGATGGGCCGGCCCGGGTTGGCGTCGTGGAGCGGCTGGAGGATGTCGGCGAGGACGCTCTCCCACGCGTCCTCCAGCGCGGCGACCGACACCACGGTGTCGGGCTGCTCGGCCAGGAGCCGGTAGTACGCGCTGATGCCGATGACGTCCAGGCCGGCGTCCTCCCACAGGTGCAGCGGGCTCGTGCCCCAGAAGCCGGGCTCGGTGAGGGTCGAGTAGACCTGGTCGTACGTCACCTGGCCGGTGAAGACCTCCCGCACGGCCACGACCATGTTCCGGATCTGGCCCTCGAACTGGGTGACCCAGGACCCCTCCGCCCGGGTCCGGAACAGACGGTCGGTCTCGGTGCCGAGCGAGAACAGCGTCGCGCCCTCCTCCTCGGCGATGGTCGCGAAGTGGACGGCCTGCTGCGTGTACGTGGTCCAGAACTCGGCCACGAACGACTCGTGGTCCGGGTGCGTGGGCAGCCACGGCCAGTCCTCCTCCTGGAACCCGCCCTCCAGCCACGGCTGGCCCAGCATCCAGCGCTCCGGCACCTTCGAGCCCGGCTCCGGCTCCACCTCGAAGGCCAGCGTGACGTACACGTCCACGCCCCGGGACGTGAATTCCCGGATGAGCGTCCGCAGCACGTCGTCCGTGAAGGTCCGGATGCCCGGGCCGTCGTAGTTCGGCCGCACCACCGGGTCCGTGCTCTCGCCGTAGACCAGCGCCACCGAGACCCCGACCCAGTTCACGGCCAGGCGCTCCATGAACGCGAGGAAATCCGGGTGGGGCACCCCGGCGTGGAGCTGGTTGCCCAGCCAGTTGCCGCCCAGGTGGAGCGCCCGCATGTCCGGCGGCGTGTCCGGGAATCCCGGCGCGACGGCGTGTGCCACCACGCTCCCCTCCACCGCCCCCACCGCGGCGTAGACGATGGCCCAGCCCGCCACCTCCGCCACAGCCTCGCCCGACGCGTTCACCGACACGGCGTCGGCGCTGGAGCGCCACGCGACGGTGCACCCGGCCACGGCGTGGCCGTTGGCGTCCTCGCAGCGGGCCTGGAGCGTCAACGGCGCCTCCCCGATGACCAGCGTCACCACCGGGCTCTCGAAGCGGACGGACACCACCACCTGCTCCACGGTGGCCTCCACGGTGGCCGTGGCCGTGCCCGCGGTGGCGGTGATGGTCGCCGTCCCGTTCCCCACCGCCGTCACCACGCCGGCGGACGAGACGCACGCGACCCCGTCGTCCGACGAGCTCCAGCTCACCCCGACGGTCATGACGGCCCCGTCCTGGTCCCGGACCGTGGCCGTCAGGGAGATGGAGTCACCCAGCGATGCGAAGCTCAGGGTGGACGCCGACAGGGTGATGGTGGTGGGTGTGGAGGGATCGGGCGTGGTCGTGGACCCGTCGCCGCACGCGCCGCAAACCGCGACCGACAGCGCCGCAGCGATCCAGGAGCGCCTCCGGCACGCCCCGCCCGGCCTTCCGGTGTGGGTCTCTGGCATGGCCCGGTCCCCGCGGGGGGTTCACCGAGCCTTCAAGATGCCTCCGGGGTCCACGGCCGCGCCAGAGTCGGGTTTGCGGCACCACTCCGGGCGAGGCGAGACGACGACCACGAGCAGGCGGCCCGCGGGCAGCGCGTCAGGGGAGAGCGGCGGGTGGATCGCCTACGGCGTCTGCACCGGCCGCTCCACCGGACCGCCGGCCTCGACCCACGCCCGGAACCCGCCGCCGACGTGGGCGACGTCGTCCAGCCCCATCTCCATGGCCGTCCGCGCCGCGAGCGCCGAGCGGCCGCCGCCGGCGCAGTAGAAGACGATCCGCTTGCCCGAGCTGAACACCGGGATGTGCATCCGGCTCGTACGATCGACGAAGAACTCCAGCAGCCCCCGGGGCGCGTGGACCGCACCGGGGACGTAGCCGGACCGCTGGATCTCGACCTGCTCCCGCAGGTCCACGAACGCCACGCCCGGATCGCCCACCAGGCTCGCGGCCTCCGCGGCCGTCAGCGTGGTGACGACCTCGTTCGCGTCCGCCACCATCGCCTGGACGCCCCGCACCGCGGGCGCCTCCGTGGCCGGGTTCTCCGTGGCCGGCTCGACGCAGGCGAGCAGGAGGCCGAACACCAACAGGAATGCGCTGGACCGGACCATGCGGTCTCCTATCGTTGAAGGCGGATGATGTCCTTGCCGGTCATCGTCCTTCCCAGTCTGGCCGGCGGCGGGCCGCACCGCAATCGCCGCTACGCGTCCGGCGGCTCCCAACCGTGCTCGGCGGCCTCGGCGGCCGTGATCAGGTAGATCCGGGCGTACCCGTGCTCGCGGCAGAAGACCGTCCGCCGGAACCCGTCCACGCCCAGCGTGTCCGCGTGCAGCTCCTGCCAACCCGAGTCCACCACGTCGCAGCCTTCCGGACACGCGTCGACGACCGGGTCGCCTGGCGTCCAGCGGACCGCTTCGATGTCCTCGTACCCGGAGACCTCGATCCACTTGGCCTCCAGCTCCTTCAATAGATCTTCCATGATGTCATCGTCGTCAGAGGCTTCTTCCCTGCGAGCCGCACCTAAGGGTAGGGGTCGTCCGCCGGCGCTGCCAGGCCGGGCGCAGCCGGCCGGGGCGCGACCGCTGGACATGGCCGGCCGCTGCCCATACCGTTCCTTGAACCGTGTTGGGGGTGCCCGGCGAGTCGCCGGGCTGAGAACAGACCCCTGGAACCTGATCCGGCTCGTACCGGCGGAGGGAAACACGGCGGGCACCCACCTTCGGGCGACCGCCCAACCCGCCTTCGGTCGACCGGACCGTCTCACATCCCGGAGACCTGGAATGACCGGCCCGACTTTCGACGAGTACGCCAGCCACTACGACGGCTGGTTCCAGCTCAACCCGAACGTCCTCGAGTCCGAGGTGCGCCTCATCGCGAGCAGCCTCGGCGAGCCCGGCGAGACCCTCAGCGTCGGCTGCGGCAGCGGCCTGTTCGAGATGCTGCTGCGCGACCACGGCATCCGCATCGAGCAGGGCGCCGAGCCGGCGGAAGGGATGGCGGCCATCGCCCGCAAGCGGGGGATGGAGGTGCGCATCGCGTCCGCCGAGGACCTGCCGTACCCCGACGCCTCCTACGACACCGTGCTGGCCAACGGGGTGCCGGCCTACCTCGCCGACCTGTCGGGCGCGCTCCGCGAGATCGCCCGCGTCCTCAGGCCCGGCGGTGCCGTCGTCATCGGCGACGTCCCCGCGTCCAGCGGCTACGGCATGCTCTACCAGCTCGCCGCCGAGATCGGCGACTGGGACGACCCGCGCCTGAAGAAGATCGCGCCGGCCCACCCCTACCCCATCGAGTTCGTCCGCGCCGCGAACTGGCGCACCACCGAAGAGGTCGTGGCGGCCCTGGAGGCCGC
>CAYQCY010000082.1:11698-14525 GCA_964416095.1 uncultured Gemmatimonadaceae bacterium
TCCGCGTGAGAACACGCCCGCCGGGCCGCCTGCGATCGAACCGGAACCGCTACGCCCGGGGCCCCACCTCGTTGCCGCAGAACCGGCAGACCTTCGCCTCGGGCATGACCGACTCGCCGCAGCGTGGCCTCGAGCGGCTCCGCCCGATGCGTGATGTGATCGCGGGGCGGCCGGCGTCGGGGCACGCCTTCGTCGGCTAGGCGAGGCACGCGACCCCGTTCACCTGCACGTACTCCACGTCGTCGCGGCCGCGCAGCGCCGGCACCGAGCGGTCCGGCAGGACGATGGCCATGCCGTCGATGAAGTCCCACCAGTACGTGATGCGGCCGCCCAGGCTCGTGTCCGGCGGCGGCAGCTCGTAGTCGTCGAACGGTGCCCTGTCGACAGGTGCCGTGAGATCGGCGCACGCCGGGGCCAGGATCAGACCAATGACGGTCCCCAGGATCAGCAGCGGTCTGGACAGGCCATCCTCCGGGTCCCTGATGGGCGATGCCCCCTCCATTGAAACGCCACCCGGCCGGGGAATGTGACGGGACGGTGAGCCGGGCCGGCGGGCGTTCGTCTTCGTTCGCGGGCCTGGCACGATCCCGGGCCGGCGGAACGCGGCGGCCACCGGTTTCACGCAGAGCCGCAGAGCCGCAAGAGCCGGTTGAATCCTGCTTCGCGGTGGATGGCCTAACGGCGTGGACCAGGCGAGGTTTTTCAATCTGTTCCGGACCCGGGAATGCCCGGTCACCGGCGCTCCGCCCACCAACCTCCCCCGCCGGCCTCTGCGGCTCTGCGGCTCCGCGTGAGAACAAGGTTTCACCCGCTGCGAGCGGCTCTTCCGCCCGGAACCCGGTGTTATTACATTCGTGTCAACACGAGGGCACACGGGAGGCCGGCATGACGAAGGACACCACGATCCGCGCCATCGGGAACTCGGCTGGAACGACGATCCCCAAGGCGATGCTCGAGCGCTATCACCTGGGCGAGGGCGATCCCGTCCACCTGGTCGAGCTGGAGGACGGCATCCTGATCACGCCCTTCGATCCGGATTTCGCGGAAGCGCTCGAGACTTACGAGGAGGGCGCGAAGCGCTACCGCAACGCCATGCGCGAGCTGGCGGAGTGAGCGATCCGGAGCGGCGGGAGCCGCGCTGGCTCTCGCCCACGCTCGTCCGTGCCATCCACGCCGACCAGATCCGGCAGCACGGCGGCGCCCTGGGCCTGCGCGACCCTGATCTGCTTCACTCCACCCTCGCCCGAGCCCGGAACCGCTGGCACTACGATCCCGACACGCACGTCACCGGGCTCGCCGCGGCCTACGGCTTCGGGCTCGTCCGGAACCACCCGTTCATGGACGGCAACAAACGCGTGGCATTCCAGGCCATGTACGTCTTCCTGGGCCTGAACGGCCGGCGGATCGTGGCTGAAGAACCCGAGGTCGTGCGTCTCATGGTCGATGCCGCCGGCGGCGCCGTGGACGAGGGCGCTCTGGCCGGCTGGTTGCGGGAGCATGTGGAACCCAGGGATTAGGCCGGGACAGGTGCACACGGCGCTTCGTCGTTGGCCCTCCCGGGCGTGGCACGCGCATCGGCGGCGTCAGGGACGCAGCACGACCCGGTATTCCAACGCCCGCAGCTCCTCGCCCGTCACCGTGCGAAGCGGGCCGAGATACGCGCTGTCCCCCACCACGTCCCACACGAAGAAGCGCACGTCGTCGCCGGGCTCGTAGTCGCCCTGCACGTCGTCCACGCCGTACACCGCGGAGCAGCCGTCCGGGATGACCCGCTCGTCGCCGGGGCTCACCGGCACCGTCTCTTGCGGGTCGTAGAGGTGCGCCGACTCCAGCTCCATGGGCACGACGAGCGCCGGGGCGTTGGGCTTCGTTCGCGGGCTTGGCACGATTCCGGGCCGGCGCAACGCGGCGGCCACCAGTTTCACGCGGAGGCGCAGAGGCCGGTTGAATCCTGCTCCAGGATCTTCAGCGCATCCATATCACGGTCCTCGAGCTTGCGAGACGATTGCCCACGTGGCGCCGCATCGGTAGTCCCGCTGAACGTCCCAAGGACCATCGTCGAGCGGGGCCCGCCATCACATCGTTTGCCGCCTCTTGCCGGCCTTCTTCTTCCGTCGACCCGTCTTCTTGACGACGTCCAGGATCGCCTCCGGGTGCTCGGCCGCCACCCGGAGCAGGACCCGCGCCGGGCCTTCCGGCCGCCGACGACCCTGCTCCCAGTTCTGCAACGTTCGGACGCTGATGCCCAGCAGCGCCGCAAACCTGCTCTGGGAAAGGCCATATTCACCCCGGATTGCAGCCACATCCGCGTCTTCCAGCACGAAGCTCCGGCTCGGCTGACGCTTACCGCGCAGGATCGCTCCCCCCTTCCTCGATGCTCTCGAGGAGTTCGTCGAACAGCTCGTCTTTCATTCGAGCTCCCTTCGGATTCCTCCGCTGCCGGGGATCATCGCGCTCATCCCGGGATCGATGGCCAACGCCACCTGAAGCAGGCGGTAGTCGTCGTCCTCCATGAGATTGCCGATGCGCCTCGTGAACACCGACGTCTCGACGATCGTCAACGCCCGTTCGGCCATCCCGTCGTCCGATGAGCTGTACGCCAATGGCGTATGGCTGTCAATGGGGGCGAGGGCGGCACGACGACGACGCCTCCCGCCGACTCCGCCACTGCGCCCGGCCGCCGTTCGCCCGCCCCCGCTGTCAGCTCCGAGGTCTTCCGGACGTTTTCATGATGAGGCCCGAGTGTGCTCGAACCCGTGGCGGATGATGCGCTTCTCTCTTCCGCAACGATCGTTTCGCCCGGCAGGCTTCCTCCTGCTGTTCCTGG
>CAYQCY010000082.1:14625-16095 GCA_964416095.1 uncultured Gemmatimonadaceae bacterium
CCTGGACGTCCCGCCGCCAGGGCAGCCTCATCGGGCTGGCGGCCCACCTCCGACTCACCGACTGGCTGGGCATCGAGGTGGGCGCCCTGCACATACAGAAGGGGTTCGAGGCACAGGACGACCACTACATGCACGCGGACTACCTGGAGGTCCCGGTGGTGGTCCGGGCCGAGCTGCCGCTGCGTCTCCCCGTGGCACCCTTCCTGGTCACGGGCTGGGCACCTGCACGAGAGGTCTCCTGTGGCGGGCTCGCGGTGCTGGCGTTCCCGGGTGGCACACCGCCGGATCCGGTGCCGCTCGAATGTTCCCACTTCCGGCAGAGGCTACTGGACGTGGGCTGGGTGGCGGGGGCGGGCGTTGCCGTGCGCTTCGGCCGGTGGGCGCTCGCCCTACAGGCCCGGACGACGCGTGGCGTGCGGGACCTGACGCCGGAGTACGAGACCATCGACACGCGGAACTGCATGGACTCGTACCTGCTCACCGCCATGTGGCGGGCGCCATGACGCACACGACGCCGCGTCTGGTCTTCGCTCTTCTTGTCGCCGGCGGCGCGGCCGCCTGCGTGGACCTGCTGTCGCCGGAGCACCCTCCGCGCTTCGTGTACGAGGCCTGGACCGAGCTGCGGGAGGGGGATCCGGACACGGTGGTCTCCACGGTGGCCGCCATCAACGTGGGCGGTGCCGCCGGCACGCCGGGGCTGTCGGGGTACGGCTGCGGCCTCTCATCGGACATGACCGCATACGCGGACCCGGAGCGCGAAGGCCCGCCCGTCTGGAACCATGAGCGCTACTTCCGGGCCAACTTCCTCTGCCTCGCCGTCGTCCCACGGCTCTCGACCATCCAGCCGGGAGACACGATGTTCTACGGTTCCCGTGCCCCCGTCCCGGCGATCCTGGGCGACTCCCTGCCTCCGGGGACGTACTACTTCACCGCGCAGGCGGCGCGGTCCGGGGAGCTGCCCACCGCCGCGCTGGTGCTCGGAGGAACGCCATGACCGGAGGCAAGACGTTCATTGACACCGTGGGGCTCTCCATCGCCGTGAGCTCCAGGGTGCTGGAGCTGCAACGGTGAGCCGCGGGCTCATCGCGGCGCTTCTCGCCGCCACCCTTGCCGCGGCCGCCGGCTGCGGCGAGGACTCGACCCTCGAGGTGCGCCTGTCGAACATTGCCGTGGCCACGAGCCAGGGCGAGGAGGTCACCGTCACCGTCCGGGACGACGACGGCCTGCGCACCTTCCGGACCGGGGACTTCGACGCGTCGGACGCAGGGCCGCCACGCACGGACCGGTTCCCCGTGGCGGAGTCCGGCGAGCTGGAGATCCGCTTCATGTGGATCGTGGACAGCGAAACCCTCTCGGACGGCACGGCCCGCTGGGGGCTGAAGAAGGATCACCGGTGGACGGTGGATATCTGGCGCAGCGAAACCGACCCCACCTTCCGGTGCTTCGGCTGCGTCGGGAGCGTCCGCGTCA
>CAYQCY010000083.1:0-12312 GCA_964416095.1 uncultured Gemmatimonadaceae bacterium
GGCGGAAGGCGGGAGGCGGTAGGGAGGGCGCGGAGACCCGGGCGATGCCTACCTTTCGGCGAGGGCCGCCTGCCGACGGGGCCTACCTTCCGGCGAGGGCTACCTCCCCAGGTAGCGCATCACGGCCGGCAGCCACACCTGGCGGAAGAAGGTACCGACGGGAGAAGCGGCGAGGCCGCTGTGCATCCCTCCCACGTTCGTGAGCATGACCAGGACGACGTCGGTGCCTTCCAGCCAGTACATGTAGGCGGTGAAGCCGAGGGTGCCGCCGCTGTGTCCCAGGGCGGCGTGGTCCTGGTAGAAATCCTCGATCCTGGCGATGCCCTGGAGGTAGGTGCTGCGTCCGCCGCGTGGCTCCCGGGGCGGGTAGTAGGTGAGGCGCTCCCGGTGCATCGCGGGGCCCAGCAGGTCGCCGTCCCGGAGCGCCTGCGCCCAGCGCACCAGGTCGGTGGCCGAGGTGACGATGCCGCCGGCGGTCCACTCCGGCGACAGGTTGCCGGCGGTGGACTCGACGAGGTACGGCCGGATCTCGGGGAAGGCGTGGTGGACGCCGGCGACCTCCTGGAAGTACGGCGTCGCGTAATGGTAGTGGTGGACGTAGCCGCCCGGGACTTCCTCGAACGACTCCAGGAACGTGTCCTCGAGCCCGAGGGGCTCGAGCAGACGTGACCGGATCTCCGCTGAAGCGTCGTTGCCCGTGACCGCTTCGATGACGAGGCCGAGGAGCGTGTAGTTCGTGTTGGAATACGAGTAGCGCTCGCCCGGCTCGTTCGTCGCGGGCAGCAGGTCCGCGGTGCAGTACTCCAGCGTCTCGGTCTTCCCCCACACGTGCCCGAGGCGCATCTCCGCGCCGCGTCCCTTGCGGATCCAGTCCTCCTGGAACTCCCAGGTCGGGATGCCGCTCTGGTGGTTCAGGAGCTGGCGCAGTGTGGCGGTGCCGGTGTTGGGCACCGCCCGCACGATCTCCAGGTCCAGGTAGCCCTGCGGCGTCCGGTCCAGGTCCAGCCTGCCTTCCTCGACGAGCTCGAGGATGACCGTGGCGACGAAGGTCTTCGTGATGCTGCCCACGCCGAACCGGTCGTCGAGCTCGACGGGGATGCGCCGGGAGAGGTCGTCGTAGCCGGCCGTGCCCGCCCACGCGACGGAGTCGCCCACGCCGATGGCGACGGAGATGCCCGGGATGCCCATGGCGACGCCCGCGACGAGGGCCCGCTCGAGGAGCGCCTCGTCGCCCTGGCCCGCGCGTTGGGCGGCGCTTTCCGTGGAGACCGCGCCCGTGAGGAAGGCGAGGACGGACAGGCACAGGACGGCTCTGCGTGTTGTGGATACCATGATGGCTCCTCCTCGGTCGTTGCGTGGCCGCGAACACCCCGCGCGGACGGCGTGCTTGCAACATGGGTCGTGGGACGGCACGGTACAACGCATGAGCACGACGACGACCGGGCAACCGGGCGAGGCACCTGGCGCGGGCAGTCGCCTCCACGCGAAAGCGATCATCCGCTTCGCGCTCTACGTCCTCCTCCTGCCGGCGACCCTTTTCCTCGCCGCCGGGCGCCTGGACTGGGTCATGGGATGGGTGTTCGTCGGGGTCGTGCTCGCCATGACCGTGGTGAGCCGACTCGTGGTGGCGCGGAAGACGCCGGAGCTCCTGGTGGAGCGGGGCCGGTCCCTCGAAGCGCCGGATGTCGAGCGGTGGGACCGCAGGCTGGTGCCGCTGGTCGCCCTCTACGGCCCGCTCATCACGTGGATCGTGGCCGGGCTCGACGAGCGATTCGGGTGGGCGCCGCCCGTGCCGTTGTGGGTCCAGCTCACGGCGCTGGGGGTCGTGGTGCTGGGCTACGGGCTCGGCACCTGGGCCATGGCGTCCAACGCCTTCTTCTCGGCCTACGTCCGCATCCAGACGGAACGGGGGCACACGGTGGTCTCCGACGGACCGTACCGCTGGGTGCGCCACCCGGGCTACGCCAGCGGTGTCGTGGCCACGCTGGCGACGCCCCTCGTACTCGGCTCCGTCTGGGCCCTCCTTCCCGCCGCGCTGGTAGTGATCCTGTTGGTGGTGCGGACGGCGCTGGAGGACCGGACATTACAGGCGGAGCTACCCGGCTACCTGGAGTACGGGCGGCACACGCGGTATCGGCTCGTGCCGGGCCTCTGGTAGGACGCGGAGCCCTGCTGCGACCGGCCTATCGCTCCGTCTTCAACCGGTACAGCAGCTCGCCGACGCCCAGGCCGACGGCGACGGTGCCGAGCATCTGGAGCACGTCCCGGGTGCAGTCCGAGGTGCAGAACTCGGCGCCTTCGCGGAAGAGGCCGTGGGCGTAGCCGACGCCGAAGGCCGTGAAGAAGCCGGCGGTGGCGCCGGCGGCCAGGTAGCTGTGGTGGCGCCGGACATCGACGGCGGCGCACTCCCCGCCGTCGGGGTTACTCACCGATCGGCGGGTCCATGCGCGCGTGGACTTGATGCAGACCGCCGGTCCCCATCGTGGCCGGGTCACGCCGGCCTCGATGATGTGGACCGCCGCCGGCGCGTGGAGCCGCAGCGCGTCCCCGACGTGGAGCGCCCCGCGTCGTACGTACTCCTCCACCACTGCCCGGTCGACGTAGACGTGGTGGGCGATGCCGCGGGCGCGTCGCCAGCGCTCCAGCGGCGCCACGACGCGGGCGCGGATCGGGTCCAGGACCGTGACGTTCAGTGCCAGGGGCAGGACCAGGCCGGTCCGCCCGCCCGGCGGCACCTCCACCCACCGTCGCAGCGTGTGGTAGCCCGGATGCTGCACCAGCAGCTCGTAGCGGCCGGCGCGCACATCGTCGAAGGAGAAGGCGCCCGCGCTGTCGGTGAAGACGTGGTGCTGGGTACCGGTGAGGACGACGACCGCCGTCGGGACCGGGTCCCGGCCCACCACGGAGATGACGCGGCCGGGCAGGGCCTGGGCCGCGCTCGGGGCCGGGAGCCCGGCGAGGTCGCTCTTCGCGGCTTCGCGTGATCTTCGCGCCTTCGCGTGACACATTCAGGCCATGGCCATCACGTGCCCCGAGTGCGGTCGCGAGTACGACGTCACCCTCTTCGACTTCGGCCGCACGATCCAGTGTACCTGCGGCGCCCGGGTCGGCATGGAGCACCGGGCCCGGCCGCTGGCGGACCCGCCGCGCTTCGCGGCCGACGCCATGCTCGGACGGCTGGCGCGCTGGCTCCGGGCGCTGGGCTACGACGTGGCCCACGACCCGGCGCTGGACGACGCGGCTCTCGTGCGCTGCGCCTTCGAGGAACGCCGCACGCTGCTGACCCGGGACCGGCGGTTGTGCGACGACTGGCGGATCCGGGGCTGCGTCGTGCTGGAGGCACGGAAGCCGGCGGCTCAGCTCCGGGAGGTGGTGGACCGGCTCGGGCTGGACGGGGACTGGGAGTGGCGGCTGTTCACCCGCTGCATGGTGTGCAACACGCCGCTGGAGCCGGCGGACGAGGAAGCGGTCCGGGACGACCTGCCGACGGGGCGGCCGTCGCCGGAGGGCCCCTTCGCCCGCTGTCCCGGGTGCGGCCGGGTGTACTGGGAGGGCCAGCACACCCGACGCATGCGGCGGTTCCTGGCCCGGGCGCTCGGCCAGCCGTAGCAGCCGGCTACGGCCCGCCCGGCCGGTACCAGGGGATGCTCACCGCCGCGCCGAGCCACGGGTCGAAGGTGATGTTGGCGCCGACGCCGTCGCCGTTGGCCCCCTCGGGTCCGTCGGCATCGCCCCACCAGTTGTTCGTGGCGTCCATCGTCACGGAGTGGAAGTTCTCCATGCCGATGCCGGCGTTGTCCACGAAGTTGCAGTACTCCACCGTCACGGTGGCCGGGTCGCTCAGGTAGAACGAGTCCCCGATCTGCATGCCTTCCATGCCGCTGAGGGTGATCTCGCTGCTGTCCACGGTGACCTCGTCGTTCGCCACGAAGACGCCGACTCCGGCAGCGCCACGCACCACGGTGCCGTGCATGGACGTGGAGGCGTCCGTCAGCTCCACCGCGGCCACGCCGGAGGGCGTGCTGTGCGTGGTGTCGATGACCGAGCGGGTGATGCGTGAGCCCTGGGCGCCGAGGACCAGGGCGCGGGTCGCGGACTGGCGGATCACCGTGCTGTCGATGACCAGCGGCGCTTCACCAGTGCCCGTGACCGCCACGTCCTCCCAGCCGGCCCGGCCGGCGTACTCGATGATCGTGTTGCGCACGTAGCTCGTGTCCCCCGGATTGCCGTACAGGTAGAGCCCGTGCCAGGTCTGGCCGGTACTCGCCGGGCCGAACCGGACCGGGTCCGCCGCCGTGCCCATGGACAGGAGCCGACCGTGCTCGAAATCGATCCGGGCCGATCCGTCGACCGTCACGAGGGCACCCGGCTCGGCGTAGAGCGCCGACGCAGAGTCGAAGACGACGCCGCCTTCCACGCGCCACGGCAGGATGGGTCGCGCGAAGAGGGTGTCGATCCGCGTGATGGTCCCGCTGCCATCGATCTCGCCTCTCACCGTGCCGCCGTTCAGTACGAGCGTGTCCCGGACGTTGCCGGTGAGGCTGTCCTGGTCCAGCATGGCCAGCGCCTGGACGGGGCCCCGGAACGGCACGCCCTGTCCGCCGGTGACGCGGATGTCGGCGAGAGTGTCGGGCTGGACCCAGCTCGAGAGCTGAAGCCCGTACCCGGCGCTCTCCAGGACGCTCAGACCGACGAGGCGCACGCTGTCCGCGTCGACCTCCAGGCCACCGGTCCGGGCGCCGCGGATGACTGTGTTCTCCAACGTAACCGCCGCCGACAGCTTGACCGCCGGCTCGGCGTTGTCCCCGGTGATCGTGTCCACGGTGACATCGACCATGCGGGAGCCGGGCGCGCCCAGCTCCACCGCCCAGCCTTCGGACCTCTTGATCACGACGTGGTGCAGCGTGATCGGATGGCTCGCGGACGTGCTCACGGCGGGGTGTGGTCGGTCCATGCCGGAGGAGTCCTCCACGCGCACGTATGACAGGCGGCTCGTGTCCGCAGGTGTACGCTGGAACAGGAGACCGGCCCACTGCTCGAGCGGGTGTGCGGCCCGGAAGAGAATGGTGTCGGCCTCGGTCCCCTCCGCCAGGAGGCGTCCGGGGCTGAATTGGAGCAGAACGCTTCCGTCCAACGTGACCGAAGCGCCGGGCTCCACCACCATGAGCGAGGCGGAGTCGAACCTTACGTTGCCGGACAGCCGCCAGGGCAGGTCGGGTCGGACCACGAGCGTGTCCACCGCCGTCACGTTGTCGAAGGCGTCCAGCTCGCCCTTCAGGGAGCCGTCCAGGATCACGAGCGTGTCCCGGGCGTTGCCCATGAGGCTGTCCTGGGCCTCGCGGGTCGGGGCGAGGGCGTGGAGGGCCTCCGGCGGCGCCCTGACGCCGTAGCTCGCGCCGTTCGTCACGACGACGTGGCTGGCCTCCTTGAGCGAAGCGTCCCCTTCCACCCGCAGGCCGACGCCCAGCGCGCCGTCGACCCGCACGTCCCGGAGCGTCACGCTGTCGCCGATCACGGCGACGCCGTCGGCCTCGGGCCGGAACACGGTCAGGCTGTCCACGGCGACCCCGGAACCCAGATCGACGACGCCATGGTTGCCGGTACTCGTCGTCGCCGAGTCCACGTACACGTCCAGCGCCCGGGTGCCCGGCCCGTTCAGGTCCAGGGCCGGCCCTCCCGATGGGCGCTTGACCACCACGTGCTCCAGGACGATGGGGTGGCCGTCGACGTTCTCGATAGCCGAATACCCTCCTGGCGAGCTGCCCGTGTACGCGACTCGCGTGTGCCGGACATAGCTCGTGTCCGGTGCATCGCCGGCGAAGTACAGGCCCCACCAGGGCTCCAGCGGGTGGGTGGCGGTGAGCACGACCGGGTCGGGCGCCGTGCCCTCGGCCCGGAGCTGGCCCTGACGGATCTCGAGACCGACACCCTGTCCGAACGCGACGTGGGCCCCCGGCTCCATGAGCAGCACGGCCGCCGAGTCGATGGCCGGGGTGGCATCCATCCGCCACGGCACCCCGGCGGGGACGACCATGGTGTCCACGGCCGACGGGTTGCCGAACACATCCAGCTCGCCCTTGAGCTGCCCGCCCACCACGATGAGCGTGTCCTTCGCGCTGCCCAGGAGGTCGGCCTGGTCCGCCGCCGTGGGCGCGATGCGGTGCAGGTTGTCCAGCGTCGCCCGGACCGGGTAGCTGCCGGCCCCGGTGATGCGGATGTCGGCGGCCGAGTCGAGGGCGGTTGCGGACACGTCGAGGCCGATGTCGCCGGTCCCGTCGATGTGGATATGCTTGAGGACCGGATTGTGGCCCGTCACGAGTATCCCCATGCCCTCCACCGACCTGACTGTCATGCTGTCCACGGTGACGTCGTGGCCCAGCAAGACGGCGGCGGCGCTCCCTCCGTCCGTTCCGTGTGTGGTGTCCACCACCACGTTCTGGAGATCGACCCACCCGGCTTCTATCGCTCGGTTGGCGGACTGCCGCACCCGGACGTGGTCGAGGAACACGGTCGGTGGGTGTCTCGTGTCGCTGTGGACATACACGGCGACGCTGCTCGACGCGCCTGCATACTCGAGCGTCGCGTGACGGATGGTGCTCGTGTGATCGGGAACCGCGTCGATATCCAAGGCGCGCCACGGCTTCGCCGGATCCGCGGCCGTGAGCAGGATCGGGTCCGCCTCGGTCCCTTCGGCCGCCAGCGTGCCGCCGTTCGAGTACCTCAGCTCGCCGCCCTCCTCGAACGCGAGCGTGGCGCCCGGTTCCACCACGTGCACGGTGGCGCTGTCGAACACGGCGTGGCCCGCGACGCGCCAGGGCATATCGGACCGCACCACGAGCGTGTCCACGGCCGTGGGGTTGCCGAAGACGTCGATCTCTCCCACCAGGCGGCTGCCGTTCACCACCAGCGTGTCCTTCGCGTTGCCCAGCAGGCTGTCCTGGGCCGCGCGGGTCGGGGCGATGGCGTGGAGCGCCTCCAGTGAAAGCCGGGCCGGGTAGCTGTCGCCGCCCGTGATGCGGATGCCCGTCGCTTCAGCCAGCCGGTGCTCGGCGAGGAGGCCCACCCCGCCGCTGCCCAGGATCCGGAGGTTGCGAAGGCGTGCGCTGTCGCCCTGGGCCTCGAGGCCCAGGCCCGCGGCGTCGCGGATCGTGATGTCCTCGAGCAACACGCCCTGCCCGACGGCGACCGCGGACAGGGCGTCGGGCTGGATCGTGGTGTCCACCACGATGTCGGCGATGCGCGCGCTTGCAGGGAAGACCTCGAGGGCGCGGCGCTCGCTCTGGCGGATGCGGGAGCTGTCCAGCACGACCGGAGCGGCGCCCGGCGCGATGCGGACGCCGAGGTCGGAGTGTTCGACGACCGCGTGGCGGATGCGGCTGGTGTCCGCGGCCGGGTCGCTCTCGAACGAGATGCGCTGCCAGGCGTAACTGTTGGGGTCCAGCGAGGTGAAGGTGATGGGGTCGGCAGCGGTGCCCAGCGCCTCCAGCGTCGCGTTGTCGAAGAACTCCAGAAACGCCCCATTGACCAGACGGATCGTGGAGCCCGGCTGGATCTCCATCCGGGCCACGCTGTCCACCTCGACCCAGCAGTTGATCCGCCAGGGAAGGTCGCTGCGGACGGTCGCCGTGCCGTCGTGGATCCTGCTGCACGAGAGACCGATCTGGTCGAGCTGGTTGCCCAGGAGGCTGTCCTGGTCCGCCAGCGTCGGGTAGAGCATCCGGATGTTGTCCCAGGTCGCCTCGACGGGGTAGGAGCGGCCGCCCGTGACGCGGACGGGTGCCGCCTCGGTCAGGTGGGCGCCGCCGATCTTGAGACCCACGTCGCCGGAGCCCTCGATACGCCCGCCCACCACGGCCACGGTGTCGTCCCAGAGGTTCACGGTGGCGACGCCGTGCCGGGCCGCACCGTTCACGGTCGTGCGCTCGAACCGGGTCCGGTTGCCGAGTCGGACCCCGTCGTACTGGTTCGTCTGCTCGACCCTGGAGTCGACGATGCGGGAGCCCGCCGCTTCGAGCAGAGCGCCGTTGTAGTGGGTCTGGCTGATGAGGCTGTTCAGGATCACCACGGGGTGGTCGTCGAGGGCCCGGACGCCGCCCCACGCCTGCTCGATCACGACGTGGGCAAGCCGGCTGGTGTCGCCGGGCGCGCCCCTGAGCCAGAATCCGCTCCACCGGTCGTTCCCCGAGGCCCGGTTCAGGGTGAACAGGATCCGGTCGTCCGCGGTGCCTACGGCTTCCACGCGTCCCCCGTTCTCCGCTCTGATGGCGCCGTAGTCCGAGCACACGAGTGCGCCAGGCTCAACAGTGAGCACGGTGCCCTGGCCGTCCACCACGATCTCTCCGCCGACCAGGTAGTGGGGGCTGCCGTCCCGGGTCCAGGTTTCGCTCGCGGTCAACGTGTCCGCCTGGTGCTCGGTGCCGCCCCCGGCGTCGCAGGAGAAGCTGGTCACCAGGTCGATGGTGACCTGTGCATCATCCGAAAAGGCGCCGGACGTGGCGGTGATGGTCGTGGTGCCCTCGTCGGCCACCGGCTCGATGACGCCGATGGAGGAATCACCCTGGGCGGGGGACACCTCCGCGATGGCAGGGTCGGCGCTGGACCAGGTGAACGGGGCGTTCGGGATCTGGTTGCCGAGGGAGTCGAAGGCCGCCGCGTCCACCTGGGGCCGGGCCGTGATCTGGGTCACCGTGACCTCGGAGGGCGACACGTCGACCCGGGCCACCACGCCCGTCGCCGTGACGGAGACGCTGTCCGTCGCGCCCTCGACGTCGGCGAACACCCACGCGTCGCCGAAGCCGATGACGGTGAGCACGCCCGTCGCCGAGTCTCCGACCACCGGGTCCGCCCGCACGATGAGCGTGTCGGTGGACGACCAGCTCACCTGGAACGACCGCTCCAGCACGTGGCCGTTGGAGTCCGTCGGCACGACGCGCAGCGTGTCCGTGGTGCCCACGCCTTCGAGCACCAGGGCGGTGTCCGGGACGATGCCGGTGTGGGCAGCCGTCTGGTGGACCTTCACCGCCATCGTGTCATCGCCCACCGCGCTCGTCACGGCCACGTCCGCCACTCCGGCCGCCAGCGCCGTCACCGCGCCGTTCAGCGTGTCCAGCGTCACCACCACGCTGTCCGCCGCCTCCACCAGGCTCCAGCGCGCCGCCACCCCCGGCACCGGGAAACCGTTCCGGTCCGAGAACACCACCGCCGCCGTGTCGGTGGCGCCCAGCGCGTCCAGCAGCACCGTGTCCGCCGCCGCCGCCATGGCCACCGCCACCGGGTCCACCGTCACCAGCACGTGGGCCTCGCACACCGCCCCCGTCCCGCCCTCGCACGCGCCGTGGCTGGCGTACACCGTGTCCGCCCCGATCCCGGTGACCGCCGCCCGCACCGTGTCACCCTCGGTCTCCAGCAGCTCCAGCGCCGCCGCGTTCCCGCTCAACGACCACTCCACACCGGTGTGGTCCACCGGGTCGCCGTTCACGTCCAGCCCCCGGGCCACCAGCGTCATCGTGTCGCCCCGGGCGTCCAGCATCGTGTCGCCGGGGGGCAGCTCGATGGCCACGCCCGCCGCCAAAACGTCGATGACGTGGCTGCTGTACGTCGCGTCCGCCACCGCCTCGCCGGACACCGAGACCACCGGCCTGGCTTCACCCGTGCCGTCGGCCTCCGCCGTCACGTCCAGGCCGGTGGGGTCCTCGAGTATGATCCCGGCCCCGTCCACGCTCCAGCTCACCGTGAGCCCGGGCGCCGTAGCGATCTCCTTGCCGGTGCCGGTCTCGATGAGCCGGACCGCGAGGGTCGTGGACTCGCCGATCCTCAGGGAGTCGGGCCAGTCCACGGGCTCGATGCGCACGTGGAACTCCGCCTCTCCGCCCTCGTCCGGAGCGAAGGGGAACTGGTCCGTGCACGTGCTGAGAGAGAGAACGGCTGCGACGGCGAGGAGAGGACGCAGGCCGAGACGAGAACGCATGAAACCCCCGGTGCGAGCACCCCGGGGACCGTCACCTGGGAGAGCGGCGGGAGCCCACGAATCGGGTGTGCGGCGCGGCCGCCGGGAAGCGCCCAGTCAGTGACCGATGCAATTGCCAACGCCGTTTACCATAATGGGTGCCGCCCGGGAGCGCACGGGTTGCCATCTCCCCCGTCCCCCAGTCCCCAGTCTCGCAGTCCCCCCGTCCCCCAGCCCCCAGTCTCCCAGTCTCCCAGTCTCGCAGTCGCCTCAGCCCCTCCCCCCACCCGCCCGCCACACGCGCCAGCTCCCGACCGTCAACAGGGGCAGCGCGAACAGAGCGATGAAGAAGTAGCCCATGAGGCTGTAGCCCCGTGCCACGAGGGTGATGATGCCGATGCGGGAGAGGAGCATGGCGAGGAGCAGGATGCCGGCGCCGAGGAGGCCGCGCTGGAGGCGGCTGAGGCCGGCGTCCGGCGCCTCGCCGTGGTCGTCGAGCCGGGCCGCCATCTCCCGGAGGTCGTCATCGACGCGGTGGACCAGGGCGTGGATGAGACCGACGCTGGTCTCCAGGAGCGTCCAGCCGGCCACGACGCCGAAGACGACGAGGATCCACGGGCCTCCGACGGCTTCGAGCATGGGCAGCCACGGCACCGGCGCGTCGAGCACGGCGGGGTCCGGGTAGAAGGCCAGCACGCAGAGCCAGGTCAGGGTGAAGGGCAGCGTCATGAGCAGGCCCGACAGCACGCCGGCGGCCAGGGTCTCCCGTCGTCGTGTCTGGCGGTGCAGGGTGAAGAGGACGGCCGGGTAGACGGCCAGGTTGTAGGCCACGTACAGGATCCCTGTGCCGACGACGACGGCGGTGCCGAGGTCGTCGGCGTACTCCGACGCGCCGGCCCGCAGCACCTCCAGGGTCCGGTCGCCGCGGGCGGCCAGGACGATGACGCCGAAGGCGAGGTAGGCCAGGTAGAGGGCGACGGTGCCGACGCTCTTGAAGGCCTCGATGACCCGGGCGCCGTAGAAGGTGAGCACCCCCACGGCCAGGATGATGGCCACGGTGCCCACGAGCTCCGGGATGCCCAGGGTGTCCCGCATGATGCTGGCGGCGGCGGAGGCCATGACGGCGATGATGAGGGTGGCCATGGCCAGGAAGAGGAGGTCGAAGGCGGGCCAGAGCGGCCCGATGAGGCGTCGTATGAAATTCTTGTACGAATAGGCGCGGAAGACGCGGGCCACCTCGAAGGTCAGGAACGCGGTGAGGCTGAAACCGACGAAGATGGCCAGCACGGCGATCCAGCCGCGGGCGCCGAAGCGGGCGCCGTACTCCACGATCTCGCGGCCGGTGGCGTAGCCGCCGCCGATGAGCACGGACTGGAGGATGATGGCCGGCAGCAGCAGGGCGCCGAACCGTCCGGCGAAGGGGTCGGGGACCGGACGGGGCAGACCCTCGAAGGGTGGAGTCGCCCGCTGCGTGGCGTCCGCCCCGGTCCTTGCCGGGTCGTGGGGAGCTTGCGTCATGGTCCGGTGCTCGGGGATGGGGTCGGCCGCCCCATGATGCCCCGGCCGGTGCTCGAGATGCAACAGACGGGACGGGGCCGCGACGGCCGCCGCGACCCCGTCCTACGCTGCCGTGGACCGCCGGCTCGCTACGGCGCCTTGCCGGTCACGGTGGTGCGCCGGCCGTCGCGCATGAGCTCGAACCGCACCGCCTCGCCGTCACGGTAGGAGCCCAGGATGCGATACGCGTGCCGGGAATCCTCCACCTCGCGGCCGTCGATGCTCAGGATGACGTCGCCGGGGCGGAGCCCGAGAGCCGGATCGTCGTCGGCGTCCACCACCAGCACGCCGCGGTCCGTGTCGAAGTAGCGGCCCAGGCCCTCGTTCATGTCCACCAGCCGGAGCCCGTGGCGGTGTGCGGCGAGCATGCCTTCCACGATGACCCCGGGCTCCCGGAACTCGAAGTCCGGGATGGGCGGAACCTCGGGCACGCGGATGGCACGGCGCAGGCGTTCCACGTCGGGCCGCACGCGCAGGACGCCTTCGGGGCCCCGGAAGGCGAACACGCCGCGGTACGACGACGTCTCGATGCTCGCGCGGCGGATGTCGCCGTCCCGCTCGTAGACGACCTCCACGGTGTCGCCGGGCTCGACGTCGTCGGCCAGGTACTCGATGAGCGCCTCGTACGCGTCATCGGCCTCCATCCCCGCCAGGTCCACATCGTCGATGGCGGTGAGCACGTCGCCCGGACGGAGCCCCGCCTCGTCGGCGGGCCCGCCCTCCGTGACATCGTCGATGCGGAGGCCCGCCTCCCCGGCCACGTCCAGCGACACGCCGAGCATGGCCCGGCGCCCGAACGTCTGGACATG
>CAYQCY010000083.1:12412-16085 GCA_964416095.1 uncultured Gemmatimonadaceae bacterium
CGGCCACGTCCAGCGACACGCCGAGCATGGCCCGGCGCCCGAACGTCTGGACATGGCGAACCGTGCCGTGCCAGGGCAGGTCCTCGATCTCGATGCAGATGCACTCCCGCTCCGGCTCCTCCTCCTGGGCCGTGACCGGTACGGCCCCGGCTGCGAGGAGGGCGGCGAGCGCCACGTACCGTGCTGAAGCGATTCTCCCGTTGCTGCGGCGCATGGTCCACCTCGTCGTGTGCAGTCCCTCGGTCCGGGCCTGGCCCGGCGTCCCGATCGCTCACCTGATGGGATGCACACCATGATTCCCAAGGTTGCTCCCGCCTCCCGCCCGCAGTTCGCTCACCGTATCGCAGTCCCTCCCGCCTCGCGCCTCCCGCCTTCCGCCTGCAGTTGAACCGGGTTGTGCGGTGGCTGGGCACAGGGATAGCTTCGGGCGTGGAAATCGCGTGGACGATGCTCGCGGTGGTGGGGTTCGCGGGCGTGGCGTGGCGGGCGTTGCGGGCCGGGATCCGGTTGCTCGACTCGGTGGCCGAGCTCCTGTGGGCGAACGAGCTCGCCCGGGCACGGGCCCGACGCGGCGATCTGACCGGGATGGACCAGGCGGACGCCGAGGCCCGGGACGGGCGCCGGAGCCGCGGTCGCGCCGCCCTCGCCGTCGCCCTCTGGCTCCTCCTTCTCACCGCGCCCGCGGCCACGCCGTGGACGCGCGTTCTGTATGCCATGGTGTCGCCGGTGTGGCTGATGCCGAGGACGTGGGTGCAGGGATGATACGGGTCACCTTCCTGGGGACGGCGGCGAGCCGGCCGACGGTGGGTCGGAACGTGAGCTCCGTCGTGGTGCAGCGCATGAGCGAGGTGCTCATGTTCGACTGCGGCGAGGGGACGCAGCGGCAGATGATGCGGTTCGGGACCGGGTTCACCCTGGGCGACATCTTCTTCACCCACATGCATGCGGACCACTTCCTGGGCGTGATCGGGCTGCTGCGCACGCTGGGGCTGCAGGGCAGGGAGGCGCCGGTGACGTTGTGGACGCCGTCGGGCACGCGCGGGGTCATCGAGGAGGCGGTCCACCTCGGTGTGGAGCGGGTCCCGTTCGACGCGCGGATCCGGGAGCTCTCGCCCGGCGAGGCGGTGGAGCGGGAGGAGTACGACGTCGTGCCGTTCGAGACGGCCCACGGCGGCCGGTCCCTCGGCTACGCCGTGGTGGAACACCCGCGGCTCGGGCGGTTCAACCCGGAGCGGGCGGCGGAGCTGGGCGTGCCGCCGGGCCCGCTCTTCGGGAGGCTGCACGCCGGTGAGGTGGTGGAGGTGGAGGGGCGGACGGTACGGCCGGAGGAGGTGGTGGGCCCGGAGCGACCCGGTCGCCGGGTCGTGTACACGGGGGACACACGACCCAGCCAGGGCACGGTGACGGCGGCCGCCTCGGCCGACCTCCTGATCCACGACGCCACCTTCGCCGAGGAGGAGGCGGACCGGGCGCGGCAGACGGGCCATTCCACGGCCCGCGAGGCCGCCGCGGTGGCACGGGATGCGGGCGCTCTGCGTCTGGTGCTCACCCACATCTCGCCGCGTTACGCGGAGGACCCGCGCACGCTGGAGCGGGAGGCGCGGGAGACGTTCCCGCAGACCGTCGTCGCCCACGACGGCCTGGAGATCGAGGTACCGTACCGGGACGCCGACTGATGCACGCCGCGGATCCGCAGGTCCGGGCGGCGGTGCGGGTGCCGGGCGACAAGTCCATGACGCACCGGGCCCTCATGCTGGCGGCGCTGGCCGACGGCGAGAGCCGGCTCGCAGGTCTGCTGGACGGTGCGGATCCCCGGTCCACGGCGGCGGCGCTCCGGACGCTGGGCGCACCGGTCCCGGACCCGCCCGCCGACGGGTCGCCGGTGACCGTGGCGGGCGTGGGCCTCCGGGGCCTGCGGGCACCTGACGGGACCATCGACTGCGGCAACAGCGGCACCACTGCGCGGCTGCTCATGGGGATCCTGGCGGGCCAGGGCTTCCCCGCGGAGCTCACCGGGGACGCATCGCTCCGGGGCCGGCCCATGCGTCGGGTCACGGGTCCGCTGGAGCGGATGGGCGTCCGCGTGGAGGAGCGCGGCGAGCCGGGCCGCCTGCCGCTGCGGCTCACCGGCGGCCAGCTTACCGGGATCACCCATCCGAGCCCGAAGGCGAGCGCGCAGGTGAAGAGCGCGGTTCTGCT
This sequence comes from uncultured Gemmatimonadaceae bacterium, assembly GCA_964416095.1. Lineage (GTDB taxonomy): Bacteria > Gemmatimonadota > Gemmatimonadetes > Longimicrobiales > RSA9 > CAYQCY01. The sequence continues at coordinate 14,612 of CAYQCY010000083.1, forward strand.
GGCGGGCCTCACCGGGGGCGTGGGCGCACGAGTCGTGGAGCCGTATCCCTCGCGGGACCACACGGAACGCATGCTCACCGCCATGGACGTCCCGGTGCGCACCGGGACCGTGGACGAGGGGCACGAGGTGATGCTCGAGCCGGTCCCGCGCCTGAAACCGTTGCACTTCCAGGTCCCGGGCGACATCTCGTCCGCCGCGTACTTCGTGGTGCTGGGCCTCGCCGCCGCCACCGGGCCGCTCCGCATCCGCGCCGTGGGGCTCAACCCGACGCGCAGCGGCATGCTGGACGTGGTCCGGCGCATGGGCGGGACCGTGACGGTGGAGGCGGGGACGGACAGCGGCGGCGAGCCGGTGGGAGACCTGTTCGTGGTTCCGTCGTCGCTTCGCGCCACCACGGTCACGGCCGCCGAGATTCCCAGCCTCCTGGACGAGGTCCCGGCCCTGGCCGTGCTGGCCGCCCGGGCCGAGGGCGAGACCCGCTTCACCGGCGCCGATGAGCTGCGGGTCAAGGAGTCGGACCGGCTGGCGTCGCTGGCGGAGGGCCTGCGGGCCGTGGGCGTCGACGCGACGGACGACGGCGGCAGCCTCACCGTCGTGGGCACGGAGGGGCCCCTCCGCGGCCGCGTATCCGCCTTCGGCGACCACCGGGTCGCCATGGCCTTCGGCGTGCTGGGCGCGTTGCCGGGAAACGACATCCAGGTCGACGAGCCCGGCGTCGTCTCGGTGTCGTATCCCGCCTTCTGGGCCGACCTGGAGCGAACGGCGGCGGCGCTCGCATGATCATCGCCATCGACGGGCCCGCCGCGTCGGGCAAGAGCTCCACCGCCAAGACGCTGGCCCGTCGCCTCGGCTTCCGGCACCTGGAGTCGGGCGCCTTCTACCGCACCCTCACCCTGGCGGCGCTCCGGGCCGGCATTCCCGTCGAGGACTGGGACGAGCTGTCCGTCGGCGAGCTGGACGGGCTGGCCGTCTCGGCGCGGCCTGCGGCCGGCGGGTTCGCTCTCCAGATCGACGGCGAGGACGTCGGCGAGGCCATCCGGTCCGCCGAGGTGAACGCCCACGTCTCCCGCATGGCCGCGATCCCCGCCGTGAGGGAATGGCTCCTGGACCGGCTCCGGGACGCCGCCCGGGGCGTGGACACCGTCACCGACGGGCGGGACATGGGCACTGTCGTCTTCCCCGAGGCGGACCTCAAGATCTTCCTGGTGGCCGACCCCGAGACCCGGGCCCGGCGCAGGCTGGCCGAGAACGGGAACCGGGATCCGGACCGGGACGAGCTCATCGCCGAGACGCGTCGCCTCAAGGAGCGGGACCGCCTCGACTCCGAGCGGCGGGCCGCACCGCTCCGACGCGCCGACGACGCCGTCACCGTGGACACCACCGCCCTCACCTTCGACGAGCAGGTGCACATGATCGAAGTCCTCGCGCGAGCTCACGCTCGCGCTGCGGGATGAAGCGATTAGATACGGCGAT
>CAYQCY010000084.1:0-15559 GCA_964416095.1 uncultured Gemmatimonadaceae bacterium
AAGGCGGAAGGCGGAAGGCGGAAGGCGGAAGGCGGGAGGCGGGAGGCGGAAGGCGGGAGGCGGAAGGCGGGAGGCGGAAGGCGGAAGGCGGCAGGCGGAAGGCGGCAGGCGGAAAGCGGAAGGCAGAAGGCGGCAGGCGGCAGGCGGGAGGCGGGAGGCGGGAGGCGAGAGGCGGAAGGCGCGAGGGACGGCGCCACGGCGAGGGCCCGGGATGGGTGCCGGCGCCCCCGGTTGAAGCCGGCGGTCACGCCGCGCACACGGCGCGCCCCGCGAGCGTCATCGATCACCGATCACCGATCATCGATCACGGGTCGGGCGGACGCCGCGCGCGCCACCGATCACCGATCATCGATCATCGACCGGGCGGACGCCGCGAACCCCGGTCACGCCGGGCATGCAGCGGACGCCGGCAACGAGGCCAGGCACGGAAGCGAGGATGACATGGGCGCAGGATCGGAGGCGGTGGGGAACGGGAGGGCGCGGCACCCTATCGGGGTGGTGTCGGAGCGTACGGGGCTGACCCCGGACGTGCTACGCGTGTGGGAGCGCCGGTACGGTGTGGTGGAGCCGGAGCGCTCGGAGGGCGGGCAGCGGCTGTACACGGACGCGGACATCGAGCGTCTGCGGCTGCTGCACCTGGCGACGCTGGCGGGCCGGAGCATCGGGCAGGTGGCGGACCTTGGTCCGGCGGAGCTGGCGGAGCTGGTGCGGGAGGACGAGGCGGAGCGTGCCCGGGCGCCGCGTCGTGCCGGAGCGCCGGACCCGGGCGGCTACGTGGAGGAGGCCATGGTCCCGGTCCGCGTCCTGGACGACGAGGGGTTGGAGGCGGTGCTGCGGCGCTCCGCGGCGGTGCTGGGCGTGGGCCCGTTCCTGGAGCGGGTGGCGGCGCCGCTGTTCCGGGCCATCGGCGAGGAGTGGCATGCGGGGCGGCTGACGCCGGCGCAGGAGCACCTGGCCACGGTGGTGATCCGGCGGGTGCTGGACCACGTCATGGCGTCGTTCGAGTCGGCGCCGGGCGCGCCGCGGCTGGTGGTGGCGACGCCGTCCGGCGACCGCCACGAGGTCGGCGCGCTGCTGGTGGCGGCGGCGGCGCTGGGCGAGGGCTGGGACGTGGTCTACCTGGGCGCGGACCTGCCGGCGTCGGAGATCGCCGCGGCGGCCCGCTCCAGGGGCGCCCGGGCCGTGGCGGTGAGCGCCGTGCTCGGCGCCGACGGCGTCGACCTGGCCGGCGAGCTGGCGGAGCTGCGCCGGGCGCTGCCCGCCCACGTGCCGGTGGTGGCCGGCGGCTCCGGCGCCGCGTGGCGCGAGGCCGAGCTGTCCGACGCCGGCGTCGTCGTGGTGCACGAGCTGGGCGGTCTCGGCGCCGTCCTGGACGGGCTGACGTCGGGGGAGGCGTGAGGCGGCTGGAGCCCCTCGGCGCGTTCGCCCGGCCCCGCGTCGTCCTGAGCGAGTGCCTCGAGCTCGCCGCGGTACGCTACAACGCCCAGTCCATCCGCGCGCCCATCGTCCACCGCCTCGCCCCCCACGTCGACCTCGTACCCGTCTGCCCCGAGGTGGAGATCGGACTCGGCGTGCCCCGGGACCCCATCCGCCTCGTCCGGCTCGACGACGGCGTCCACCTCCACCAGCCATCCACCGGCCGGGACCTCACCGGCGCCATGGACCGCTTCGCCCACACCTTCCTCGACGGCCTCCACGACGTCGACGGCTTCCTCCTCAAGAGCCGCTCCCCCTCCTGCGGCATCAAGGACGTCAAGCTCTACGGCGGCACCGGCGACGGCGCCGCGCCCGTCGGCAAGGACGCCGGCCGGTTCGCGGCCGCGGTGCAAGAGCGCTTCCCGGACCGGCCCGTCGAGGACGAGGGCCGCCTCACGAACCGCGCCATCCGCCAGCACTGGCTCACCTGGCTCTTCGGCCACGCCACGCTGCGGCAGGTCATCGCCGCCGGCGAGGTGGCGGAGCTCATCCGGTTCCACTCGGCGTACAAGCTGGTGCTCATGGCCCACGACCAGGCGGCCATGCGGGAGCTGGGCCGGCTGCTGGCGGAGCAGGAGGGCCGGCGCTTCGGGGACGTCGCCGAGGAATACCGCGCCGGCTTCGCCCGGGCCATGGCCCGCACGGCCGGGGTGCGGGAGCACCTGAACGTCCTGGAGCACGCGCGGGGCTACTTCAAGAAGGGCCTGGCCGCCCGGGAGAAGCGCCACTTCGAGACGCTCCTGGACGACTACCGGAACGACCGCGTCGGCCTCGGCGCCGTGCTCCCCGTGCTCCGCTCCTGGACCGAGCGGTTCGACGAGGGCTACCTGCGCGGCCAGCGGTACTTCGAGCCGTACCCGCGGGAACTCGTGGATGCGAGGGACTCGGGCCGGTGACGCGGCGCGAGGCGGGCCGCGGCGCCCGGGCGGAGGCGGCTCACCCGTCCAGCACCTCCCGGACCTTCCGCTCCAGCTCGGCGGGGCCGAAGGGTTTTGCGAGGAAGGGGATGTGGGTCCTGAGGGGGACATCGTGTCCCCGGCCGGGGCTGTGGCCCGACATCAGCAGGATCTTCGTGCCGGGCCGCTCCCATTCGAGGCGCTCCGCCAGCTCCCAGCCTCCCAGCTCGGGCATGACCAGGTCCGTCACCAGGAGGTCGAAGGGCTCGCCCGACTCGATGAATTGCAGCGCCTCCTCTCCCGTGGCCGCTTCCACGACCGTGTAGCCGGCCTTTTCCAGGGCGCGGCGGACGAGGGAGCTGACGGCCCGGTCGTCCTCGGCCACGACGATCGTCTCGCCGGCCCCGACGGGGCACTCGTCCGCGTGCCGCCCGGCGCCGCCGTCCCGTGGCCGTGCCGGCTCGTCGGTGGTGGGCAGGTACACGTCGAAGGTCGAGCCTTCGCCGGGCTCGCTCTCCACGGCCACCGCGCCTTCGAGCTGGCGGAGGATGCCGTAGACCGTGCTCAACCCGAGGCCGGTGCCTTCGCCTTCCTTCTTGGTGGTGAAGAAGGGGTCGAAGATCTTGGCGACGGTCGCCCGGTCCATGCCGTGGCCCGTGTCCGACACCCGCAGCCGGGCGTACCTCCCCGGCTCCAGCGCCACGGCGGAGTCGGCGGCGAGCTCCACCTCCCGGGTGGCGATGGTCAGCGTCCCGCCGCCGGGCATGGCGTCGCGGGCGTTCACCGCCAGGTTCAGGATGACCTGGTCGAGCTGCCCCGCGTCCGCCCGTACCGGCGACAGCGAGTCGTCCAGGTTCACCACGACCCGGATGTCGTCGCCGATGAGCCGGTCCACGAGCGTCTTCGCGTCCCGGACCACCTGGTTCAGGTCCAGCGGCGTGATGTCCAGGACCTGGGAACGGCTGAAGGCCAGGATCCGACTCGTCAGCGCCGTGGCCCGGTCCACCGAGCGCCGGATCTCCTCCAGGTCCCGGCGGTCCTCCACCGACTCGGCGCGCTCCAGCAAGAACTCGGTGTTGCCCCGGATCGCCGTGAGCAGGTTGTTGAAGTCGTGGGCGATGCCGCCCGCCAGCCGCCCCACCGCCTCCATCTTCTGTGCCCGGAAGAGTTGCTCCTCGCTCCGGCGCAGCGCGGCTTCCGCCTCCACCCGCTCCGTCACGTCCTGGAGGATGCCCAGCGCCCGGGTGACCCGGCCGTCCCCGTCCAGCTCCCCGTGCCCGCGCCCGAGCACCGTCCGCACCGAGCCGTCGGGCCGCACGATGCGGTACTCCATCTCGTACGACCCGCCCCGCTCCCGCAGACGCTTCAACCCGTCCGCCACCCGGCGCCGGTCCCGGGGATGAACCGCGTCCGGGAACAGCTCCCGGATCACCGCCACATCGTCCACCCGCTCACGGCCGTGGATCCGCCACATCCCGTCCGACCAACGGACCTCCCCGGTCTGCGGGAACAGCTCCCAGCTCCCGACCCCCGCCAGGTCCTCCGCATCCGCCAGCAGCCGCTCCCGCCCACGGAGCTGCTCCTGTGCACGACGCCGCTCCAGCTCCCCCGCGATCATCTCCGCCACCACCTCCAGCGCACGCAGGTCCGACTCCGTCCACGCCCGCCGCCCCTCCGTATCGTCGAACCCCAGGAACCCTTCCAGGTCCCCGTCCCGCGTCGCGACGGGCACCACCAGCACGCTCACGATGTCCTGCGCCTCCAGCATTTCCCGCTCCGCACGCGCCTCCTCACCCAGCGCGCCCACATCCTCGATCAGGATCGTCTCGTGCCGCCGCAGTCGCTCCATCCACCACGGAACCACCTCCGGGTCCAGCCCCTGCAGGTTACCGATCTGGGGCTCCACCCCCGGCGCACACCACTCGTGGGTGTTGTCTATCGTCCGCCCACCATCCCGCAACATGAAGATGTACGCCCGGCTCGCTCCCACCGCCTCACCCAGCAGGCCCAGGACCCACTCCAGGTCCGGCTCCGCCGCCCGGCTGAAGTGGGTGGACGCCTCCGACAGCGCCTTCGCCACCCGGTCCGCCCCTCCCCACGTGGCGTACGCACGCCTGACACCGACGCATTCCGGCGCGCCTCTCATCTTCACCGCCATGCAGGGTGGGCTCATCGGTCCGCAACCCTTTCCGGTTGGCAGGTCTGCTCGTGGAGGGGCGCCATCCACTCAAGGCGCGTGCGCCCGGGCCCGGCGGCGCCATTCGTTCAACGCGCCCAACGGTTCATGGGGGTTGGCATTCGCCCGGGGCACCGGCGCCCGTCCAATGTTTTCCGGCTTGCGGTATCATGTGTCGGGCCCCGCGCGGCCATCTCGTCCCTTTCTCATTCTCGACCCGTGCCCCGCCGGACTTGAATCAGGGCGCCTTCACGGCCTCGTCGACCGCCCGCCGCCGCAGAGACGGTGTGGCCCCTGCCCCGGAGCACCCGCCGGGCGACGCGCCGGGACCGCCGCGGCTCGTGATGGCGACGACGCCCGGCCACCGCCACGAGGTCCCCTGCTTCGTCAGCCTGTTCAACCGCTGACCCGTTTCGGACGCGCGCACGGCTGACCTGGTTCAGGAACATCGCTCCGCTCAAACGCTCGATCACACGGTCAAGGGCGTCAATCCGGCACCGAATATCATGGCTCACGGTCTTTGGTTCGAGAAGTGCGGTCCTCCATGTCTGGATCGTACCCGGAACCCGTACCCGCTCCGTCGATCTGCGCCGCCGCGGGCGCGGCGACGAGGATGAGGCCGGCGAGGGCGAGCAGGTGGCGAACGAGGAGACGTTGCATGGTCATACTCCCGGAGAGAGTGGGCACAAAGGCCCCAACACGGTGGATCGCCCGTCGGCATGGGAGGATGCGGGCGAGGGTGACGTGCGGTCCAAACGGGCGTAGGGTTCAGCGGGCTGCGGTCTTCGCGGGACCAGTCCTCGCGGGACCTCGGATGCGCGCGCGAGCGATGGAGGATCGATGGCCGGAATCGTGTTCCTGAAGACGCGGGACCTCGAGCGCATCGTCGCGTTCTACACCGAGGAGGTGGGTATGCGGCGGTGGCTCGAGCAGCCGGAGATCACGATTCTCCGGCACGACAACCTCCTGGTGGGCTTCCAGGAGGGGGAACGCGTCGACACCGACGCGCTCCTCACCTTCTTCTACCCGACCCGGGAGGAGGTAGACGCGATGCACGACCGGCTGCGGGCCACGGCGACGAGCGCGCCGAAGGAGACCGTTCGCTACCGGATCTACAACTTCTACGCCCGGGACCCCGACGGCCGCGCCATCGAGTTCCAGTGCTTCCTCCACGAACTGCCACCGTGGGGTGACCCCGGTAGGGAGTGACCAACGAATCCCGTAGTAGACGATGCTCGAGCCGTCCGGGGAGTAGGAAGCCTGGCTGCGTCGCCGGTCGCCCGACGGACGGCATTGCTGGCTATGGGATTGCCGCGGGCCCCGGCGTGGCCGGCGTGGTTTCCAGGGTGGGGGCGGTTGCGCCCTCCGGTCAGGGTCGCCCTTGCCCCTCGAAGCGGTGGCCGAACAGCGAGTTCCCGATGGCCGGGTGGTCGAACATCTCCGGCGGAGGGTGCCCGGCGCCGTGGTGCAGGACCAGGCGCCAGTTGAACGCCCAGCCCCGCTCGTGGGCCAGCTCCATGGCGCGGGTGAACCAGCGGAGGTTGCGGGCGTACCGGTGCACGCCCTGGTCGAATGCGCGGCCACGGGGGAGCTGGCCCTCCTCGACGTCGGCGGTGCCGATGGCGATGGTGAGGGGCAGGGCGAGATAACGGCGGATCCGCTCGTCGCTACCGTACGCCTCCGGCAGGCCGCCGAAGCCCAGGCCGAACTCCAGCTCCCGGGTCGGGAACAGGGTCGACCCCGGCGACATGGCCACCAGCCGCTCGGCGTCGGTGTCGAGGAAGGCGGCCATGCGCGCGACGAACTGCCCGCCGGCCGAGTAGCCCAGCAGGATCCAGGGCAGCTCCGGCTCGCCCTCCCGGCCGCGGATGTACTCCACGATCTTCGGGATGAACGCGTACGTGTGCTCCGCGGGATCGGCGAACGAGCCGTCCTCACGGAACACCCCGCCGTACTGGTAGCGCCGGCTCGGGAACCGGTCGCGGTCGAACTCCGGCACGACGACGAGCCTCCCGAACTCCCCGGCGAAGCCCCGGGCGTTGTCCCGGTACGCCTCGGCCGCCCGGGACGCTCCGTGGAGCAGCAGGATGAACCCGTCGCCGACGTAGTTGTCCGGCTTGTACGCCCACAGGTTGAGCGGCGTCCCGTCGAAGTCCGCCTCAACGAGGCTCCGGCCCTCCGGGAAGGGGCCCGCTTCGGGGCCCTGTGCGCCCAGGCCGGACGCGGCGAGGAGCAGTGTCGTGAGGAGAACGGTCACCCGGTCGCTTCGATGCGTCGGTTCGTTCATGGGGTAGCGGGCGCAGGTTTGCGAGGTCCGGGCAACGGGGCGGCCCCGGAACGGTCCGTCGGAACGTTCGCGCGCCGACAAGGCTAAGCGGGGCACCGGAGTGTACACAAGAGCTCCGGGCCCGCGGGAACGACACGCTGCGGCGCATCAGGGCGTGACGGAACATGGGTCCGCGCCGGAGGGCGCCTGGCCGGCCTCCCCCTTTCGGACACCGAGAGTAGCCGCCCTCCCGGCGCGTACCCATGGCGCAGCGAGACGAACCGGTGGTAGCCCCGGAGCTGGCGGTCCGATCGTCTGGACCACCGCGCCAGGTCCTTTACGTGGCGGAGCGACCGGGACAAGTTGAAGTGGGACCGCTGCTCGTCCCGGCGCTGACCAGGGAGCCGGTTCGCACCCGGAGGCCGGCCGAGAGACGAACGCGATGGGAAACGGCGGAGGCAACGGTGGATAGCCTGAAGGGCCAGCTCCTCATCTCCGGTGGCGGACTGTTCGACCCGAACTTCCGTCACACCGTGGTGCTGATCGCGGAGCACACCGGCGAGGGGGCGCTGGGTGTCGTGCTCAACCGTCCCCTGGACATGACCGTGCAACAGGCGGTCCCGCCGCTTGCCGACCTGCTCGGTCCCGGTGAGCTCCTTTACCAGGGCGGCCCCGTGGAGCCCCAGCAGCCGCTGCTCCTCGCTGAAGTGGCGGATCCCGGGCTCGTGGACGTGCCGGTGTTCGGCTCCGTGGGGTTCCTCACCGGCGACGTCCCGTCCTCCGTCCGCCACGCCGTGCTCCACGCCCGCGTATTCGCGGGCCACGCAGGCTGGGGCCCCGGCCAGCTCGAAGGCGAGCTCGAAGAGGACTCGTGGATCATCGAGCCGGCCACCGAAGACGACGTGTTCACCAGGTCCCCCGAGGACTTGTGGCGTCGCGTCCTGGAGCGGAAGGGACCCCGGTACGCCACGATGGCCCGCATCCCGTTTGATCCTTCCATGAACTGAGGCCGTGCGCGGTCGGTCCGGCTCGCGGGGTCGGCCGTCCACGCCAGCGGCGACGTTCGAGCCATGCCGCGGGAGCGCTGGCTTGCGGGTCTCCGCGGGAGGAGTCGATGCAGGAGCTCAAGAAGCTGTCGGCGGGGGCCGTCGAGCGGGCCATGCAGAAGGCGGAGCGTTACCGGTTCCTGGGCGAGCCGTGCGAGGCGGAGAGCATCTACCTCGACATCCTGGCCCTGGATGGCGATCAGCACGAGGCGGGGGTTCGCCGAGCCGTCGGACATGTCGCTGCCCAGCCTGCTCATGACCGAGTGACGGGCGGGCGACGGCGCTCAGGCGCCCGGGCCGTGCCCGTGGGTCACGGCCAGTCCGTGGAGGATCAGGTCCACGGCGGAATCGAAGATCCGGTCCAGGTCGCACGGCGCCACCATCTCCAGACCGGAGTGCGCCTGTAGGGCGGCCTGCAGCATGAGTCCCGACACCGCCATCCGCGCGGTGACCTCCGCATCCACCCCCCGTCGGAACTCACCGGCCGCCACACCCTCCTCGATGAGGTCCCCCACCAGCGACCAGCCCTGCACCGGCCCCTCCTCCACCCACATCCGGAACAGCGCCGGGAACCCCACGCCGACCTCGCCGAACATCAAGCGAAACGCATGGCCCCAGCCCGGCTCCAGCACGTGATGCCACAGCCGTCGGAGCATGTGCCGGATCCGCACCGCAGCCGGCGCCCGCAACTGCGCCAGCTCCTCCTCCACCTCCTCGAAGATGGCGCGATGCCGGTGCTGCACCGCCCGCCGGAGAAGATCCTCCTTCCCTTGGAAATGATAGTAGATCGCGCCCTTCGTCATGCCGGCCTCCGCGGCCACCTCCTCGAGGCGCGTGGCCCCGTAGCCGCATACGGCGAACACCCGGAAAGCCGCATCCAGCAGGGCTTCCGGCGGCGATGGCCGTGCTTCCTCGTTCCTGGCGGCGGCCGGCTGGGTCGTACCCATGAGTAAAGTCAACAGGTCATCTCTCGCGATTCCCTCGACAACATACGTATTCGATGAGTGGTGTACAACCCCTCCGAGTTGCGCGTTACGACCTTATCAGGTAGTGTTGGTGTGCGGACATACTGATGAGTGTAGTCACGCTCGTGGTGGGAGGGGAGAGCCATGGAACGAAGACGCATCCGGAGCCTCGCGGAGATCTCCCCGGACCAGACGGTGACCGTGCGGCGTATCCTCTTCGACTGCCTGCGGGAGTGGTGCGGGGAGCTGGGCCTCCACGAGGGTGACCTGCTGAGCCTGGGCCGGCGGGACGGGGGTGCGGTCGTGGTACGGAAGCGGGACGGCGTCGTGGTCCAGTGTCCGTGCGAGCTGGCCCGCTTCGTCGAGATCGAGGGCGCGAGGAAGGGCTGAGGGTGGCGGGTCTTGGTGTCGGCTCGGAATTCGTTTGAAGGCAGAAGGAAGGGAGCCATGAACGAAGGCAGCCGGACGGCGTGGGCCTGGTTGGCGGCCCCCCTGGCGGCGGTCGTGGTGGTGGCGATCGTGGTTGCGGTGCTGGGCTGGACCGGCTACTCGGGGGCGTCGCCGCTCCACTGGTTGGGGGCGACCGCCGGGATCACGGTCGTGTTCCTGCTGTTCGGCGTGCCCATCGCGTACGCCGTGGAGCTGCTGGTGGGCGTTCCCGCGTACCATCTGCTCCGGTCGAAGGGGTGGCTGGGCCCCGTTCCGGTGGTGCTCATCGGGGCGGTGGCGGGCTTCGTCGTCTTCCACGTCGTGACGGGCCTGGTCCTCGGTGTCCGGGATTGGGTGTTTGACGCCGTCGTGGGTGGCGTGGCCGGGGCGGCGGCGGCCGGGTTCTTCTGGGTGATGGCGCTGTGGCGGCCCCGTTCCTCCGAGGGCCCCGTCAATTGAGCCCATAGCGGGTGAGCGGGCCGCCCAGCCAGGAGTACGGCTCCTCCGAAGCTGTCGCCCTGTGGGTGTTTCCTCTAGTCCTCCGAAGCGCGGAGGTGGGCGCCGGCGTAGCCTGCGGCCATGCCGCCGAGCACGGGGAGGAGGAGAGACCAGTGCACGAGGAATCCTCGCCAGCCGCCGTCGTGCCAGGCCACAGGTGGCAGCACCATGACCGTCGCCGTGAGGGCGACGCCGGTCACCTGGCCGACTACACCGCCCCAGAAGCTCCACCTCCAGCGACGTGGCCGAAAGCGGAAGCCGTGCCCCAGCCAAAGCAGGACGGCGGGGATGAGGAAGAGTCCGGCGAGGAGTGCCACTCGGTGCGTGCTCACAGGCGGGCGCGGGGGTAAAGCCACAGCCAGTAACCGCTGAGGAGCAGAATGACGACCGCGACGGCGGCAATGTCGCTCAAGAGGATCCACCCGCCTCCGAATATCTCGCCGGAGTGTAGCTTTTCCAGGAATACATCGTTCCGTCGTCCCACATGCAGGATGCGACCGGACCTGATGTCCACCGTCACCTCGGTGACTTCCCGGTCGTCGAACCGCACCTTCACCAGGCCGTCGCCGGGTCGAACGTCCATGCGGTCCACGCCGGCCTGCGCGATCACCGGGGGAACAGCGGCCCGGGCGCAACGGGCGAGGTCGGCCAGAGATAGGACTTGCTCGAATGGACCGCCGGAAGTGCCGTCGACAGTCGGCAGGAGTCCGAGCGCCCGCTTGTGGTTGAGCAGGATCCCGGTGGCGGCGATAACCACGAGGATCGCCGTCACCATCACTCCCAGCCACAGATGAACATGGAAGATCCAGTGGGACAGCGACCTGGACCACGTCCTCCTGACCTGCCTCGTGCCTCTGGTTGCTGGTCCAGGCGCGTCACCGCCGCTGTCGCCGGTCATCGGTGCCCGTCGTCGGGTGTGTCAGAGCCGTTACCCGGCTGAGTCTGTCATGGGCGTGCCAGGCAGTCAAATGTCGACAGCGCACCCGTGTTCCTGCCGAAAACACGGTCGGTAGGCAACCAGGGGAGGAAGGGCTGGATGGCAGATCTGTGGAAAGGCGATCCGGCGGAGGGGGCGTGACGCCGGTCCCGGTCCGGTCGCTTGCCCACGCGGCCCGTGCCAGGCATCATGAGCCCATGCTCGATGCCATCCGGGAATTCTTCGACCAGCGCATGAGCGCGCCGGGCAACGGGGACGATGCGGCGCGGCCCGCGGAACCGATGCCGAGGGATCCGGCGGACGCCGACCGGGAGCTCCAGGTGGCGGCGTGCGCCCTGCTCCTGGAGCTGGCCCGGGCCGACGACGACTTCAGCCCGGCGGAACGGCTCCACATCGAGGCGGTGGCCCGGCGCCACTTCGACCTGGACGAGGAGACGGCGCAGGAGCTCATCGAGCTGGCGGCGAAGGAGCAGGCCGCGGCCATCGACCTCTACCAGTTCACGACCCTGATCCGGTCGAACTACAGCCTGGGCCAGAAGACGCTCCTGGCGGAGATCATGTGGGGTCTCATCCTGGCGGACGGCGAGATCGCCGGCCGTGAGGCCATCATGCTCCGCAAGATCGCGAACCTGCTGGACCTGAAGCCGGGCTACCTGTCGGCGGCGCGGAAGCGGGCCGAGGACGACGACTAGCCTTTCAACGCGCGCCCGTCCGTCTCAGCGGTACACCGTGCTCATGTTCGGGTAGCGGTCGCCTGCCGCCACCCCCGCCGGTGCCACCTCATCGAGCCGCGCCAGCTCGTCCTCCGTGAACGCGACGGCGGCGGCGTTCTCCTCCAGGTGTTTTCGCGTCGTGGTGCCGGGGATGGGCACGATGTCGTCGCCGCGGGCCAGGACCCAGGCCAGGGCGAGCTGGGCCGGGGTGATGCCCTTCTCCTCCGCCATGGCCTTCACCTCCCGGACCAGGTCCAGGTTTTTCCGGAAGTTCTCGCCCTGGAAGCGCGGGTTGTGGCGCCGCCAGTCGTCCTGCGGCAGGTCTTCGGGGGACTGGTATCTGCCAGTCAGGAACCCGCGACCGAGAGGGCTGTAGGCGACGAACCCGATCCCGAGCTCCCGGGTGGTGGCCAGGACGTCGTCGTGCTCCACGTCCCGGGTCCAGAGCGAGTACTCCGTCTGGAGAGCGGAGATGGGGTGGCTGGCGTGGGCCCGCCGGATCGTCTCCGGCGCGGCCTCGGAAAGGCCCAGGTAGCGGACCTTGCCGGCCTCCACCAGCCCGGCCAGGGCGCCCACCGTATCCTCGATGGGCACGTCCGGGTCCACCCGATGCTGGTAGTACAGGTCGATGTGGTCCACGCCGAGACGCTGGAGGGAGGCGTCGCACGCTTCACGCACGTACTCGGGGTCGCCGCGGATCCCGAGGAACTCGCCGTCGGCGGTACGCACGTTCCCGAACTTGGTGGCGAGGACGACCCGGTCGCGACGGTCGCCGATGGCCTTCCCCACCAGCTTCTCGTTGGTGAAGGGGCCGTACGCGTCGGCCGTGTCCAGGAAATCGATTCCCAGCTCGAGTGCCCGGTGGATCGTGGCGATGGACTCGTCCTCGTCCGCCGTGCCGTAGAACTCGCTCATGCCCATGCAGCCGAGCCCCGGAGCGGAAACGGTGAGTCCTTCGTTCCCCAGCCTGCGCCTGTCCACGGATGCCTCCCGCGTGTCGGTCCACTGCGTTCGATGGCTTCGCTGGCTGCGGGTGCAGGATCCGCGCCGGTGTCAGGAAGGAGAGTATCCCCGCGCTTCGGTCAGCGCCTCCTCGAGGTCGAGCCGCGTAGTCCATTCGCGAAGCGCTTCGGAATCCGGCTCGTCGCCGGCAAACGCGGCGACGAGCCCGACGATCTCCTGGGTCCGGAGCCGGAGCACGATGTCGATATCGCGCGTGAACCGGGGGTCCCCATAGATGACGGACGCCACTCCCCCGGTGACCATGAGGGGATGCCCAGTCGTTCCAGGGGCTCGATGAAGAGCCCGATCAGGTCACAGGGTCGGTCACCGGTGATCGCTGCGCGCACGCGAGCCTGGACCTCCGCCTCCGGCAGGTCGGGGCAGCGGGCCCGGATCGCCGCGGCCTTCAGCTCGTAGGCCGTCCGGATGAGGCTCTTCATCACGGCGAGCTTCTCCGCCGGGCTCATGCGTCGGACGGCTTCGATGTCCTGTTCGAGGGCTTGCATGCTTCAAGTCTCCGGTTCCGGAGCGACCGGGGCAAGACCGATCCGATACGGTTGCCGGGTGGCCCGCGCCCGCCGGTCCGTTGTGCGGGGTCGGCTCCGCGCTCACACCCGCAGCCGCGCAAGGCGGACGACGTACGCCAGGCCGATCCCCACGGCGAAGCCCACGGCGAGGTTGGTGGCCAGCGTCGCGCCGAGCATGGCGATGACGACGAGCAGGTCCTGCCGATTCCGGACGTCCAGGATCATCATGGCGAGCTGTGCGCCGGCGAAGCAGAGCAGGGCGCCCAGGACGGCGAAGGGGAGCAGGGTGAGGAGGCGCATGGCCATGTCGCCGACGGCGAGGGCGAGGACGAGGAAAACGGCGCCGATGATCAGGTTCGAGCCGGCCGTGCGGGCGCCGAAGCGGTAGTGTGCGGCGAGGCCGCCGGCGCCGTGGCAGAGGGGCATGCCGCCGACCAGCGCTGCCCCGAAGTTGGCCAGCCCCATGGAGATGGAAAGGGCGCGGGGCGAGCTCCGCCGGGCCGCTTCCTCCCCGAAGTATTCCCGGGTCAGGTCCGCCTGGGCGACGACGGCGTTGCCCACGGTCATGGGGAGCTGGGGCAGCGCGAGGGCGGTGAGGGCGATGGCGATCTCGCTCCCCGAGGGCCAGCCGAACGGCAGGATGTGGGGCGTATGCAGTGCGACGTGGAATCCGCCGAGCCCGCGTCCCGCGCCGAGGACCGTGCCGGCGACGATCCCCAGCCCGACGACCACCAGGGCCGCGGGCACGCGGCGATTGTCCAGGAACGCCAGCGTCAGCACGACGGCGGCCAGACCCAGCACGATTCCCACCGGGACGGGCCCGAACGCGCTCACGGCGAGGAACGGCTCGGCGGCCCCGTGGGTCTGCTGGAGCGACGTCGTGCCCAGCATGAAAGCGATGCCCTGCGTCACCAGGAGCACCCCGGTGGCGAGCTGCACGCCCCGCACCGTCGAGAACGGCACGATCCTGCACACGACGGCCATGCCGCCGGTGAGGCCGAGGGCGAGGAGGAGCACGGCCATCCAGAGCCCCGCGGCGGTGATCTCGCCCGGCGTCATGGCGGCGGCGATGGCGTAGGCGCCGATCACCTTCATGGGCTGGACCGGGACGGTCACCCCGAAGTAGAGGCCGGCCAGCACGTAGAACAGCCCCACGCTGAACAGGAGCCCGGTGGCATCCAGGCCGTTGACCAGCACGAGGCCGATGGCGAGGGGCAGCAGGGTGCCGAGGTCGCCCAGGGAGCCTGCCACCTCCTGCCGATCGAACCGCAGCTTCTTCATTGCGCCTCCCCGTCGGGCCGGCAGGAGCGCCGCCCGCCGCGCTCCGCCCCGTCTCCCTTTCCGCACGCCCCGTCGCCGGGGCACGTCCTTCGCACCGGTCAGCCGCCGGTCTCCAAACCCAGCCGCCGCGCCAGCTCCTGCCCCAGCGCCGGGTCCACCTTGCTCCACATCTCGCGGATGGCCCGCTCCTGGACCACCGTGCTCACACCGGCGCTCATGTGGCCGGCCAGGTTGGAGACGAAGTTCTCCCGGTCCTGGTCGGTCATGACCTCCTTGTAAAGGGCCCGGGCCTGGACGAAGTCATCGTCGTCCCGGTGCTTCCTGTACGGCTCCCGCGTGAGCTGGCCCGCCACCTCGGGGTGGAACGCCTCGCCGTAGCGCTCCGTGTCCGCCGCCGGGCCGCCCTTGCTGTTGGGCGCGTAGACCGGCTGGTCGCCGGCGTGGTGGTACCGCATGTGCCCGTCCTTGTTGTACGAGTGGACGGCGCTTCTCGGCCGGTTGATGGGGAGCTGGAGGTAGTTCGTGCCGATGCGGTGCCGGTGCGTGTCCGGGTAGCTGAACAGCCGGCCCAGCAGCATACGGTCCGGCGAGGTCTCGATGCCCGGCACCATGTTCGCCGGCTCGAAGGCCGCCTGCTCCACCTCGGCGAAGTAGTGCTCCGGGTTCCGGTCCAGTACCAGCCGTCCGACCTCGATGGGCGGGTAGTCGCCGTGGGGCCAGACCTTCGTCAGGTCGAACGGGTTGAACCGGTACTCCTCCGCCTCGGCCACCGGCATGATCTGCATCTCCAGCGTCCACGACGGGCGGTCGCCCGCCTCGATGGCGTCGTACAGGTCCCGGAGGTGGAAGTCCGGGTCCTCCGCCGTCATCGCCTTCGCCTCGGCGTCCGTGAAGTTCTCGATGCCCTGGTCCGTCTTGAAGTGGTACTTCACATAGAACGCCTCGCCGTCCTCGTTCACCCAGGTGAAGGTGTGGCTGCCGTAGCCGTTCATGTGACGCCAGGTCCGCGGCGTGCCACGGTCCGACATGAGGATCGTCACCTGGTGCGTCGACTCCGGCGACAGCGACCAGAAGTCCCACTGCATGTCGTGGTCCCGCACGTTCCGCACCGGGCACCGCTTCTGCGAGTGGATGAAGTCCTGGAACTTCTGCGGATCCCGGATGAAGAAGATGGGCGTGTTGTTCCCCACCAGGTCGTAGTTCCCCTCCTCCGTGTAGAACCTGATGGCGAACCCCCGGGGGTCGCGCTGCGTGTCCGCCGAGCCCAGCTCGCCCGCCACCGTGGAGAAGCGCACGAACACCGGCGTCTTCCTGCCCACCTCCGACAGGAAATTCGCCTTCGTCCAC
>CAYQCY010000085.1:0-15539 GCA_964416095.1 uncultured Gemmatimonadaceae bacterium
ACAATTTCGAGAAACTCGAGGTCTGGGACCTGGCGCTCAATCACTGCGATGCCATGTACGATGTAGCTCGCCGACTGCCCGACATCCAGGGCCTCGAGCTGTTCGCCAAGCTCCAGGCCCTACGAAAGAGCCTGCTCACCCAGCCATCGATCACCGATCACCGATCGAAAAGCTCACCCCATGACCCCACCAACCCCGCGGACCAAGCTCACCCCGCGAACCCGAACACGCCGGCTAGTACCCGACCGCCCCCGCATCCGGGTTCCGTCGGTCCGGCGCGCCCAGGCGCTCGCCGGTGAGCGGGTCGATGGCGAGGTCGTCGCTCCGGCCCTGGGTACCGCCGATGTCCAGCTCGTGGCCCATGGCCCGGAGCGCCGCCGCGGTCTCGTCGGTGATGGTGCCCCGCTCGATGCGGACCACGTCGGGCAGCCACTGGTGGTGGAGGCGGCCCGCGTTCACCGCCTGCTGGATGTTCATGTCGTGGTCGATCAGGTTGAGCGTGACCTGGAGCACCGTGTTGATGATGGTCCGGCCGCCGGGGCTGCCGATGACGGCGACCAGCTCGCCGTCCTTCGCCAGGATGCTCGGCGTCATGCTCGAGAGCATGCGCTGCTCGGGCCGGGCCAGGTTCGGCTCGGTGCCGATGTGACCCCGCTCCGTCGTCCGGCCGGGCGCCGGGTTGAAGTCGCCCATCTCGTTGTTCAGCAGGAACCCTGCGCCGGTCACGGTGATCTTGGAGCCGTAGCCCTGCTCCAGCGTGTACGTCACGCTCACCGCCATCCCGTCCTCGTCCACCACGCTGAAGTGGGTCGTCTCGGGGCTCTCGTAGCCGAGCTCGATGTCCGCCACCCTGGACGACGTCGTCCGTTCTGCGTCGATCCCGGCGCGCAGGCTCGCGGCGTACGCCTTGCTCGTGAGCCGCTCGATGGGCACATCCACGACGTCGGTGTCCGCCAGGTAGCGGGCCCGGTCCAGGTACGCCCGGCGCATGGCCTCCACCAGGTGGTGGATGTAGGTCGCGCTGTTGTGGCCCATCGCCGCCAGCGGGTAGCCCTCCAGGATGTTCAGCATCTCCACGAGGGCCACCCCACCCGAGGAGGGCGGCGGCATGCTGATGACGTCGTAGCCACGGTAGGTGCCCGTGATGGGCGGCTTCTCCTGGGCCTCGTAGCGAGCCAGGTCCTCCAGCGTGATGATGCCGTTGCCGCGGTCCATCTCCGCCACGATCAGCCGGGCCGTCTCGCCGCTGTAGAACCCGTCCCGGCGCCGGTCCCGGATGCGGGCCAGCGTCCGGGCCAGGTCCGGCTGCCGCCACACCTCACCGGCTTCGTACGGCTCGCCGTCCTTCGAGAACTTGGCCACGCTCGCCGGGTACGGCGCCATGCGGTCCAGCACGCGCTCGAACGACGACGCCAGCGACTCGGTCAGGGCGAAGCCCGTGTCCGCCAGCGCCACCGCCGGTTCCACGAGCCGGGCCCAGTCGCCCGTGCCGTACGTCTGGTGCGCCTTCACGAACCCCGCCACGGTGCCCGGCACGCCTACCGAGAGGTGGCTTCGGTGGTGAAGCTCGTAGCTGTACTCGCCCGTCGAGTCCAGCCACATCTCCGGATGCGCGGCGAGCGGCGCCTTCTCCCGGAAGTTGAACGTCGTGGTGCGGCCGTCCGGGAACCGGATCACCATGAACCCGCCGCCGCCGATGTTCCCGGCGCTGGGGTGCACGGCGGCCAACGCGAAGGCGGTGGCCACCGCCGCGTCCACCGCGTTGCCGCCGGACCGGAGCACCTCCGCGCCGATCTCGCTGGCAATCACGTTCGTCGCCACCACCATGCCGTGCGGCGCACGGACCGGCTCCGCCGGCGCGTCGGGGATCGGCCCCGTGACGGCAGGCGCCACGGGGACCGGGGCCGGCTCCGGTGGCCGCGGCGCGCATGCCTGTGTCAGCGCCAGGGCGGCGAGCAGGGCGAGGAAGCGGACGGGGGACCGGGACGGGATGGTAGAGCGGGTTCGACGCTCACGCATGGCTTGCTCCGCGGTGTCGTTTTCGGATCGATCAAGCTAGGGGCGTCGACCGGGGCGGCAAGAGGATGGCGGCATGCTCGCGCCCGATGCTGGCGCGACGCCTGATCGATCCACACGTTGGATATCCCGACTCCCTTCGCCGGAGCTACCCCATGAGCGACGACCGGCTCTACACGGAGGAGGAGCGGGCCGCGCACCGGGAGCGGGCGGCCCCGCTGCGCGACCTGGTGCGGCAGGAGATCTGGACCGAGTTCTGACCCGGAGGACCCGTTGGAAGTCGTGCATCGCGATCGCATGCTGATCGTGGGCCTCGAGGTCGAGGCCGAATGGCAGGCGTTGTGGACCGAGCTGCCCGAGGCCTGGGACCGGTTCCGGTCCCGCGCCCACGAGATCGAGCACCGTGCCGGCAACGTCTACGTGGATGTGAGCCTCGGCGTGGAGGATGACGTCTACATC
Source organism: uncultured Gemmatimonadaceae bacterium (assembly GCA_964416095.1). Taxonomy (GTDB): domain Bacteria; phylum Gemmatimonadota; class Gemmatimonadetes; order Longimicrobiales; family RSA9; genus CAYQCY01. The sequence continues at coordinate 2,476 of CAYQCY010000085.1, forward strand.
CAGCTCGTCGGCGCCGAGGTCGAGGAAGTGGGCGAGGTCCCGGAGGGCATGACCGCGCTGGAGGTGCCGGCCGCCACCTACGTGCACCACAACCACATCGGACCCCCGGCCGGCATCCCCGACTCCTTCGAGCTCATGTACGGCTGGGCCGAGGACGAGGAGATCCCTCTAGGCGATTTCAAGCTCGATTTCGGCCACACGCCCGCCGGCGACGAGGAAGAGCACCACCTCTACATCCGGGTCGAGGAGTAGCGGCCGTATCCCCGTCGGGCCTGTCGCGGACGTTCCGCCCGCCCGCTCCGGTACCGAAGGTGACGCGCCCGTCGTAGCGCAGGTCGAGGGCGGGCAGGTGCAGCGCGAGCGCCCAGGTCGGCGTCCATTCGATCCAGCGCTCGTCCTGCCGCCGGAGCCACCACGGCACGTTGAACAGGTACTGGGTCATGTGGTAGCCGATGGTCCGGAGCTGGAGGCCCGCCCCTACCGACCAGAGCGCCTCCTCCCTGCCCACCGCCGTGCGCAGCACGCCGTTCATGAAGCCGAAGTGGTTCTCCACCGACCGCTCGCCGGCAGGCACCAGCACCGTCGTGCCGTCGGCGTGGAGGATGTCCGCCCGGGCCACGGCCCACGTCTCGCTCCAGCCCGCCTCCAGGAGCGCATCCACGGTCAGGACGGTTTCGTCGCGGTCCCGGGCCAGCCCGACGCCTACCTGCGCGGCGGTGGAGACACCCGGATGCCGGGGGATGCTCATGATGACGTAGTTCGGGATCTTCGGGTGCGTCTTCCGGTTCAGCGTGAGCACGGCGCCGACATCCCAGACCGTGTCGATGGGCGTCACGTAGCGGAGCTGCCCGCCCACCGTCCGGGTCCGGTCCGGGTTGTGCTCCCAGCGGAAGACCGGGAGCGGCCCTTCCGGGATCGTGGACGGGTCCTGCGGGTCGAAGGCGACGGGGTTGGGGAAGGCGACGTCATGGGTCATGTCCAGGTAGTCGTGCAGCAGCACGACGTCCAGCGAGCCGCCTCGCCCGAAGGCGTGCCGCCAGCCGAGCCGCACGTCCGCGAGCCAGCCGTCCTGCACGATGCCCACCTTCCCCTCGTACAGCTCCTCGATCCCCTGCACCGCCTCCAGCCAGGCACCGAACCCGGACACCGCCACGGCGTCCGCATCGCTCAACCGCACGCCGAGCAATCCGAAGGCGTAGCTGTTCACGCGGCTGTCGTCCCGGATGGAGGACGGCAGGTACGGGCCGTCCGGCACCAGTTGGGTGGTGGGCCAGAAGCGGAAGCTGGGCCCGGGCCGGTGCGGCGAGGAGGGAGAAGGCGCTCCGGACCTGGACCTTCGTGTTCACCTTCCTGTGCATCGGACTCACCACCCGGCTCAAGCACCTGACCAAGTTCGGGCCGTCTCCCTTCTGGGCCTTCACCGTGGGTGTGCTGGTGCACGTGCCGCTGGGCTTCTCCCTGTCCACGGTCGTGTTCCGGGACTTCCGGATGGCCGTGCAGTAGCCACGCGGGAAGGCGTGCACGCCAGGGGACGCACGCGAAGCCGCGAAGGGGGCGGAGCCGCGAAGAACAGCGGGTCCACCGAGCCCCGACACGGAACGGGAAGCTCACGTGCGATGCGATGCGGTAGGCCCCGGTTCCTGGCCACCGCGCCGCATCGCAGTATCTTATCGCAGTATCTGATCGCCGTATCTGATCGCAGTATCTGATCGCCGTATCTGATCGCCGTACCTGATCGCAGTATCTGATCGCAGTACCTGATCGCAGTATCCACCGGGAGCTTATCGTGAGAATCGCATTCGCTGTGCTCGTCCCCGCCCTGCTGGTGCTGGCCGCGTGCGGCGGCGACGCCGAGGAGGACCGGCTGCCGCCCCAGTACCGGGTCGCGAAGCGCTACGCACCCCAGCTCGCAGTCGACCTGGACTCCATGACCATGCGCTCCAACGGCCTCTACGTGCAGGACCTGGTGGTGGGCGAGGGTACGCGGGTCGATTCCGGCGACGTGGCCATCGTGCACTACACGGGCTGGCTGCCCAACGGCACGCAGTTCGACTCGAGCCGGGACCGGGACCGGCCCTTCGAGGTGGCGCTGGGCTACGGCCGTGTCATCGAAGGCTGGGACCAGGGCGTGGTGGGGATGCGGGAGGGCGGCCGGCGCCTCCTGGTCATCCCGCCGGGGCTGGCCTACGGAACCGACCGGCGCGGCCAGATCCCCCCGAACTCGACGCTCGTCTTCGACGTCGAGGTGCTGGAGGTGGAGGACCGGTCGTAGCGTGGAGGCCGCTGTCGGACGACGACCATGTCCACCTCCGCCCGGGCAACCGTCTACGCCACGGTCTTCACGGCCCTTCTGCTCGTCCTCGTGCCTGGTGTCATCCTGCGGGCGACGGGCGGCGCGGTGCCCACTGCGCTGGGCATGGCACAGCTCGCCGGGGTGGCCATCGCGCTGTTCGGCGGCGGGCTGGCCCTTTGGTGCGTGGTGATCTTCGTCAGGCTGGGCCGCGGCACGCCCGTGCCCTGGGACCCGCCTCATCGCCTGGTCGTCCGGGGGCCGTACCAGTACGTGCGGAACCCCATGATCCTGGGCACCGCCATCATGCTCGGAGGCGCGGCGCTCTTCTTCGGCTCATGGCCCTTGCTGGCGTACGCCGTGCTCCTCCTCGTGGCCGTGGGCACCTTCATCGCCATGTACGAAGAACCCAGGCTCCGGCGGACCTTCGGTCAGGAGTACGACGACTACCGCCGCCGCGTCCGGGCCTGGATCCCGGGACGGCCGTCCGGACGGGCCGGGCGTCGGTAGCCCCCGGATCGTCGTCTCGCCGCTTCCGGGATGGCACGTTGCCGTCCCGAACCGACTCCAACCGGGAGGAGCGCTACCACGGCGCCATGGGACGCGACCGGATGCCTCGTATCCATCACCGGCACCGGGGCGAGATCCTTCTCGCGCTGGTCTTTCTCTCGGGCTGTGCCCCGACCCTCCGCACGATCCAGCACGAAGCCGACGCCCGGATCATCCGGACCGCCGAGGGCAATGAGAGCATGGTCTTCCTGGCGGAGACGGCGGCCGGCTACCTGACGGTGGACTTGGGATGGACGGGCGCCGAGGAGGCGCTCGACCGGGAGCTGTCGCGGCTCGGCGCTGTGCCGGAGGACGTGACCCACGTCCTGCTCACCCATGCACACCGGGATCACGTCGTGGCGTGGCCGCTGGTCCGGCACGCCACCTTCCACATGGCCGAGGCGGAGGTGCCGCTCTTCACCGGCCGGGCCCGACCGGGCGGCTGGGCGCCGGCCCTGGCCGCCGCGGTCATCCCGCCACACCGGCCGGAGCCCGGCGAGGTGCGGATCGAGGCGTTCTCATCGGACACCACGCTGGTCATCGGCCGGGACACGGTCCGGGCCTTCCTCGTGCCGGGCCACACGGCGGGGAGCACGGCATACCTGTTCCGTCGCATCCTCTTCGTGGGCGACGCGGGGGTGGCGGAGATCTTCGGCGGCGGGCTGCGCCCGGCGGTGGGCTCGCTCTCGGATGACCGGGAGCAGGCGATCCGGAGCCTGGCCTCGCTGTGGGAGCGGGTGGCATCCTACGAGGTCCACTGGGTCTGCACGGCCCATTCGGAATGCATGCGGTACCGGGAGGTCGCACCCGGTAGCCAGGGTGGCGGGAGACGCCGTCACTTCGTCGGGTCGATGAGTGCCTTCACGACCCGGCCCGCCTCCACGTCCGCCATGGCCGCGTCCGCCTCCGCCAGGCCGTAGCGGGCGAGATCCAACCCGCGCCACGGTGCGGCCCGGTCCGGATCGCTCAGGATCCGGACGCCCCGGTAGAAGTGGGAGAAGTCGGAGCCCCAGGAGCCCCGCACGTCCAGGTGCTTCCGGTTCAGGTCCAGGTGGGGGTTGAGCGGCACCGCGCCGTGGTCCGTGTACTGGCCCACGACGACGACGCGGCCGGCGTCACGGGTGAACCGCATGGCCTGCACCGCGGCTTCCGGCGCGCCGGCCGCCTCGATGGTCAGGTCCGCGCCACGCCCTTCGGTCCGGTCGAGGACCCAGGCCAGGCGCGCCGCCTCGTCGGCATCCTCGATGCTCAACACGTCGTCCGCGCCCATGGACCGGGCCGCCTCCAGCCGGTTCGCCGGCGCGCCGATGCAGAGGACCCGGAGCGCGCCGCTCATCCGGGCCAGCGCCACGGCAGAGAGACCGACCGGCCCAGAGCCGAGAACCAGCACGGTGTCGCCCAGCCGGACCTCGCCGCGCTCCACGCCGTGCAGCGCGGTGGGCGTACCGCAGCCGCCCGCCATGAACGCCTCGGCGTCCAGCGCCTCGGCCCGGATGATCTTCGTGCCGGGCTTCAGGTAGACCCGCTCGGCCCAGCCGCCGGCCAGCCCGTCGTCCACGCCGTACGTGATGCCGTAGACCCGGCGGTGGGGGCACCGGGTCGTGGCCTTCGCCACCAGGCAGTACCAGCAGGCGTTGCAGGTGGCGTGCACATCCAGGAACGTCACCCGGTCGCCCTCGGCGAGGGGCTCGCCGTGCACGTCCCGGACATCGCCCCGCACCGCCGCGAGCCGGCCCACCGAGACGTGCCCCGGGATGATGGGGTACGGCACGCCGGCCAAACGGCCGTCCCGGAGATGCACGTCCGTACCACACACCTCCGACATCTCCACCTGGAGCAGCGCCGACCCGTCCTCCAGCTCGGGGTCCGGGAAGCCGCGGACCTCGGTGGGTTCGGACGGGCCCGGAAGGACTGCTGCGTTCACCATGGGATCGCTCACGCGACGAATGTGTGCGTTCGCACTCGACTTCGACCTCGACCTCGGCCGCCACGCCCGACGATGTCAGAAGGTGCCCAGCTCCCCTGACACGAGCATCTCCTTCAGCCTCACGAGCCGCGTCCAGACGTCCGCCAGCTCCCGGTCGTTGAGCCCCATCTGGACCATGTCGCCGGTGAACTCGACGCCCATGCGCGGCGTCACCTTCGCCGTCCTGTCCGTGTGGTGGAGCCTGCCGTCCTCATCCACGCGGAGCTGCGCCACGACGGCCAGGGCTCCCACGAGCTCCTCCCTGCTGAGGGCGCGGAGCCGCCGGGCCGTCCCGGCCGGGATCCGGTCCACCTTCAGCTCCTGCCAGTGGGTGCCCCGGGGGCTGTCGGGGCTGTGGAAGGCGACGCCGTTGTCCACGGCAAAGACCCGGGCGCTCTCCGGGACCGACGAGATCAGGACGTTGCCCATGTTCGCGTCGGCGTGCCGGATCAGATAGGTCAGCACGTCCATGTTCGCGAAGTGGTGCGCATAGTCCGGGTCGCGCTCGAAGCGGGCCGGGTCCCAGATGCTGTCGTGGGCCGTGACGTTGTTCAGCCAGTACGAGAGCAGGACGAGCACCGACCCGGTCCCCTCGAACGTCGCGACGCTGGTCGAGTCGAGCTGCCGGTAGACATGGAGCGGGATGACGCGCAGGGCCGTGGGCGGGACGATGTAGTCCTCGGGGTCCAGGAACAGCTTCTGCAGCTCGTACGCCGCGAGCTCGTAGCGCGGCTGGTTGTTGAGCGCCCAACCGCCCTCCGCCGCCCGGGCCCACTTCACGCCGATGGTTGTCCCGTCCCGGTACCGGAGCGCGACACGCTGGGTGCGGTCCCCGGCGAACCGGTTGTCCGCCATGCCGACGATCTGGAAGGGCTCGGTCCGGAGCCGTTCCTCCAGGGCGGACGGCGCCTCGGCCATGTGGAGGTCCTGGGCGGCCAGGCCGGAGGCCAGGGCGAGGGCGAGGAGGGGCGACAGGCACGGGGTCACGGCTCCCCGGGTCGCGGCGTGCGGACGTTGCCGGCGCGGCGTCTTCCTTCGTCGGGTACGCCCTCGGGGCGTCCGGCCGTGCGTCGCGCCGCTAGAACACCTCGATATCCCCATCATCCACCTCTCCCAGGAGGTCCTCCAGACGGCTCCGGATGCCCCGGACCTCGCCCGCGGTGAGCCCGAACTGGATCACGCCGTCGTCGCGGGTCACCCCGCGGTTGCGGTTCACGGGCTCGGTGGGCTCCACGTGGACCCAGGCGCCGTCCCGCTCCTCGAACTGGGCCATCACGAGGAACCGGTTCAGCTCCTCTTCGGTGACGGCCCGGAGCCGCTCGACGGACTCGCGGGGCAGGCGGTCGATGCGGAGGTCGCGCCAGTCGGTGCCCCGGTCGCTGAACTCGCGGCCGAACGCGAGGCCGTTGTCCACGGAGAAGACGCGGGGATTCGCCGGGTCCGTCGAGATGAGGGCGTTGCCCTTGTTCGAGTCGTTGTGCCGGATCAGGTACGTGAGGAGGTTCATGTTGGCGAAATGGCGGGCGTAGGCCGGATCGGCCTCGAAGCGATCCTCGTCCCAGACGCCTTCATCGGTGACGTTGAAGAGCCAGTACTGGAGTACCACGAACACCACGCCGGTGCCCCGGAACGTCTCGCCGACCGCCGGATCGTGCTCGCGGTACCACTCGGCGTCCACCGGCCGCAGCACCGTGGGCGGCACCACGTAGTCTTCCGGGTCGAGAAAGAGCTTCTGGACCTGGTACGCACCGATCTCGTACCGTGGCGCGTTGTTGAACTCGTGGCCACCGCGAGGCGCCCTGGCCCATTTCACCGCCACGACGGCGTCGTCGGCGAGCTTCAGGGTGACCCGCTGCGTCCGGTCGCCCTCGAAGCGCGTGTCGTGCATCCCCAGCAGCTCGAAGGGCTCGTCCCGGAGCAGTCGCTCCAGCTCCTCCACCGGGAAGAGGATGTTGGAGTCCTGGGCCGCGACCGGGACGGCCAGGATGGCAAGGACGCCGAAGCATGAAAGCGCGCGCGCCAATGTCGTGCTGGCCCTGCTCATGTCACACCTCCGTTCCCTTGCCGGCTTCATCGGTACCTGCCCCGGGCCCGCCCCGCAGACGGACCGGCAGCGTAATGGTGAAGGTCGTCCCGTGACCGACACGGCTGTCCACGGCGATGCGACCGCCGTGGCGGTCGATGATCTGTTGCGTGATGAGGAGGCCGAGGCCCATCCCGACCCGCGAGCCCTTCGTCGTGAAGCCCGGCTCGAAGATGCGTTTCCGGTTCTCCTCGCTGATGCCCACGCCCAGGTCTTCGATCTCGATGACGGCCCTCTCGCCCTCCGTCCGGGTCCTGATGTAGATAGTGCCGCCGTCGGGCATGGCCTGCGTCGCGTTGACCAGCAGGTTCATGAAGACCTGGTTGATCTGATTCGGGTAACACTCCACTTCGGGCAGGTCGCCGTACTCCTTCACCACGTCGATGTCGGTCAGCTCGTGGCTCAGGATGTTCAGGACGCTGTCCAGGCCTTCGTGCAGGTCGACCCGGTCCACCTCGGCCCGGTCGGGCCGACCGAAGCTCCGCAGGCTGCCCACCAGCTCCACCATGCGCCTGACCGCCAGGTCGTTCGTGTGCTGGACTCCGTCCACCGCCTTGACGATGCGCCGCACATCCTCCAGCTCGTCCTCGTCCACGACCTCGTCCGCCAGGATCGCCTGGAGCCGGTCCAGCGCGCGCCGCACGACGTCGTGGTTGCTGTTCAACGCGCCCAGTGGCGTGTTGATCTCGTGGGCGATGCCCGCCACGAGCTGGCCCAGCGTGGCGAGCTTGGCCGAGCCCACCAGCTCCGCCTGGGTGCTGCGCAGCCGGGCGTACGCCGACTCGAGCTCGGCGTGGGACTCCCGCACGTCGTCCCACAGCTCCTGGTAGTGGGCGCTCAGCCGTTTCAGCTCCCGGCTCTTCCGCCGCCCGCTCTCGGCGTAGTTGCCCACCGCCACGGAGAGCCCGCCGATGACGAAGGCGGAGACCAGGAACGCGCCAATGGCGTAGGACGGCTCACGGTACACCGTCTCCACGCTCTGGAAAAGCGACTCCGGCGGCACGAAGCCCAGCGCCTCGCCGGCCACCAGGGCGCCGCTCGCCATGATGGCCAGCCCCGACCCGATCAGGCCCCACACCCCGGGGAACAGCATGTTCCACTCGATGGCCGGGAACAGCAGGAAGAGGGTCGCCAGCCAGCTCGATGCACCGAGCACGTGGGCGATCCCGGTGGCGAACAGCACCTCCAGCGAGTAGAAGACCAACCGCAACGGGAAGTAGCCCACGGCCTCCGGCCCGATGTCCAGGGCCCGATAGAAGAACACGACCGCCGTCACCCAGACCAGGACCAGTGCGAAGTAGACCGGGGACAGCGGCAGCTCCAGGACGAACCGGAAGACGACGCCCAGGACCAGGAACCCGAGGGCCAGCAGCGCCCGGGCCAGCGCCGGCCGGTACCGGGGCGAGGCCTCGTGGATCTCGGCCAGGCTCGGCGGCGCGACGCGCAGACGCGGGGCGCCCGTGTCCGACGGCGCGGGGATGCCCGCTTCACCGGGGCCGTTCGCTTCGCTCACTTCGGGATGCCTCTACAGAAACGCCTGGGCCAGGCGGCGGCGGATCTCGTCGAGCTCTTCCTGGGACGCCTGGAGCGCACTCACCCGCTCGGTGAGCTCGGTGTAGAGCGTCGAGCGCTCGACGCCGTTCCGGACCACGAGCTTCAGGTGGTCGTTGTCCCAGGGCTTCTCCAGGTAGTAGTAGAGCCCCGCCTCGTTGATGGCCCGGATCGCGTTCTCCTTTTCCGCATAGCCGGTCAGCAGGATCCGCGTCGCCTGGGGGTTCCGGGAGCGGACCTCCCTCAGGAACGTGATGCCGTCCATGTCGGGCATGTAGAAGTCGGCGAGGACCACGTGCACCGGCTGATCATCGAGTCCGGCGAGCGCCTCTTCCGGGGAGGTGTACGTGAGGACGTTGTACGACGTCTCGAGCTCCAGGAAGCTCCGGAGCGACGTCGCCACCATCTCCTCGTCGTCGACGATCATGACCGTGGCGTCTTCCGCCATCCACACTCCTCCGACCGCGTTGCGGACCGCTCATCATAAGCAAGAGGGCGGTTCGAAGCTATGCCACGAGCGTCCGCACGCGGCGTGCGAGGCCCTGGAGCATGCCCATGGCAAGCTCCGGATGGTCGGCCAGCAGGTCGTAGAAGTCGGCACGCGCGATGCGGAGCAGGCGGGTACGCTCGAGGGTCGTGGCGCCGACGAGGCTGGGGGCCTCGTCGATGAGGGCCCAGGTCCCGAACGGCATGCCGTCCCGGGCGGTCATGATCTGTCCTCCCACGCCCTCCACCTCGACGGCGCCCTGGACGACCAGGTAGAGAGCGTCGGTGGGATCGCCCCGCTCCAGGAGCGTCGTGCCCTCTGAGACCTCGACCTCTTCGGCGATGGATCCCAGGAGTGCCAGGTGAGCGTTACGGGCGTCCCGGAGGAGATCGACCTGCTGGAGCAGGAACACCTTCTCGATGAGGTCCATGCCGTCCATCCTGGGTTCGTCGGGCTCGTGGGGCCAGGCCAGCACGGCGGGCGGAGCCGGTAGCCGTATGCCCAGGTCCACCGCGGCGCGCACGGCGCAGCGGCCGAGCCAGGTGTCGTTGTCGTGGAGCAGCTCGCCGAGCACGAGGCGAAGCAGCGGGGGCTCGGCCATCACCTTGTGCTGGTCGTGGAGCACGGGCTCGAGCCCGTGGTACATGCCGTGCCCGATGGTCTGCTCCAGCCATTCCAGAGCGTTGCCCCGGGCGGTGAAGTCGCCGATCGTCAGCGTGAGGTGGCAGCGGTACATGGCGTCCGCATCGAAGAGGAGGCCGAGGCAGCGGAACGCCGTCTCCCGGCGCTCCTCCCATGACTCGTACAGCGCCCGGCGAAGGATCGTCACGCCTTCCCGGCCCTCATCGTACGGCTCCAGGGCGCGCCTGGCCCGGAGGTAGCGGGCCGCCGCGTCCACCTCCCGCTCCAGCGAGTCCAGCACGGTCTGCCGATCGAAGTCCAGCTCCGGGTGCTCGCGGCGGATCACGCTCAGCGCCTTCAGCGCACGGTAGTCCAGGAGCTGGTCCGTCTCGGGCATGAGGAACGACTCCAGAAGCGCGTCCACGGTCCGCTGCGTCGGGATCCGGGCCAGGACCCGCGGGATCTGACGCCGGACCAGCGGATCGCCCGTCACGTCGTTCAGCGCCTCGGCCAGCGCCTCCACCGCGGCCCCACCCTGGCGCAACAGGGCGTTCCGGGCCGCCTCCCGCGTGGGCCGGTCCCGGAGCGCCGCGATCACTTCGGGCAGCAGCCAGGGGTCCTCCATGAGGCCGGCGCTCTCCAGCGCCGCCGAGCGGACGCGGGCGTCGTCGTCCTCCAGGTAGGGCAGAAGGCGGGCCCGACCCCCGGGCTCGTTCCTCAGGGCGCCGGCCGCCAGCGCCATCTCGATGCGGGCCTCCACGTCGCCGGCCTCGGCCTCGATCTCGCGGTGCTCCAGGTACCAGCCGCCGACGGAGGCCGGGTCCTCCACCTCGACCACGGCCCGGGCCATGCAGGCCAGCGTTGCACGCCGCACCCCGGACGACGGGTGGGAGAGCAGCTCCCGCAGGACCGCATCGACATCGTCGGCGCGGGCCGTCACGGCCCGGACGGCGGCCTCCCGGACGTGGACCGACGGGTCCTCGAGGCGAGCCCGGATCCGCTCCGGGTCCGCCTGGTCCGGAACCCGGGCCAGCACCCTGAGGGCCCGGGCCCGGACATCGCGGGAGCCATGGTCCAGCAGCGCGCTCACGGAGGAGGCCAGCGGCCGCACGTCCGCCGGCCCGGCCTGCTCCAGCATGTCGAGGGCGAAGTTGGTGTGCAGCAGGTCGCCGCTGGCCAGCGCTTCCTCCACGATGCCCCGGGTGCTGGCATCGCTCAGGGGCGCGAAGCCGCCGCTCAGGCTGGCGAACCGGCCCTGGATCGCCCGGGACAGCGTCTCCACGTACTCGCGCCGCACGGCCACGGCGGCGACGAGCCAACCCAACGCCAGCACCGCACCGGCCACGGCGATGCCCCTGGACCCGCCCACGGCGAAGAGGATCGGGATGAGCGCGGCGGCCACGACCTTGCCACCCTTCTCCACCGCCACGTCGATGTAGACCTTGGCCTTGAGCTTCAGCCGCTCCGGCACGGGGACGTACAGGATCTCCCGACCCACTCGCTCCGCCGAGTACCGCAGACTCGTCTCCGCGCCCTTGGCGAAGACCGCCGTGCCCAACGTGAAGGCAATGCCCAGCGCCACGTTGCCCGCCACCATGAAGATCGGGAGCGTGAGGACGGCCACACCGACGCCCCACCGGGACAGCGCAGGGCGGAGTCCGGCCAGCACCACCAACGGGATCCACTGCGTCGCGGCGTTGAACGTGCCCTGGAACGCCGTTATGGAGTCCCGGTCCACGTACACCATCTTCGTCATGGTCTGGAACTGGTAGTCGACGAGCTGCTTCACGATGATGGCCAGGAGCACCGTCGCGGCGATGAGCCGCACGTGGGGATTCGCGAACACCTCGCCGAACCCCGCCGCATTGACCCGTTCCCGCTGTCGCCGGCGCTCCCGCACCGGCTCGATATCCTCGTCGGGCCAGGCGAACGGCAGCGCCAGCGCGAAGATGCCGACCAGGAACGCCGCGATGATGAGCAGGTTCGGCGTGCCGAGCCGCTCCGCGAGCAAGGCGTTCACGAGTCCGCCCAGGCTCGCGCCGATGGCGCCGCCCGCAATGACCAGAGGATAGGCCTGCCGGGCCGCCCGGGCGTTCAGCAGCATCTGCGTCGTCATGAAGAACTGCACGGCGAGGCCGGCGGAGAAGAGGTCGTACCAGCCGTAAAAGACCATCCCGTACGTGGCGCTGCCATCCACGTAGAAGCGCCAGAACAGCAGCAGGTTCAGCGCGAAGAAGATGGCGACGCCGGGCATCAGCCAGCGCCACGGGACCCGCTCCGACAACCGGTTGTAGGGCGGGATGAAGACCACGACCGCCGCGCTCACGATGTAGACCTGGTAGAAGTCCCGCAGGGCGAGGCCGTCCAGCGCCAGGGCGTTCTTGATGGGGCGCAGGATGCCGACCGCCAGCACGACGAGGAAGTACAGCCCCATCATCGCGGCGAGCTTCGGCAGGTCCTTCTGCCGCTCCCGACCCAGATCGGGGAACAACCGTTCGAGAATGCGCAAAGGGGTAAGGTGGCGTCTCGGGCCGCGCCCTGGATACCGGGCTAATTAAGGACGCGGGCGGCGTCCGGGCAACGGGCACGGAAAAACCCGGCCGACCGCCGCTCCCGCCGCACTACTCCCTGTGGACGACGTACACGTTCCGCTGCGCCGTGGGCACGAGCACGAGCTCCAGCACGTTCACGTGCGCCGGCGCGCCGGCCACGTAGAGGACGGCGTCGGCGATGTCGTCCCCGGTCAAGGGCTCGAACCCCTCGTACACCGCCTCCGCGCGCGCCTCGTCGCCGCGGAACCGGACCTGGCTGAACTCGGTCTCCACGAACCCGGGGTCTACGCTCGAGACCCGGATCGCCGTGCCCGCCACGTCCAGGTTGATGGCCCGGGTGAGCGCCCGCACGGCGTATTTCGTCGCGCCGTAGACGTGGCCGGCAGGGCGCGTCCAGCGGCCCAGGATGCTGCCGATGTTGATCACGTGGCCCCGGCCGGCCTCGATCATGGCCGGCAGCAGGCGGCGCGTGGCGTTCAGCAGACCCTTCACGTTCGTGTCGATCATCCGGTCCCAGTCCCCGGGCTCGCTCTCCTGGAACGGCTCGGAGCCCAGCCCGAGGCCGGCGTTGTTCACCAGGACGTGCGGCACCAGCTCCCGCTCCAGCAGCGCCGCCGCCTGCTCGAACACCGCCGTTCGATCGGTGACGTCCACGGCCCCGGCATGGACCCGGACGCCGTGCTCCCGCTCCAGCTCCCCGGCCAAGGACGCCAGGCGGTCCTCGCGCCGGGCCCAGAGCACCAGGTCCGCCCCTTCCGCAGCGAAACGACGCGCACACGCCGCCCCGATGCCCGCGGTCGCGCCCGTGACCATGACCAGGTCGTTCACGACAGCCGCCTCTTCGGAGGTCCGAGAATATCCGCCAGCCGGGTCGACCGTCAGGCTAAGCGCTCGCGCATGGAAAGACCAGCGGCTGTCGCGATGAGGCGAGTTGGGGCACTGCGAGTTGGGGCACTGCGAGTTGG
>CAYQCY010000086.1:0-15453 GCA_964416095.1 uncultured Gemmatimonadaceae bacterium
CTCGATCTCCTCGGCGAGCCGGTCCAGGTCCAGGGGCTTGGGATGGAAGCTGTCGGCGCCCAGCGCCATGGCTTTCTCGGCGGCCTCGGCGTCGCCGCTGATCACGATGACCGGAAGATCGGCCGTCCGTTTGTGCGCACGGATCCTTTCGAGCACCGAGAGACCGCTGGTGCCCGGCAGCACGATGTCCAGGATGACGACGTCGGGTCGGACGTGCTTGGCGTGGAACACCGCCTGGATGGCGTCGTCCGCCTCGATGACCTCCCAGTCCCGCGAGCGGTACGCCCGGTCGATCATCCGGGCGACGCCGGGGTCGTCATCCACCACCAGGATCCGCATGCAAGCCTCCGGGCAGCCGGTGCGGGGTGCCGCGTCGCACCCTGCCCCAAGCTAGCCGCAGCTCCGGTCGGGGAAAAGGTGGCGGCCGGTATGCTACGACGTGAAGGGCATCCGGATCCTCGGCGGACTGCGGCAGACGGCGTTCAACGCGACGGCGGCCCGCTTGCCCGCAGGGCAAGCCCAACCGCATCTTGACGGTCCTGCACAGACATGGCCGAAACGCCGGAGCAGCCGAGATGATTGCGAGGCGCCTGACCTTCCCGATCGCAGCCTTCTTCACCTTCACTCTCACGGCGTGCGTCAGCGCGCCGCGCGCCACGGCCCAGCAGCCACTGCAGCCGGAGCGCATGGACGTACCGGCGGCCGAGGCGGCCAACGTCGTGGTGGACCCGCGCCTCTTCGCGGACATGGACTACCGGAGCGTGGGTCCGAGCCGGGGCGGCCGTGTGACGACGGTGACCGGGCACCCGTCGCACCCGGGCACCTTCTACATGGGCAGTACGGGTGGCGGGGTGTGGAAGACGGACGACTACGGTCTGAGCTGGCGCAACGTGAGCGACGGCTACTTCGCCACGGCCAGCATGGGCGCGATCCGTGTGGCGCCGTCGGACCCGGACATCGTGTACGCGGGCACGGGCAGCGACGGCATCCGGTCGAACGTCATCCTGGGCCGGGGCATCTACCGGTCGGACGACGCCGGCGAGACGTGGCGGTTCCTGGGTCTGCGGGAGACCGGCCAGATCGGCGCGGTGGAGGTCCACCCCACGAACCCGGACCTGGTCTGGATCGCCGCGCTGGGCTCGCCGTTCGGTCCGTCGGAGGACCGTGGCGTGTACCGCTCGAGCGACGGCGGCCGGACGTGGGAGCAGGTGCTGTTCGTGGCGGACAGCATCGGCGCCGTGGATCTGGAGCTCCATCCCACGAACCCGCAGGTCATCTACGCGTCGCTCTGGCGCGCGGAGCGGAAGCCCTGGACGATCATCTCCGGCGGCATGCAGACGGGCGGCATCTACCGTTCCACGGACGGGGGCACGACGTGGGAGAAGCAGACGACGGGCCTGCCCGCCGGCCTCATCGGCAAGTCGGACCTGGCCGTCTCGCCGGCCGACCCGGACCGGGTCTACGCGGTCGTGGAGGCGCCGGACCCGGAGGAGGGGCTCTACCGGAGCGATGACGCCGGCGTGACCTGGCGCCTGGTCTCCAACCGGGACGGGCTCATGAACCGGCCGTTCTACTACACGAACGTGGACGCCGACCCGACGAACGCCGACATCGTCTACGTCAACAACGAGGGCTTCTACAAGTCGACGGACGCCGGCGAGACGTGGGAGCGGATCCGGACGCCCCACGGCGACAACCACGACATGTGGATCAACCCGGACGACCCGGACATCTGGATCCAGTCCAACGATGGCGGCGCCAATGTCACCGTGGACGGCGGCGAGACCTGGTCCACCCAGCTCAACCAACCCACCGCCGAGCTGTACCAGGTGGACGTGGACGACCGGTTCCCCTACTGGCTGTTCGCCGGCCAGCAGGACAACTCGACCATCGGCGTGCCGTCGCTGCCGCCCACGTCGTGGCGTCCGGATCACAACGCCGGCAACTGGATGCACGCCGGCGGCTGCGAGACGGGGCCCGCCGTGCCGGCCTGGGGCACGCCCTACATCTACGCCAACTGCAAGGGCCGCTTCGGCCAGTACGACCGGCGCACGACGCAGGAGAAGCAGTACTACGTGGGCGCCAACTACATGTACGGCCACGCCACCCGCGACCTGACCTACCGGTTCCAGCGGGTGAGCCCCATCGAGGTCTCGCCCCACGACAGCGGCGTGATCTACCACGGCTCCCAGTACGTGCACCGCACCACCGACGGCGGCATGACGTGGGAGACCATCTCGGAGGACCTGACCGCGACGCCGCCGGGCACCCAGGGCGTCTCCGGCGAGCCCATCACCCGGGACATCACCGGCGAGGAGATCTACTCGACGCTCTACGCCATCGAGGTGAGCCCCCTGGATGAGAACGTGATCTGGGTCGGCTCCAACGACGGCCTCTTCCACATGACCAGGGACGGCGGCGCGTCCTGGCAGGACATCACGCCGCCGGACCTGCCCTCGGGCGGCCGCGTGTCCAACATCGACCCCTCGCCGCACGACGCCGGGACCGCCTACTACGCCTACTATCGCTGGCTCGTGGCCGACGACTACGAGCCGTACATCTACCGGACCACGGATTACGGCCGCACCTGGAGCCGCCTCACCGACGGGACCAACGGCATCCCCGTGGACTACGCGGTCCGCGTCGTCCGTGAGGACCCGGAGCGGGAGGGGCTCCTCTACGCCGGCACCGAGTTCGGCATGTTCGTCTCCTTCGACGACGGCGCCCACTGGCAGTCGTTCCAGCTCGACCTGCCCGTCACCCCCGTCACCGACCTCAAGGTCCACGAGGGCGACCTGGTCCTGAGCACCATGGGGCGCGGCTTCTGGATCCTCGACGACGTGACGCTGCTCCGACAGCTGCCGGCCTCCGGGCGCGTCTCACTGGCGTCCGCGGTGGGGTCTCCAGGGCTCGAGCTGCTGGCGCCGCCTCCCGCCTACCGCATGCGCGTGGGGTTCGGGTACGGGTTCGGGTCGAACCCGGCGGCGCCGGACTACGGAGAGGGCGGCGCGGCGCTGGACTACTGGGTCGGCGAGGCGCCGGCCGGCGAGCTGACGCTGGAGATCGTGGACGCGGTGGGGAACGTGGTGCGCGGGCTCTCGTCCCACGAGGGCGGCTGGGAGTACCGGTTCACCCAGGGCATGCGTGAGCCCGTGGCGGAGCGCATCGGCGGGCCGCGCCTCGCCACCTCGCCGGGCCACCACCGGGTCCACTGGGACCTGGAACAGACCGGACCCTGGTCGCCCAGCGACCGGTCCCGGGGCCAGCGCGGGCCCATGGCCGTGCCGGGCGCGTACACGGTCCGACTCGCCGTGGACGGCGAGGTGGTGGACGAAGCGCCTCTCACGGTGCACCCGGATCCCCGGGTCATCGAGACAGGCACCTCCATCGAGGACATGCAGGCACAGCTCGAGCTGAACCTCCGGATCCGGGACCTGCTGTCCCGGGCGGCCCGAACCGCCTGGCGCATCGACCAGGCCCAGGAGGAGCTGGCCGGGGTCTCCGGCTCCGAGGCGGCCCAGGCCCGGAACGAGCTCCAGGAGCTGGAGGCGCGGCTGGTCACCGACCCGCTGGACGAGGTCTCGTCCTACCCGCAGCCGATGCTCCAGGCCCAGATCGGCTACCTGTACAACATGACCACGTCCGCCGACCAGCGGCCGGGGCGGGACGCGTACACGCGCTATGAACAGTTGGCCGAACAGCTCGAGGCCATCGTTGTCGGCGTGGACGCGATCCTGGGCGGGATGTAGACGCGCGGTGGCCCGCAGCGGCCCCTCAGCCGGGACCAGCTACCGCTTCCTCTTCGACCCGGGCACCGGCGCCACCCTCACCGTGCCCATCCGCGGGCTCGACGACCTGAAGCCCGGGATCGTGCTCCGGGAATGAGCCGGACGGCGCCCGCCCGATTGGCCGGCGGCCTGAGCTTCGCCGGCCTGGCGCTGGCCGCGGCGTGCGGCGACGCGGAGCCCGACCGGCCGGGCCCCATGGCCCAGAACCCGTCGCCCATGGTGGAGAGGACCCGGGCGCACGGACGGTTGCCGGACACCCCGCCGCCGGGCACGCGCCTGGAGCTGGACGCGGGCCTGGGCACGCCGGTACGCCTCTACCTGCCTCCGTCCGACAGGGACCCGGAACGGCTCCTGGTCCACTTCCACGGCGCGGCCTACGTGCCGGAGCACGCCGTCCACGACGCGCCCGGAAGGACCTGGGCCCTGGCCACCGTCCACCTGGGCGCGGGATCCGGCGTCTACGACCGGGCCTTCGCCGAGCCCGCGGCCTTCACTCGCCTGCTGCACAGGGTGCGGGCCGCAGTGGAGGAAGAGCTGGGCCCGGACGCCGCTCCGGACGACGTCGTGCTCAGCGGATTCAGCGCCGGATGCGCCGCCATCCGGGCCATCCTCCGGGATCCGCGGGCCGCCGACACCGTCGACGCCGCGCTCCTGCTGGACGGCATCCATACCGGGTACCTGCCCCCACGGACACCGCTCGCCGACGGCGGCCGGCTGGACACGGAGCCGCTCGCCTCCCTCGAGGCCTTCGCCCGCCGGGCGCTGGCCGGCGAGAAGACGATGCTCGTCACCCATTCCGAGATCTTCCCGGGCACCTTCGTCAGCACCACCGAGACCGCCGACTGGCTCCTGGACCGCCTCGGCCTCGAGCGGACCCCCGTCCTCGCCTGGGGGCCCGTCGGCATGCAGCAGCTCTCCGACACCCGGGCCGGCGGCTTCCGCCTCATGGGCTTCGCCGGCAACACGGCGCCCGACCACGTGGACCACTTCCACGGCATGGCAGGATGGCTCTCGCCCGGGACGGCGGCCCGCCCGTAAGAACGATGGGCCGGGGGCCTACCCCGCCACCTCCACCCGGGCCCCGTGGCCCGGGACGCCGGCCAGCCGCGTGTCGCAGGTGAGGAGCGGCGCCCCCAGCGCTTCGGCCAGGGCCAGGTAGCAGGCGTCGTACGCCGTGGCGTTGGACCTGAGCTGCCAGATGCGGCCCAGGAACGGCTCGTGGGCGTACCGCTCCAGCCGCAGCGCCGCCAGGTCCGCCAGCGCCTCACCGCCCCGCTCCGCCGTCAGCTCGCCGGCCGCCTCCCACCGGCGCACCACCTGCGCCACCTCCAGGTCCAGCAGATGCGGTGCGTGCAGCGTGTCACCGCCGAACAGACGCGCCTCCACCGCCGCCGCCGCATCCGTCCGCAGCAGCACCGCCAGCACCGCCGAGGCGTCCACGACGAGCATCCGCACTCAGCCGCCGACCACAGGCACGCTACCGGGCCTCCCGCTCCGCCCGCACCGCCTCCGCCGGCGTCTCCGACGCATGGACCGGCGACCGCTCCCGGATCCGCGCCAGCAGATCCCCCGGCTCCGGCCGCTCCGCCGCCCGCCGCACCACGTCCAGCAGGTAGTCC
This sequence comes from uncultured Gemmatimonadaceae bacterium, assembly GCA_964416095.1. GTDB lineage: Bacteria > Gemmatimonadota > Gemmatimonadetes > Longimicrobiales > RSA9 > CAYQCY01. Next base: position 5,408 of record CAYQCY010000086.1, read on the forward strand.
GACAGCGTCATCCCCGCCCGCGCCGCCCGGGCCTTCAGCTCCCGGTGCAGCGCCTCCGGTACGTTCCGTATCTGGATCATGGACATGCTTAGAGCATGCGGCCATGTGATGAACATGTCAACCTTCCGGCTGAGCGGATCGTTCGGCTCCCGGCAGTCTCGGCCCGATGGTGGGGCGGGGGAATGGCCGGACGGGACTGAGGCGGCCGGCCGGCGCGTTCAGCGGCCCTCGATGCCGGCGATGGCGGTCTCGGCCCCCGCGACGAGCGCATCCCCGGTGCTCGCGGCGAGCTGGTCCGAGGCCACCATGGCCTCGACCTGGGCGATGAAGGCCTCGAGCTGGTTGACGGCGGCGTTGTCCCGGTCCCGGTCCAGGGCGGCGAGTGCGGCGTTGAGCTTGGCGAGGAGTGCGGTGCCGGCGCCGGTGCGGAGGACGCCGCCGTCGGTGAGCGCCTCGACGGCGTCGGCCATGGCCTGGACGATGGCCTCGGGCGCCGGCGCGGGCCCGATCCAGAGTGCGGCGCGGGTGAAGCCGTCGGGCCAGGTGGCGAATCCGACGACGGCGCCCAGGTCGTTGTTGCGGTTGGCGGCGGCCCACTGGGGCGTGCCGGCGGGCACGCCGAGGTCGGTGGTGCCGGCGTCGTCCCAGAGGAGCGCGTAGGAGTCGCCGTACACGGACCAGTCGCGGCCTACGGCCTGGCCGGCGCCGTTGATGTCGGTGGCGAGGGTGATGGCCTCGCCGAGGCCGGGCAGGTCCGTGAAGGTGCCGGCCTCCCAGCGCCAGGCGAAGAAGCGGCCGCCGAGGTAGGCGAATCCGACGACGACACCGGCGTCGTTGATGGCGTAGGGCCGGGTCAGGGAGGCGTCGGGGTAGACCAGGGGTGTCATGGCGCCGTCCTCCCAGAGGAACCCCTGGAGCCGGCCCATGGCGTCCTGTGCGGCGCCCACGATGCGGCCGGCGTCGTCGATGCCGGCGGCGAAGCCCCGGTCGCCGCCCAGGGTGCCCAGGTCGATGGCGACGCCGCCGCGCCAGAGCACGGGGTGGCGCAGGCCGGAGGCCGTCTCGCTCTCGCCCGCCACGTCGCCGGCGTCGTTCACGTCGTACGCCCGGTTGTACGTGCCGCCCAGGGACGGCAGCAGCGTGCGGCTGCCCGCCGGGTCCCACAGGACGGCGTGGCTCGCGCCATCGGGCCGGATCCGCCAACCCACGGCCACGCCGGCGTCGTTGATGGCGTAGGCCAGGCTGACGTCGTCGCCGGGGCCCGAGAGGTCGGTAACGGTGCCGGCCTCCCAGCGCACGGCCCGCTCCTCGTAGATGGCGCCGCCCAGGTGGACCTCGGCCCGGCCCACGACCTGGCCCAGCGTGTTCACGTCGAAGGCTTCGCTGGTCCGGCCCCCGGGCAGCGCGCCGAGGTCGGTGATCTCCCAGCCGGTGGTGGACAGGGCGGCCCGGGCGTCCGGCGCCGCCAGGCGGCCGGCCTCCGTGGCCAGCGGCACGTCGCCGCAGCCGGCGGAGAGGAGCAGGAGCGCGAGAATGCGTGACAGGCGACGATTCGACGCGACGGCGGTGTCGGACATGGCCGGATTCCCGTCGAGGCGGCCGCGGGGAGGGAAGCCGCCTCGCGGACGCCGGCCTCACGGTCCGTCCGACGGGTGCCGGACGGTGGAGGTTCCAATACCGCTCCGCCGCGGGCAGGGGTCAAGCCCGACGTCGGGCCGGGCGCGGTACGATGAACGCCGCCATCCCCACCGCGACGTCAGCTCGCCCCGTCGTCGTGCTCTTTCGCCTGGCGCCGGCGCACCGTCTCCATGGCCTGGCGCACCAGCATGGGCGAGACCTCGAGGGCCTCGCCGATGCTCACGATGAGGCGGGTCTCGGCCGGGTGGAGCTCCCGGTCGGCGGAAGCGATCTCGTAGGCGGCCTCGAGGATCCGGGTCTTGGCGCTCTCGGTGAGGACCGGTGCGAGCCTGGCCAGGTAGCGGATCGGGTTGGGGATCTCGCGGCGCACCTCGCGCAGAACGCGAAGGAAGTCCTCGCCGGCGAGCTCGCGCCCGGTATGGCGCCGGAGTACGGACCGGGCCACCTCCTTCTCCCGATCGCGGACCCGGGAATCCGCCATGATGGCCGCGGCGACCAGTGCCAGGATGGCGCGCTCGTCCACGGAGCGTGCGGGGCCCGCCTTCGACGACGTCGTCGATTCGAGCATGTCGGCCTCGTAGGTGCGGCCGCAGTGGCCGCACTCCATGTAGTCCCGGCCGGTCCCCATGGGCAGCACCGGCCGGCCGGCGAAAAGGAGGTGCCGCCGCGTCGTGGCCCACACGAAATCCCTGTCGACCCGGCAGCGCGGGCACGACTGCCGTTCTTCGCCCCGGACGGTCCGGAGCCGTTCCATTCCCAGCAGCCCGGTCATGACGGCACGACGGTTTGTCTGCGAGCGGTACGCATGGACAAGGTTTGCGTTCGCGCGGCCCGGGGCAAGAGCCGCGACGTGGATGGTGCGGGGCACGTGCGGTCCCCGTGACCGGCGACGGCGGCATGCCGCTCGCTGGCCCGTTGTTTGCACGGGTCATGTACCGAGTGAACACGCGGCCCGGCGGGATCGGGTCGCTCGAACGTCAACGAGGGAAGACGAGAGATGATGAACAACGCACGGACCATCCGCCGGTTCGGCTGGGCCCTGGCGCTCATCGTGCCACTGGCGGCCTGCGAGCGCGGCCCGTCGCCGGAGGTGCAGGCGCAGATCGACGAGCTGCAGGCCACCCGCGACAGTCTCACCCGCGAGCTGGCCGAGCAGACCGAAAAGATCCAGGATCTGTCCCGGAGCATCGACGAGGCGGCCGGCGAGGTCCCCGGACCCGGCGTCGCGTCGCCGGAGGTGCTGGGGGACCGGATCAGCAACATGACCGAGGAGCTGGAAGCGACCCGGGCCCAGCTCGCCGATGCCCGGCGCCGGATCCGGGCATTGAGCAGTCGGTCCAGCACGTTGCGGGACTCGTTGAGCGCCCTCGCCGAGCGGAACGAGGCGCTGGCCATGCAGCGCGACTCTCTCACCGACCTCGTAGCGGAGATGGACTCCATCGAGAACCGGGCCGAGGAGCTGGCCGCGGAGCGGTTGGCGCTGGCCAGCACGCTGAGCGGTCTCGAGGAGAAGTACTACACCGTGTACTACGTGGTCGGCACGAAGGACGAGCTCGTGGAGCGGGGCATCATCGAGGAGGAAGGCGGTGCCCGCGTCCTGCTCGTGCTGTGGAAGGCCGGTGAGACGATGGTCCCGTCCCGGGACCTGGAGCGGGAGCAGTTCGAGGCCATCGACTTCCGCGAGACCACGGAGATCGACCTGCCGGCCCAGGGCACGTACAAGCTCGTCTCCCGGCACGACACCGACTACCTGGAGCCGACCCCGGACGACGAGGGCCGCTTCACCGGCAGTAGCCTGCGGATCACCCAGCCGGAGGAGTTCTGGCGGCCGTCCCGCTACCTGATCCTGGTGGCGGAGGGGTAGGTCATCGCAGCCGGCATGGCCGGGAACGGTCGGCCGGCCGGGAACGCCTCGGCGGCCTGACGCTCCTTCATCGTGAGGCAGCGTTCGCGGCACGGTGCCGCTGATGTCCGCTACGGCGTTCCCGGCCGGCCTCCCTCATCCATGCCGCCGCGCGTGACCTGCTTGGGTGCGGGGGACGGCGGCGTTCGCGGCGTGATCACCGCGATTCCCGCTACGGCGCCTCCCTTGCCGGCCCCGCGCATCGGGACGATACTGTCGGCCATTTTCGAGCGCCGGGTTCTCCCGAGAGCGCCGGTCCCGGGTTCCGATCCATCACACCTGCTCGCACTGCTGCGGCGGCCAACGTAGACGATGCATGACGCATCACCCTGACCGGATCTCACGCGCGGAGCTGGCCGCGCTGATTCGAGCGGCCGGCGAGGCGGAGGCCGCCCGCGAGAGCGAGGCGACCCTGGACCTGGCCGAGGCCGAGCGCATCGCCGCCGAGGTCGGCGTGGCGCCCGAGGACTTCCTCGCCGCCGTGCGGGCCATCCGGCAGGCGCGGTCGTGCGCCGAGCAGCCACGGGACGGTGGAACCCGCGCGTCCCGTTCGCGGTAGCGAACAAGGGGGAGGCCGTGGTCTCCACGGCGGGTGCGACGCGCACCACACACCGGAAGGTCCCATGACGCTTCCCTTGCCGGGAACACCGCGACGGCGAACGGTCCGGGCCCCGGTCCGGCCCATCGCGCATTCGGATGGGCGGCTCTCCGCCGGATCGACCCTGGGCTTCCTCGCCTTCGCCCTGCTCCTCGCTCTCGCACCATGTCCCGCGCGGCCCGCCGCGGCGCAGGACCTCGCGGGCCGGGTGGTCGACCCCCTCGGCGGGGCGCCGGTCTCCGCCGCGGTCGTCACCGTGGTGGGCACGCCGCACCACGTCTTCACCGACAGCCTGGGCGGCTTCGCCTTCGCGGATGTCGGCACGGGCCCCCACGAGCTGCTGGTGCAGCACCCGGGCTACCATACGCTTCGCCGCACCGTCACGGTGCCGGCAGGCGGGGTGCGGGACCTGCTCCTGGCGCCGACCCTCCGCGCCATCCCGCTGGACCCGATCCTGGCCCGGACCATCACGCCCCTCGAGCGGCGGCGGCGCGCGGCGGCCCTGGCCCATCACGTCTTCGTCAGCCGGGAGGAGCTGGAGCAGTACGAGCGGCGGGGCGCGCTGCACGTGGGCGATGCGCTCCGCTACCACGCGCCCACGACCGTCCGGTTGCGGGAGTACCCCATGAGCATCTGCGTGAAGCCCACCCGGGCCGCGGGCCAGCGCGTCCACATGGAAAGCGAGCGGCCGGACTGCCCCGACTGCGTGGCGGTCTTCCTGAACGGGATGCTGCTGGACTGTGCGATCGCGCCCGACCTGCTCTACGACCTGCCGCTGGACGCCGTGGAGGAGATGGAGTTCATGCCGCCCGTGGACGCCATGACCCGGGTCGGCCACGCCGGCGAGAACGGCGCCCTCTTCATCACCATGCGCAAAGGCTCCGAGCTGGCCGCCGGCGTCCCGCGCCGGCCCGGACCGCGCACCGCACTCGGCGTCGTGGCGGGCCGCTACGACCCGGACGGCGGCGCCGACCCCTGGTACCCGACCTTCGGCGTCCGCGCAGTCCACGGCCTGACGCGCATCGCGGCGGTCAAGGCCGAGCTGTCCCGCGTCCGCTTCGAGCGATGGGTGCTGTGCGGGTCCGAGGAGGCATGCGACGTCCGCAAGGCGACGCGCCGGGTCCTCTACCTTGCCGTCGGCGCCCGGCTCCAGCCCGTGGGCGGATCCTTCCAGCCCTACATGGGCGTGACCCTCGGCGGCGCGCGCCGGGAGACCGGGACGTGGGAGCCCGCCCGCTCCCTCGACATCGGCCTGCGCGTGGCGCTGACCGACCGGTTCGCCTTCGAGCTCGAGCACCGCTGGCGCGCCGACCGGACGGACTGGGGCACCGAGGGCGCCACCGAGCTCGACCTGGTCGGCCTGGTCCTGTTCTGAGCAACGCCGTACCCTGGAGACAGCATGACGACGCACCCGCAGCCCGCCGCCCGACTCCGCGCCTTCGCGGCCGCCGCAGCCCTCGTCGCGCTCCTGCCGGCGACGGCCGTTGCGCAGGAACTCGCCGGCGTGGTCCGCGACGCAGGGTCCCGCGAGCCCGTCCCGTCGGCCACCGTCTCCCTGCTGGGCGCCGACGGCGCCGCCCTGGCCCGCGTCCTCTCCGACTCCGCCGGCCGGTTCACACTCACGGCGCCGCGCCCCGGCGCGTACCGCCTCGAGGTCCGCCGCATCGGCTACGCCGCCCGGGCCCCCGAAACGTTGCGGCTGGAGCCCGGCGCGGTGACGGAGGTGGAGGTGCTGCTCTCCACCGAGCCGGTGGCGCTGGAGGCCGTCGTGGTGGAGACCCGGTCCCGGCGGGCGCGGGAGGCGGTGGCCCGGGGCACGCCCCTCCGGCTCCTGACCCGCCAGGACATCGAGGAGGTCGAGCGGCGCTCCAACCCCCAGCACGTCGGCGACCTGGCCCGGGCCTTCTCGCCGGACGTGGTGGTGAAGTACGCCACGCGTGCGATGGACGGGTACAAGACGATCTGCATCGAGGCGGTCCAACGCGTGCGGCGCACCGTGAACTGCGACATGGTCCTCGTGGTCCTGGACGGCATGATCATCGAAGACCCGTCCCTCGTCCTCCACGGCATGGTCCCGGACCACGTGGAGAGCATGGAGTTCCTGAAGCCCACGGAGGGCGGCGTCCGCTACGGCACCCTGGGCGGTCAGGGCGTGCTCCTCATCAACACGCGCGGCAGCGGCGAGTGGGCGCCGCGTCGGGGCACGGTGAGCCAGGCCCCCGGCGACGCGTACGACCTGGCCCTCACCGGCGGCGTCTCGGGCCTCGGCGCCGCCGTCCTCGGCGGGCTCCTCTCCTGCGGCCTCCTGGAGTGCCCGTTCCTCGGCGGGACCAGACTGTCGTCCGGGTCCGTGGGCCTCGAGCTGGCCTTCACGACGCCGGCCATCCCGCTCGGCGTCCACCTGGCCAACCACCGGCGGGGCAGCCTCCTCGCCGGGCTCCTCGCCTCGGCCGCCATCGGCGCCGCCGGCTACGCGGCCTGGGACGCAACCGGGAGCGACCTGGTCTTCCTGGCCACGCCGGTGGCCCAGGTCCTGGGCGCCGTCGTGGCGGAGCGGCTCACGACCCGCGACGCGGAAATGACGCCCGTACGGTAAGCCGGCCCGGCGTCGTCCGGCGCCTCCGTGGCCGGTTGCACCTGGATTCTCCCGCGCCGATATTGGCGTTCCCCGGCCAACACGAACTCCGATCCGGAGACCGTACGATGCGTCGCGCGTCCGCTGGTTCCGTGGTGTTCCTGCTCCTCGCCGTCCTGGCCGTCCCCCTCGCGGCCCAGGAAGCGCCCGTCCCGCCCCAGACCTTCGACTGGGCGGCGGAGCGCTCGATCCCCGAGACGACCCCGTGGGGCCAGCCGGTGGACGTGGAGGCGACCCGGAAGATCCTGTCGTGGACGACGATGCCGGAGTACACGAACCGGCACGTGGACCACATCCCGGACCACCCCGCGGTGCAGTCGCCGGCCGACCACTTCGGCGACCCCATCGGCAAGCCCGGCGTGCTGCACAAGGTGGACGAGGTGCACGGCTACCTGGAGGCGCTGGCCGCCGCCACGCCCCGGGTCCGCTTCTCGCTCCTGGGCGAGACGGAGGAGGGGAACCGCCTGGGACTGGCGCAGGTGGGTAGCGAGGCGAACATGGCGCGGCTGGACGAGATCCGGGAAGGACTGCGTCGTCTGGCCGATCCCCGCGTGACGACGGAGGCGGAGGCGGAGCGGCTCATCGCGGAGCTGCCCGTGGTGTACACGCTGATGGCGGGACTCCACTCGCCGGAGACGGGCTCGCCGGAGATGGTCATGGAGCTGGCGTACCGGCTGGCGGTGTCCGACGAGCCCATGATCCGGGAGATCCGGGACAGCGCCGTCGTCTTCATTCTGCCGGTGACGGAGCCGGACGGGCGGGACCGGGTCGTGGACTGGATCCGGCTGCACTACCCCACGCCGGACACGACGAAGGCGGTCTCGGGCCCGCCGTACTGGGGCAAGTACATCTACCACGACAACAACCGGGACGGGCTCCAGCTCACGGCGCACCTCACGCAGGAGGTGGTGAAGCTGTTCCTGGACTGGCGCTACCCGCTGGCCCACGACCTGCACGAGTCGGTGCCGTACCTGTACACCTCCACGGGGACGGGCCCGTACAACCCGACGGTGGACCCCATCACGGTGGCGGAGTGGACCTGGTACGCGAACTACGAGGTCACGGCCATGACGGCGCTGGGCATGCCCGGCGTCTGGACCCACGGCTTCTACGACGGCTGGAACCCCACGTACCTGCTCTGGGTGACGAACACCCGGAACGCCATGGGCCGGTTCTACGAGACGTTCGGCAACATGCTGCCGTGGACCCGGGAGCGGACGCTGGGCGAGCGGTCCACCTCGCGGGAGTGGTACCGGCCGAACCCGCCCCGGGACACCACGCTCTGGTCGCTCCGGAACAACACGAACTACATGGAGACGGGCGTGCTCCACGCCCTGTCGCTGTCGGCCCGGAACCGGGAGCGCGTGCTGCGCCAGTACTGGACCAAGTCGACCAACTCGCTGGAGGCGGGCCGCACCGAGGCGCCCTACGCGTACGTCGTGCCCCGCGACCAGGACCGGCCCGCCGACGCGCGCTACATGCTGGAGCTGCTGGAGCGCCAGGGCATCGAGGTCAGCGTCGCGACGGAAGCGGGCATCTTCGGGGGACCGGAGGGCGCCGCGGAGGAAGAGCCGCCCGCGGACAGTCCCGGAACCGCGATGAACGCCGATCCACCGGACCCCCAGTCCCCCGGTCTCCCGGACCCCCAGTCCCCCGGTCCCCCAGTCCCCCAGTCGGGGGTGGCGGTGGCGGAAGGGGACTACGTCCTCCGCATGGACCAGCCGTACCGGAACTTCATCCTGACCCTCATGCGGGTGCAGCACTTCCCGGCGGACGCGCCCCGTCCGTACGACGACGTGGCGTGGACCTTCCCGCTGATGTTCAACGTGGACGTGCACGCGGTGGACGACTTTTCGATCCTGGAGCTCGGGATGGAGCGTGCGTCGTCCATCGACCTGGCGGGCGCGGTCACGGCGGACGGCGGGGCGGACTGGTGGCTGGTGGAGCCGTCGTCGTCGGCGTACACCCTGACGGCGCGCCTGGCGCTGGGCGGCACCCGGGTGTGGGCGGTGGAGTCGGAGCTGGCGCTGGCGGCGGACACGCTGGCGCCGGGATCCTGGCTGCTCCGGGGCCGGGACCTGTCCCGGGACGATGCGGTCCGCTGGGCCCGGGAGCACGGACTGCACGTACGGGGCGTCGCCGACGACGTCGTCTCGGACGCGCCGCGCCACGAGCTGGACCTGCCGCGCATCGCACTCCTGCACACCTGGCGCTCGACCCAGGCCGAGGGGTGGGTGCGCTACACGTTCGACACCATGGGCGTGCCGTACACCTACCTGGGCGTGGACGACCTGCGGGACCGGCCGGACCTGCGCCGTCGGTTCGACGCCATCGTCTTCCCGGACCAGTGGGGGGACGGCAGGTCCATCATGCAGGGGATCGACCCGGAGCGCGGGCCGCTGCCGTACCGCGCGACCCGGGACCACCCGACGCTGGGCTACCCGGACGAGACGGACGACATGACGGGGGGGATGGGCCTCGAGGGGCTCATGGCGATCCGTGACTTCGTGGACGACGGCGGCACCTTCATCACGCTCCGCTCGGCGACCACCCTGCCGGTGGAGCTGGGGCTGGTCCGGGGCGTCTCGATCCGGTCGGCGGGCAACCTGTTCGTGCCCGGTTCGCTGGTCAGGGGCCGGACCGCGCAGCGCCGCCACCCCCTGGCGTACGGCTACGACGAGACCATGCCGCTGCACCACCGCTTCGGGCCGTACCTGGCGGTGGACGACGACCACGAGAAGAACGTCGTAGTGGAGTACGGCGCCGCCGGCGAGCTCTTCCTGAGCGGGCTCGTCCAGAACGGCGGCACGCTGGCGGAGCAGCCGGCGCTGGTGAGCCTGCCGTCCGGTGACGGGCACTACGTGCTCTTCGGCTTCAACCCCATGCAGCGGTTCCAGAACTTCGGCGACTTCGCCTTCGTCTGGAACGCGCTACTCAACTGGAACGACCTGGGGATCGGCTTCGACGAGCCCGACGAGGAGGAGTAGCCGGCGGCCCACGTTTCCGGCCGATGGAGGGGGAACGCCCCCGGGACCGGTCCCGGGGGCGTCGTCGTGTGGGTCAGTCGACCTCGTCGTTGCCGTTCCCGCCGGTGAAATACTGCCAGGCCTTCCAGCCCAGCCATGCCAGCAGCACCAGCGGGCCCAGCTTGAACACCACGAAAAGGGCGAGGCCGATCACCGTGCCGACCAGCCCGAGGGCGATCTTCAGGGCCAGCACGGCGAGAAGTCCGATGACGAGCCACTTCACGAGCTGGCCGATCATGGATCCGT
>CAYQCY010000087.1:0-10843 GCA_964416095.1 uncultured Gemmatimonadaceae bacterium
AAGGCAGACGGGCCATGCACGGCCCCGGGAAGAGCGCGTGTCCGGTTCACCGCGCAATCCGCGGTCAACGCGCCAGGGGCCGCGGTGGCGGCCGCGCGTGTCCGGTTGTCCGCGCAGCCAGCGCGCCAGGAGCCGCGGTGTCCGCCGGCCGTGTCCGGTTGTCCGCGCCGTGCTGCCCGCATGGCCCACCGGGATCCAGACGTGACCCGCTGGGCCGCTCCTATCACCCACAACACCCACCCGCCATGACCGGCCGGGATTCCGATGGGCCACGTCCCTTCGAGCAGGCGGTCCACGCCCTGGCGTCCCGCCAGCACGGGGTCGTGACGCGCGGGCAGCTGCTCGACGCCGGGATCGGCCCCGATGTCGTGGACCGCCGGCTGAAGGCGGGGCGGCTGCGTCGGATCCATCGCGGAGTGTACCAGGCCGGCCCGGTCTCGGCGCCGCGGGCGGAGGAGATAGCCGCGGCCCTCGCCTGCGGCAGGTCGGCGGTGGTGAGCCACCGGAGCGCGGCGGTTCTCTGGAAGCTGCTGCCGGGGACGGGATCCCCCGGCGTCGTGGAGGTCACCGTCCGCCAGGGCCACCCGCGCAGCCGGCGCGGGATGCGGATCCATCGTGTGCGCACGCTACGCGGCGACGAGGTGATGGAGCTGGACGGGATCCCGGTGACCACTCCGGCGCGAACGCTCTACGACGTGGCCGCCTCGGCCACCCCCCGGGAGCTGGAGCGCGCGCTGGCGGAGGCCTATGCGCTGCGCCTCGCGACGCACGCCGAGCTGCGAGCGCTGCTGGTCCGGCACCGCGGGCGTCGAGGCTCGCGGTGCCTGCAGGCGGTGCTCGAGGGCGGGCACCCGGCGCTGACCCGGTCGGAAGCGGAGGAGCGGTTCCTGGAGCTCACCCGGAAGGCCCAGGTCGATGAGCCGGAGGTGAACGTGCGCGTCGCCGGACACGAGGTCGACTTCCTCTGGCGCACGGAGCGGCTGGTCGTGGAGATCGACGGCTTCGCATTCCACTCGTCCTCATGGGCGTTCGAGCGGGACCGGCGGCGGGATGCGGCGTTGACCGCCGCCGGGTACCGCGTCGTGCGCGTCACCTGGCGCCAGATCGAGGACGAGGGGGAAGCCGTCCTGGTGCGCCTGGCCATGGCACTCGCTCTCGCCGGTCGCGGTTGAACGTGCGGCTCGGGAAGGCGCTCGCCACCACGGCGCGGTGAGGCCGGGACGGCCCCTCCGGTGCGGTGAGCCCCCGGACGGGCGTTTCCGTACGGGCGTGCTCGCCGTCGTTCGGTTCCTGGCAGAACCATGCACGGCCCCGGGAACGGCGCGTGTCCAGTTGACCGCGCTATCCGCGGTGAAGACGCCACGGGCCACGCCGGCGCGCCGCGCGTGTCCATTTCGCCGCGCCAGCGGTCAACGCGCCACGGGCCACGCCGGCGCGCCGCGCGTGTCCATTTCGCCGCGCTATCCGCCGTCAACGCGCCACGGACCGCGCCGGCGCGCCGCGCGTGTCCATTTCGCCGCGCTATCCGCCGTCAACGCGCCACGGACCGCGCCGGCGCGCCGCACGTGTCCGTTTCGCCGCGCTATCCGCGGCAAAGACGCCACGGGCCGCCCCCGCGCGGCACGCCCTCGGTTCCCAAATCCGGTCGACCGATTCCCCTGTACCGAAAAAAAGTGCCGCTTCTCCAGCCCCGCGCCAGTGCGCGGCCGGTGTGGAAAACCGCCTAACATACTGCGGCACCAACTGTTATCGATATGATCAGGACCTGCGGTTTCCCGGGTACACGTGTTGCTGTGATGTTCCTGAAAGACCGGAGTGGAGCAAAGCGTGCGTGCCCCGTCTCCACTTGGTCGAGCGCGGAAGCGTGTGCGCCATGGAAGGTGGAGGCATCCCGATGGAGCAGCCGACAGGCGGCCCTCCGCCGACGCCCGAAGACGACGAGAGCCGAAGGGAAGAGCCCGTCGTCCGGCAGCAGGAGAACCCGGTTGGCGGCGGATCGCTCGCCGACGCCGAAGCCGCCGGCCCGGGCGTTTCCGGGGACTACGGACCCCTGGCCGAGTTCACCCTCGACCTCGCCAAGGCCATGCTCCGGACCGGCTATTACTCGCCGGATCATCCCCAGTCCAAGCAATCACTGGCCGGTCTCCACGCGAAGCTGCGGCGCGTGCTGGGCGACCTGCCCGGGATCACCTACCTGGTCCAGGAGCAGGGCGAGAAGCGGGACGTTCTGATCGAGGGGTTCGGCGCGCGCCCGCTGGCGCTGGACGACATCATGATCCGGGGCATGTCGGAGCTGTTCCGGCCCAAGCTGCTGGATTTCTTCAACCGGCGGCACCTCAAGAGCTTCTCGGTCCGGCCCGGTATCGAGGTGGACGAGTTCAACGCCTTCGTCATCCTGATGAGCGAGCCGCCGAGGGCGGGGCGGGCCCGGGAGGAGCGGGAACGGGTGGCGCGGGCGCTGGTGGACCAGAACATCATCCACGTATCGACGGTCTTCGAGGCGGACCTCCTGGGCAAGGAGCGCCGGCTCCCGTGGCGCGTGCAACTGGCCCTCAGCCGTCTCGGCCGGGACCTCCAGATGCTTCCCCTCTTCAAGCACGCGACACGGGAGCAGATGAAGGAGATCAAGATCCAGATCCTGGACGAGGTGATCCGTCCCATGCGGACGCCGGAGCTCCTGAAGGAGCTGCTGGTGAACTGCGACCTGCTGGCCCGGGACATCACGGTTCTCCAGGAGACCCAGATCGAGCGCGAGATCCTGCGCCATGTCCCGCGCCCGCTCCTCGTGCCGGCCGCGTGGGAGATCGTCCGCGAGCTGGAGGACCTGGACGACGTGGCGGATGACGAGGCGTCGGCATCCGGGGGGTACATGGAGCAGACGATCCGGCGGCGCCTCCCCCTGAAGGACATCCTGGACGAGCTCATCGACGACGGGTGCGCCATCGAGTCGGAGCTCCTGGAAGCGATGATCGCAAAGGACCTCTGCGACCTGAACGACCTGCCGGACGCGCTCCAGACGCAGGTGAAGCGGTACCGGATCACGGACGTGTTCCTCCAACGGGAGGACGACTACCTGAACGCCTTCAGGAACCTCCCGCCCGGGAAGGAGGGGGAGGATCTGGCGAGGGTGGCGCGGCACGTCTTCCCGGAGCTCGTGCGCAGAGGGGAGTACCGGGAGGCCGGGGCGGTGCTGGAAGCGGTCTCCGCGGGTGGGCGGAACGAGGAGATCGGCCGGACCGTCGCCGAGCTTTTCCGGTCGCTGCGCCGGTCCGTTCAGGACGACGACACGATCCAGGGCCTGATCGAGGCGCTGGGCGCCGAGGGTCTGGACCGGCCCGATCGGGATGCCATCGTGGTGATCCTCGTCCTGGCCGGGGAGAAGGCAGCCTCCGAGCTACGCGCGCTCTACGCCACGGCGCGAAGCCAGGCGGTCCGCGGCAGCGCCTTCGACGCCATGAAGGGCATCGGGCGTCCCGCGCTCGAAGGATTCCTGCACGATCTGGCCGACAGCGACGAGGAGTGGCCGGCCATCCATCACATCCTCGGGGCTCTGGAGGACCAGACCGACCCGGCCCTGGCGGAGCCCATCGAGCGGTTCCTGCAGCACGAGAACGGGCATGTGCGGCACGCGGCCATCACCCTGGTGTGCAAGCTCGTCGGAGCCGAGGCGGAAGAGCTGTTGATCCGGGCGCTGGAGGACCCGGATCCAGCGACCCGCCGTGCGGCCGTGTCGTGCCTGGGCCAGCTCCGCAGCCGGCAACCCGAGGTGCTGGCGTTCTACGCGGCGGCCCTCGGGTCGGATGCGGCGAGGCAGGGCCCGGACCAGCCCGAAGCGGTCGTGGTGGAGGTGTGTCGTTCCCTGGCCGGCCTCGGGCAGGCGAGCCTGGGAGACGGCATCGGCATCGAAGACGTCCTCCTGGACGCCCTCGCCCACGACCCCGGCAAGGGCCTGCTGAGCAGGCTGAAGAAGCACGACGCGCATCAGAGCGACAAGGTCCGGATCGCCATCTGCGAAGCCCTGGGGACGGTGGGTACGGAGACCGGAGCCGAGGCGCTTTCCGGGTTGGCCCACGGCGAGAGCACGGACCTGGCGGCAGCCGCCGCCTCCGCCCTCGAGGCCATCCGGGCGCGCCAGGCGGGCCGAGGGAGCTGATCGGCTACATCGTGGACGGGGTGAAGCGGGACTGAGGCCGGGGCGACGCCGGGCTGCCGCCCGGACGCGCCTCCCCGTCGAGGGCGCCGGCCTCGAACGCCTACCGGATGATGTAGACCTGGCCCCCTCCGCGGCGACCACCGCCCGGTCGCCGCTCTCCGTGAAGCCGATCCAGCGCGGTCGCCGCGCCGTCTCCATGCTCCAGACGATCTCCATGTCTTCCGCGTCCAGGACCGTCAACCGGTACGCGAGGGACTGGCTCACGTAGATCTGCTCCCCGTCCGGCGTGAAGACGATCATGTTGCACGGGCCGATGGGGATCGACTGGAGCAGCCGGTCCTCCTCGAGGCTCCACACGTACAGCACCTCCCGGACCTCGCTCGTCGTGAAGAGCCGCGCGCCCTCCGGGTCCACCGCCTGTCGCTGTGGCTTGCCGCCGACGTCCCGGCACCCCAGGCGCGTCTCGCTCTCCGTGTCCACCGTGCACACCTCGCCGGTCAGCCGGGAGGTGACGTAGAGCCGCGGCGCGGTCGGGTGCAGCGCCGGCCCCGACAGCGCCTCGCCGAACTCCAGCGTCGTCCGGATCTCCCGCGCGCGGGTGTCCATGATGTGCAGCGAATGTCGGTTGTCCGTGACGTACAGGCGGTCGCCGTCGGCGGAGACGGCGATGGCCACCGGGTCGTTCTCGATCCCGATGAACGACTCGTGGATCATGGTCTCCGTGTCGATCCGACCGATGGCGCGCCCCCAGTGGTTGACCAGGTACGCGTAGCGCCCGTCGGGAGCGAGGACGATGTCGCCCGGCGTGTGGCCCGTCGGCAGCTCGCCGGTGACCGTCACGTCGTAGACATCGATGAGCGACACCCGGTCGTCGTCCGGTCACGTGACCAGGGCCGTACCGTCGTCGAGCACCGCGACGCCGTAGGGCCGACCGCTCAACGCGATGGAGTCCACGACCACGCCCTCCGGGTGCGTCGGATCGGTGGCGACTTCGGGCCCGGCGGCGTCTTCGCCACACGCGGCGGTGAGGCAGGCGAGGGCGGCGAGGGCGGCGAGCGCTGCAGCCTTCGTCGGGTGCATGGCACTTCCTCCGTCGGCGGGAACAGCACCGGAGAACGCGGGATCCCCTACCGCATAACGCATACGACCCGGGCAACGGGACAGGCAAGGGCGCCGGCGGTTTATTCTTCCACCGAGGCATCTTAGATTGAGGCCGGGAGTCATTCGCCAGGATACGGGGTGGTGCTCGACATGGTGCGACGGGTGTGGCTTCTGGTCTTCCTCCTGCCGGGGTGGCTCCCCGCATCCCCGGCTCTCGCGCAGCAACCCGCCGACCCGTCGGCCCTTAGGCCCGTTCACGCCTTCCAGGCCCGCTGGCTGGACGATCTGCATGCCTCCCGGCGTGAGACGGCGCGCCGTTTTCTGGACGTCGCCCGGGAGGTCGTCGCCCTTCCCGACGCGGACGAGAGACGGAGGGCGGAGCTCCTGGGGGAGGCCCAAGGCCTTGCCGACCTCCTCACCTCGCTGGACGACCAGGTCGAGGAGGCCGCCGCGGCGGAGCGGGAGACGCGGCATCGCCTGATCCAGGCGCTGGAGGCCCGGGCCGCCTCGCTCCGGCAGGCCGCTGAGGCTGCCGATTCCGCCGAGCGCCCGGGTCTGGAGGCCCGCGTCCGGGAGCTGAATGCGGAGCTCGAAGCGCTCCGGGACAGGGACACCCGTGTCGCGAGGGCCGCACCCCTCGATACGGCAGCGGCCACGCTGTCGGCGCTGGCCGAGGTCGTGGCGGAGGAGCAGCGTCGTCTCGAGACCCTCCAGAGGGTCCAGGACGAGCTGCGCCTGTTCCTGGGTGGCCTGCGTTTGTTCGACGAGACCGGAATGCCGCCGTCCGGCGGCGGCGAGGCGGGTGGCGACCCGGGGGCCGGCTGCCCGCCGGCGGCTTGCCCCATCTCCGGCTCCCCCGGCGACGTTCCCCTGGCCCACTTCCAGCCGGAAGGCCCAACGGGCGGCGAGACGCCGTCGGAGATGACGCCGGCTTCGCTGGCCCGTCTCCGGGCACGGATCGCCGCGTACGCCGATCCCGGGGCGCTCCCGGCAGACTCCGCGACGTTCCTCGCCGACGATCGGCTCGCGGGGGGCGCCGTGACGCGGGAGACCGTGTTGGCAGCGAGCGTCATGGGCTTCCGGGGCGACGGCGGTAGCCTGGCCGGCCTGGGGCCGAAGGTGGGTACGTCGTTCTCCTTCTCCCGGCTCCTGGGCGCGAGCCTGCAGCTCACGGTGGAGCCGTCGATGGGCGGCCGGGCGTTCCGGGCGGAGGGCAGCACGTTCGCCGAAGCGGCCGGCGAGATCCGGGAGACGCTGACGAAGGCGTCGCCGGATGGTCGCCTCCGGTGGCAGGTCATGTCCTGGCAGAAGGGCCGGTTCCTGTCGGAGGCGCTGCCGGCACCGGGCTACCTTGAGCCCGGGCGCGCGGAAGGCGGCATCGGCGGCCGTTTCGTCGTTCCGCTGGACGCCCGCTGGGGGCTCGAGCTGGAGGGCGGCGGCGACGCGGTCCGCTACGAGCCCGACGACTGGACGGTCCTGGACCGTCACGGCCTCAACGCGGCGACGGGGCTCGCGTGGCGCGGGGAATCGCGCTCCGCCGGGCTGTCGCTGAGAGGGTCGCACCACGACTTCCCCCACCCCGCGTCCACGCTGGATCCGCGCCGGAAAGACACGCACCTGGCCGTGGAGGTGGAGGGCGCCCTGGAAGGAAGGGTCGTGGCGCGGCTCAACGGCGGCGTGTCGTGGAACCGGTCCCGCCTCGACGCCTACGACTACCGGTCGGTGCGCGGCGCCCTGGTCCTGTCGGCACCTTGGGGACGCGGCTCCGTCCAGGCCTACGTCGCCCACGCACACCAGGTCTACCTGAACCCCGGTACCGAGGACCGGCGGGTGGCCCCGTCGGACCAGGACTCGGGATCCATCCTGGCCGTGCAGTACAGCCGGCCCCTGAGCGCCGCCCGCAGCCTGCTCCTGAGAGGCGAATGGGCCCGGAGCGTGACGGGGTTCCAGAACGACTTCTACCAGCGGTTCGGGCTCAGCGCCCACCTGACCTTCCGGGGCCGGTAGCGTGTCTCAGGGGGCGGTGCTGGCGGCCAGCCAGTCGTCGTAGGCGGCGGCGCCCTTGTCGTACAGCTCGTCGCGGCCGTCGAGCGAGATCGTCTTGCCGGCGCCGTCCACGACGACGAGGGTCGGGATCCAGCGGACGCCGTAGCGGTCCACAAGGGCCCTGGCCTTGGCCCCGCGCCACGGGACCGCCACCCACGGCATCCCGGAATCCTGCATGTAGGAGAACATGGCCGCCTCGCTGGCGTCCGAGCTGACGTACACCACCTCGAAGGGGCGCCCGTCCTCCTCCAGCAGGTGATAGGCATCGACCAGGAGCGGCGTGAAGGGGGCGCACGCCGAACAACTCCCCGCCCCGAAGTAGATGCCGATGACCGGCACGCCGTCGAAGACCTCGAGGCCCACCACGCTGCCGTCCGCACGGTACAGCTCGTCGCCGAACAGCTCCGGCAGGGAGGGAGGCGGCAGCCCGGCGGGCGAGTCGCCATCGCAGCCCGCGGCGAGGGAACACACGATCCCCACCGCCGCCACGGCGCGGACGCCCGCCCGCCGCCGGTTCCTCCGCCGGCGCCCTGCACACGACGAACCCGCCGCTGCCACGGCGCCGACGACCCGGGTCCCGACACGCTTCTGCCACATGGGGGGAGGATGGGAGGAGGCGGAAGCGCGGGCAAGGGAGCGGGGCTGTGGAGGGCGCAGTTCGAAGGCGGGGAACCTCGGCCTGCCGCCGGCTGTACGGGACGGAGCCGGGGAGGGGCACACTGTTCGATCGGGGGGGTCCCGTGATCCCGACGAGCGATGGCGCACGGCGGGAGGCGGCCGGGTTCGGTGGGCGGCTCCTGCTGGCACTCCTCCTCACGACGCCGGGGCTTGCAGCAAGCGCGCAGGTCCCGGTGCCTTCGCATGCGGGTTCCCTGGCGGACCCCCACATCCTGGACGAAGCCGGGCTGGCGGCCCTGTTCGAGGCGCCGGCCTGTCTCGACGGGTACCGGCCGGCGCAGGAGGGTCCCCTGGTCCGGCTGGACGCCCGGCCCGGGGATCTCCGGGACACGACCTGAGTTCTCGAGCCCGTCCGGCTGGAGAGCGACGGGCTCGCGATCCAGGGTTGGCTCTACCTCCCCGAGGGGCCGGGCCCGCACGCCCTCGTCGTTCTCACGAACGGCGGCGGCAACGATCCCCGTCCTGTCAAATCCCTCTCCAACTTCATGGCGCCGGTGCTGGCCCACTGTGGCGTCGCCGCCCTGGTCCACGACAACCCAGCGTTCCATTACGCCATCCCGACCTGGAACTCGCTCGGGGTGGATTACGAGAGCGAGCTGGCCGCCCTCGACAAGCCATGGCTGGCGATCTACGGGGCGGAAGACCGCGTCATGCCCACGGACGCCAGCGTCCAGGTCATCACGCGCTCCATGGCCGAGAGCGGGAACGACGACTACACCGTGGCCGTTCTGCCCCGTTGTGGGCATGCCCCGGTGGACACGGAAACCAGGCGGCGCATCCGCTTCGAGAACCCGATCCTGAACTGGCTGGCGGGGCACGGCGTGCTCGCCGCCTCTGGCACGCGACAAGCCCGCTGAAGGAGGGCACCGCCCGGTGCGAGCTGCGCGGTGTCCTCCCTTCAGCCATGCCGGGCCTCCTCCTCGCGCCGTTCCTGGCTCACCCTCCGTGCCGTTCGTACCTTGGGTCCATCCCCGGCCTCGTCACGCTTCGAGGCCGCGCACCCACCCTTCGACGCGGAGTCTCCCATGGGCCAGCATACACTCGGCAAGGTGCTCGTCACGGCTTGCGCGACCTGGGCATTGGCCTGTGCGCCTGCGGAGCCGCCCACCCGCCCTGCCAGCTACGAGGACCTCGTCACGTTCTTCAACGAATGGCGGGAGTTCGAGCGACCGGTCTTCGAAAACGGTGTGCCGGACTACACGGTGCCGGCCATGGAGCGCCAGCGCGCCGGGCTCGCCGAGTACCAGTCGAAGCTCGCGACCATGGACACCAGCGGCTGGTCCATCGCGGAACGGGTGGACTACGAGCTGGTGCGCGCGGAGCTCAACGGCCTGGACTTCGATCATCGCGTGCGTCGCCCCTGGGCGCTGAATCCCGCGTTCTACACCATGATCTTCACGGCGCAGAGCGACGTGCCGGCGCACGAGGGACCGATCATCCACGGCTGGATCGACCTGTGGCAGTATGACTACCCGCTGTCAGAAACCGATGCCGCGGAGCTCGCATCGCGGATCGGTGCCATTCCGGCTCTGCTGGAGCAGGCCCGCGGCAACCTGGTCGGAGACGGGCACGACCTGTGGCGGGGCGGCATCCGGGCCATGTCCGGGCAGAGTCGCGACCTCGCGGCGTTCGCCGAGCGGGTACGGGGGACGAGCTCCGAGCTCGACGCCGCCATCCGGCGCGCGGCGGACGCCACCGATGACTTCCGGGAATGGCTCGAGGACGAGCTGCCGGGAAGGACGGGGCCCTCGGGAGTCGGGAAGGACAACTACACGTGGTACATGCAGAACGTCCACCTCGTCCCGTACGGCTGGGACGAACAGCTCACGCTCATGTACCGTGAGCTGGTCCGAGCCCATACCGCATTGCGTCTCGAGGAGAACCGGAATCGAGGGCTGCCCGAGCTCGAGCGCGCCGCCACGCCCGAGCAGTACGATCGCGAGCACCGCGCGGCGGTCGCCGAATTCATCGATTTCCTCGAGCGCGAGGACATCGTCACCGTGAAGGACTACATGGCCCCCGCCCTGCTGGCGCACATCGGGGAGTTCACGCCCGCGGAGGGCCTGCGCGGGTTCTTCGCCGAAGTCGACTACCGCGATCCTCTGGGCATGCGCGTGCACGGGCTCCACTGGGTCGAGCTGGCACAGCTGGTGGAAGAGCCCCACCCCAGTCCCATCCGGAGCGCTCCGCCGCTCTACAACATCTACGACGCCCGGTCCGAGGGCCTCGCGACGGGGATGGAGGAGATGATGCTCCACGCAGGGCTGTGGGACGACCATCCCCGCGGCCGGGAGCTGGTCTACATCCTCCTCGCCCAGCGGGCGGCGCGGGCCACTGGTGAGCTCATGCAGCATGCGAACGAGTGGACGCTGGACGAGGCCGCCGCGTTCGCGTCCAAATGGGTCCCGCGCGGATGGCTGCCCGCCGACGGCAGCACCATCATCGGAGAACAGCACCTCTACCTGCAGCAGCCTGGGTACGGCACCAGCTACGTCACGGGCAAGGTCCAGCTCGAGCAGCTGCTGGCCGAGAGGGCGATCCAGCTCGGTGAAGGGTTTACGATCCAACACTTCATCGACGAGTTCCTCGATGCGGGGATCATACCCATCGAGCTGGTCCGGTGGGAGCTGACCGGAAAGCGGAGCTGGCTGGAGTAGCCGAACAGCACGCCCACGCCCGGGTCCGGATCGCACCCCGGCTACAGCCGGTCACCGGGGCCTGCCAGGGATCCAGGTCGCCCTGAACAAGGCGAGGGGCGCGCCGTCACGGGCACGCCCCCCAACCTCCATTGCCCCGCGGGACAATGCCTCAGCCGCCGGGCATCCCCTCGATGGGCGGGGCGCCGGTGGCCTCGAGGGCCTCCAT
>CAYQCY010000087.1:10943-15365 GCA_964416095.1 uncultured Gemmatimonadaceae bacterium
TCCAGCCCGATCATGGCGTTGGACGCGTACTCGAAGTCCCAGGCGACCCGGTGGACCCCCGCGGACGTCGGGCCGTCCACACGGTTGATGACCGTGCCGTTCTCGTCCCGGATCACCACCTGTACCATGGGGCCCTGCTCCCGCATCTCGGCCTCGAGGGTGTCCCAGCCGGGGAACGGCACGTCCCGCCCTTCCTCGATAGCCCGCTCGCGCTCCTTGCGATCGGCCTCCAGCGACTGGTAGCCGTCCCGCAGCCAGTAGGTGAACACGGCGCCGAACGGCGGGTTCTCGGCCGTCCACTGCTGCGCGCCCTGGGAGTGCTGGACGCTCTGCGGCCGGTACCAGAGCGCCGGCCGGGTGTCGAACAGCATCGCCTCGCCGGCGAGCCCGTCGGCGCCCTCGCGCAGCGGGGTGTAGTCGTCGAGGAC
Organism: uncultured Gemmatimonadaceae bacterium; assembly: GCA_964416095.1. Classification (GTDB taxonomy): domain Bacteria; phylum Gemmatimonadota; class Gemmatimonadetes; order Longimicrobiales; family RSA9; genus CAYQCY01. The sequence goes on from CAYQCY010000087.1 coordinate 11,372, forward strand.
GAAGATCCCGCGCCCGAACGACGCCGCCACCAGGTCCTCGCGGTCCCGGTGGAGCACCACGTCGCGGAACGAGATGGTCGGCGTGCCGGGCAGCTTCGTCCACTCGTCGCCGCCGTTTACGGTGAAGAAGACGCCGAACTCGGTGGCGGCGAAGAGGAGGTCCGGGTCCACGTGGTCCTGGACCGTCCGCCAGACCAGGTGCCGGTCCGGCAGGTTGCCGGTGATGGAGGTCCACGAGCGGCCCCGGTTCGTGCTCTTCACGAGGTACGGCGAGAAGTCGCCGTTCTTGTGGTTGTCGAGCGCCACGTAGACGGTGTTCCGGTCGTGGTGGTCCGCCTTGATGTCGTTCACGAACGCCATGTCCGGGACGTTCGCCATGTCGCCCACCTCGATCCGGGTCCAGTTCTGGCCCCCGTCCTCGGTGACCCAGACGAGTCCGTCATCGGTGCCGGCGTAGATCAGGTTCTCGTCCAGCGGGCTCTCGCCGATGGACGTGACGGTGTTGTAGTTGGACATGGCGCCCACGTCCCAGGCGGCGTCCCAGCTCTGGACCCGGCCCATGATCGGCAGCGCCAGCCGCTCCTGGCTCCGGGTCAGGTCGCCGGAGATCGGCGTCCAGCTATTGCCCCGGTCGTCGCTGCGCCAGACCCGGTACGACGCGTGGTAGAGCCGCGTCGGCCGGTGGAAGCTGACCTCGACGGGCGCGTCCCAGTTGAACCGCTCGAACGGCTCGCCCTCCCGGGCCTGCGGCTGGATGTAGACCGCCTCACCCGTGGTCCGGTCCGTCCGCCACAGCACGCCCTGCTGGAACTCGCCGTAGTGGATGTCCGGGTTGCCCGGCTCCACGGCCTGGTCGTGACCGTCGGCGCCCAGCGTGTGGTACCAGTCCTGGTTCCGGATCCCGTAGTCGAACCGCGTGCGGATCGGACCGCGGTTGGACCCGTTGTCCTGGGTCCCGCCGTACACCTTGTAGAACGGACCGGAGTCGTCGACGGCGATCTTGTAGTACTGCATCACCGGCAGGTTCGTCACGTACCGCCACGTCGCCATGTCGTCGAAGGTCTCGTACAGCCCGCCGTCCGTCCCGAACAGGATGTAGTCCGGGTCGTCCTTCCGGAACGCGATGGCGTGGTCGTCGCCGTGCTTGTTCCGGTTGTTGATCGTCTGATAGGTGGCGAAGTGGTCGTCGCTGTAGAGCGTCCTGGCGCTCACCAGCCAGAGCCGCCCGAACTTGTGCGGCGAGGCGTAGAGCTCCTGGTAGTAGTGGGGGCCCGTGCCGCCCGAGACCGCGTCGGACATCTTCCGCCAGCTCTCGCCCCGGTCCTCGCTCATCCAGACGCCGCCCTCGGTCCGGATCGTCTCGATGGCCGCGTAGACGACGTCCGGCTTCTGCGGCGAGATGGCCAGCCCGATCTTGCCCAGCGAGCCGCCCGGCAGCCCCGTCCGGAGCCGCTCCCACGTCTCGCCGCCGTCTTCGCTCTTCCAGACGCCGGAGCCCGGGCCGCCGCCCATGTACGCGGCGATGGTCCGGTGCCGGTCCCACGTGGCCGCGTACAGCCGGTCCGGGTTGCGCGGGTCGATGACGACGTCGGTGGCGCCCGTCCACTCCTCGTCGCCCAGCACCTTGCGCCACGTCTCGCCGCCGTCCGTGGTCTTGTACAGACCCCGCTGGTCGCCGGGCCTCCAGAGCGGGCCCTGGGCCGCGACCCAGACCACGTCCGAGTTCTCCGGGTGCACGATGATCGTGGACAGGTGCTCGGTATTCTCCAGCCCCATGTTCCGCCACGTCCGGCCGCCGTCCGTGGACTTGTAGATCCCGTCGCCGTAGCCCACGTGCCGGCCGCCCACGTCCTCGCCCGTGCCCACCCAGACGATGTCCGGGGCGCTCGGGTCGATGGCCACCGAGCCGATGCTGTACGACCCCTGGTCGTCGAAGATCGGCTCCCACGTCGTCCCCGCGTTCGTCGTCTTCCACACGCCGCCGGACCCCACGGCCACGTAGATGATGCCGGGGTCGTCCGGGTGGATGTCGATGTCGGCGATCCGGCCGCTGTTCAGCGCCGGGCCGATGCCACGGAGCGAGAGGCCGGACAGGCCGGCCTCGTTGAGTGAAGTCTGCTGCGCCGGCACCGGGCCGGCGAGGAGCAGGAGGAACAGGGTCGTCAGGAATGCGGCTGGCTTTCTCATGACTGGATCTCGCGGATGGTCGGTTGCGGGAGTGTGGTCTGGATGGTGTCGTTCAGCCGTTCAGATGGTGCCAACTGGACGAGGACGCCTGGGTCGGCGCGAACGTAGGCAAGCTAGGGGTGGGCGCGGTCGGGCACAAACGGAGCGGGGGAGGCTCACGGCGTAAGGCCTCCCTTGCTCGGCCCTGCGCAGTGCATGACAGGGCTCGTGCGAGGAGGACGCGATCCGTGGCCTGCCACTGATTGCGGACTTGGCCCTGCGCAGTGCATGACAGGGCTCGTGCGAGCGCCGGCCCGTGCGCTGGCACGCACCGCGCGGGATCTCTTCCTGAGCCGTCCCCTGCGACCATGGTCCTGACCCGCAGCCGGACCCATTCTTCCCACACCGACCATGTCGCCGGCCACGCCCGAAGGCTCAACGCGAGGCGTTCGGCGAGGCCTTCCGTCACGACGTCAACAGGGCCAGCACCGTCGCCCAGGCCCTCGCGATCCGTCGCCGGGACGCCCGCCGATGGACGTCCCCTTTCCGGTTGCGAAAACCTGGCGAACGGCCGACGGGCCGGGGATCGGCCCCGGGACGCCCGCCGATGGACGTCTCGGCTCCGGTTGCGAAGACGTCGCGAACGGCCGACGGGCCGGGGATCGGATGGACTCTCCGGGCCTTGACCGCGGTATTGGCCGGAGAGGCCCAACGGGCTCTGCGCACCCGACCCGGCTCCGGGCATTGACCGTGCTGGACGCGGCAAACGGCCGGCCGCATGGCCCGACCGCCGCCGGATTGGGCGTTGTCGCGACCCCGTCCGGGAAACGGAGGCGAGGATGGACACCGAAGCGACCATCATGGAGCGTTCGGCGCGGCAGCACGGCGTTGTCGCGCGTCGGCAGCTTCTCGAGGCCGGTGTCGCGCCGGACGCCATTGACCGACGACTGAAGAGGGGACGACTCCGCCGCATCCACCGTGGCGTCTACCTTTGCGGTCCCGTGATGCCCCCGAATGGGCGGGAGATGGCCGCGGTGTTGGCCTGCGGGCCGACGGCGGTACTGAGCCACGGCAGTGCGGCGAACCTCTGGGGGCTGCTGCCCCGCGAGCGCGGGGCGCGCGTGGAGGTAATCGACCGAGGGGGAGACCACCGCAGACCGAATCTCCGCATCTACCACATCCGCACGCTCCATGACGACGAGGTGACGAGGCGCGATGGCATCCCGATCACGACACCCGCACGGACGCTGTACGACCTCGCGGGACGGACGCCGGCGCGCATGTTGGAGCGGGCCCTGGCGGAAGGGTTCGCGCGGCGCCTCACGAGCGCCGCCCAGCTCGAGGAGACCCTGTCGCGACACGCCGGCCGCGCCGGCGCGGCGGCTCTGCGCGCTCTCCTCGAACAGGGGTCGCCGGCCCTGACCCGTTCCGAGGCCGAGGAGCGGTTTCTCGCCCTGGTCCGTGAGGGCCAGCTCGACGCCCCGGAGGCGAACGTTCTACTGGAGGGTTACGAGGTCGACTTCCTCTGGCCGAAGCAGCGCCTGGTCGTGGAGATCGACGGCCGGGCCTTCCACACCGCGCCCCGCGCCTTCGAAGGCGACCGCCGCCGCGACGCGGTCCTCGCGGCGGCCGGGCTGCGCGTCGTTCGGGTCACGTGGCACCAGCTCGTGAACGAGCCGTCCGCCGTCCTCGTGCGGCTGGCCCAAACTCTCGCCCACACTGCGAGCCGTTGAGCCGGCCCTCGGCAGGACCGGGACCGACCCCGCAAATCGACTGCGTCAACCGCCATGTGATACAAGAGCCGGCACGTTGATGCCTTTGCTCTGGA
>CAYQCY010000088.1:0-15083 GCA_964416095.1 uncultured Gemmatimonadaceae bacterium
CCTAGCCGGCGCTCAGCGCGGCCGGGCGACCATGATCCCATCCTGCGTTTCGATGCTGGCCATCCTTTGGGCCAGGGTCCGGTCGCTGATCTCTACACGGCTTCCCACCAGGGGCGCGTGCATGAGGTGCAGCGCGCCGTCCACCCGGACCGCGATGCCGGTGTGGGCCACATCCAGCCCCGGCAGCGTGCTGGTGGCGGCGATGACGTCGCCGTCCATGATCCGGTCCGCCACGCCCGTGATGGCGCCTTCCGGGATCACGAAGTAGGGGGTCTCGCTCAGGCGGGCCTCCGTGGCCCGGATGGCGGCGAGGTTGGCCGGATCCGAGAGCTGGCTGTAGGCCTCGGGATGACCGGACATGAAGCTCACCGGCTCGTCCCTCGCCTCGCCGCCCAGCGCGGCGGTCATGGGCTCCACCACCCCTTTCTCCGCGTTGTTCGCGATCCAGTCGCTGAAGTAGTGGAGCCGGTCCGGGTAGCCCGTCAGGCGCCCGTCGCGGTACCGGATGCGACGGAGCTCCTCGGTGTAGGCGCCGAAGTCCCCACCGCTTCGGACCGTGCGGGCCAGGGCGAGCATGTTCTCCACGAAGGTGACGCAATCGAACTCCCGCAGGTTCACCACAAGGCGCTCCGGGCCGGCGAGCTCCAGCGTATGAGGGGTGTAGGGCGCTCCGACGAATCCGCGGCCGAGGGCGGCCACCAGCGCGCCGATGGGGAGGGTGTCCAGGCGCTCGGCCCGGACGCGGTCCATGGTGGCCCGGAAGATGCGCCGGTCCTCTTCCGTAGCCTGGACGGCGCCCCGGGGCGACACGGACGACGGTGAAGCGGCCGCGTCCGGCCTCTCCGGCTCGGAACGCAGGGTGTCGATGGAACGGTCGGCGATGATCCAGGCGACGGCGACCAGGGCCAGGGCGCCAAGGCCGAGCAGCAACTTGCCTTTCATGATCCGTTCCGGTTCGAGGGCGTGTCGGGAAGACGCACGAGGCGCGGCCTTCTGCACGTCGACGGCGGCAGGGAAGGTAGCGCGCGCGAGATGGCACGGGCAACGCCCCCACCGTCCTCCCCGGTCTCCTGGCGATCTCGCCCCGCGCGTTGACGCGCCGCCCCCTCCCCGACCACATTGGGTCTGGCTTCGCCGCCTCGTGCGGCCTGCCTGAACGCACCTGCCAACGTGACGGTTCCCATGCCGCGAGCCACGAAGAAGCGGGAGGCCGGCCTTCCGGTCCTGCGCATGCGACCGATCCCGAAGGGTCGGCCGGTGGACCCCGAGGCCGTCGCCCGGGTGCAGAGGCTTCTCGGTGACGCGCCGCGACGTCGAGACCTCCTCATCGAGCACCTGCATCGGATCCAGGACGCGTACGGGCACCTGTCCGACGACCATCTCCTGGCCCTGGCCCGGGAGATGCGCCTCACACCCGCCGAGGTGTACGAGGTCGCCACCTTCTACCACCACTTCGATGTGGTCACGGACGGCGACGCGCCACCGGCCCTCACCATCCGGGTCTGCGATTCCATCGTCTGCGAGCTGGGCGGGGCCGAGTCGCTACTGACCGAGCTGGCGGAGCGGTTGGGCAACGAGGTCCGGGTGGTCCGGGCACCGTGCGTCGGCCGCTGCGCGGATGCGCCCGTCGCCGTGGTGGGCCAGCGAGCCGTGGGCCGTGCCACGGCCGATGCCGTGACGGCCGAGGTGGAGGCGGGCCGTACCACGGCGGAGCCGCCCGACTACCAGGACTACGCCAGCTACACCCGGGACGGGGGCTACGCCATGCTGCGGGAGTGGTTCCCCGACGGGTCGCCCCTCACCGGCGACCGGCTGGACGCCTTCCTGGACACGTTGGAGGCGTCGGGCCTCAAGGGCATGGGGGGAGCCGGCTTCCCCGCCGCCCGCAAGTGGCGGTTCGTGCTGGACGAGGACGCCCCCCGCCACATGGTGCTCAACGCGGACGAGGGCGAGCCCGGCACCTTCAAGGACCGGTACTGCATGGAAACGCGGCCGCACCAGGTGCTGGAAGGCATGCTCGTCGCCGCACTGGCCGTGCAGGCCGACGTCGTCTGGATCTACCTCCGGGACGAGTACCCGGGCTGCCGGGCGATCCTGGAGGCGGAGCTGCCGAAGCTCGATGCGCTGGACATGAAGCTGCCGGAGATCCGGCTGCGGCGCGGCGCGGGCGCCTACATCTGCGGCGAGGAGACCGGCCTCATCGAGTCCCTCGAGGGGAAGCGCGGCGAGCCGCGGCTGCGGCCGCCGTTCCCGGCCCAGAACGGTGTCTTCGGCCACCCGACGCTGGTCCACAACGTGGAGACGGTGTACTGGATCCCGTCGATCCTGGCAAAGGGCGCCGACTGGTTCGCCGACGCCGGCCAGGACGGCCACCAGGGCCGGCGCCTCTTCTCCGTGTCCGGCCGCGTCGCGGCGCCCGGCGTGTACGAGGCGCCCAACGGCGTCACGGTGAACGAGCTCATCGAGCTGGCCGGCGGCATGGCGGACGGGCACGCCTTCTACGCCTACCTGCCCGGCGGCGCGTCCGGCGGCATCCTGCCGGCCGACAAAGGCGACCTGCCGCTGGACTTCGGTGGCCCGCTGGCGGAGCACGGCTGCTTCGTGGGCTCGGGCGCCATCATCGTGCTCTCGGAGGCGGACCGGGCACGGGACGCGGCCCTCAACGTCATGCGCTTCTTCGCCGACGAGTCGTGCGGCAAGTGCACCCCCTGCCGGGTGGGCACCGCCAAGGCCGTGGAGCTCATGGCCCGGGACCCATGGGACACGGCGCTGCTGACGGAGCTCGGCCAGGCCATGGCGGACGCCTCGATCTGCGGACTCGGCCAGGCCGCGCCCAACCCGATCCGCTGCGTGACGGAGTTCTTCCCCCAGGAGCTGGAATCGTGAGCGACAACGACACCATCGCCTTCACCCTGGACGGCCGGACCATCGAGGCCCGGCCCGGTGAGACGATCCTCCGGGCCGCGCGCCGGCACGGCGTCGGCATTCCGCACCTGTGCTACGCCGAGGGGATGCGCGTCGACGGGAACTGCCGCGCGTGCATGGTGGAGATCGAAGGAGAGCGGGTCCTGGCACCGTCGTGCGCACGGACGCCCACGGAAGGGATGACGGTCCGGACCGAGTCGGACCGGGCGCGCCACTCCCAGCGCATGGTCCTGGAGCTGCTGCTGTCCGACATGCCCGACGACGAGTACCGCCGGGACTCGGAGCTGGACTTCTGGGCCCGGCAGCTCGCTGTCGGCTCGCCCCGGTTCCCGCGCCGGGACCAGCCGGACCCCGACTTCTCGCACCCCGCCATCTCGGTGCGCCTCGACGCCTGCATCCAATGCACGCGCTGCGTCCGGGCTTGCCGGGAGGTCCAGGTCAACGACGTGATCGGCTACGCGCATCGGGGCAGTCACGCGAAGATCGTCTTCGACCTGGACGACCCCATGGGTGGCAGCACGTGCGTGGCGTGCGGCGAGTGCGTGCAGGCGTGTCCCACCGGCGCGCTCATGCCCGCCGAGGTGGCGGCCGAGCACACGCCGACCCACGGGGAGGGCGTGTGGGAGACGTGGTACGGGGCGGAGCTGGTCGCGATGCAGCAGGAGGCGTGATGAACAACGTGGATCCCGCACTCGGAACGCCGTACGGCGCCACGGACGACGCCGGCGTCCGCCCGGTACGGTCCCTCTGCCCGTACTGCGGCGTCGGCTGCCAGATGGAGTACCGGGTCCAGGACGACGAGATCCTGTACACGCTCGGCCGCTGGGGCCCCTCGAACCGGGGCCGGCTCTGTGTGAAGGGCCGCTTCGGCTTCGACTACATCCACAGCGAAGAGCGGCTCCGCACACCGCTCATCCGCAGGGACGACGCACCCAAGTCGGCGGACGGGATCATCTCCATCGACGAGATCCGGGGCACGTTCCGGGAGGCGAGCTGGGACGAGGCGCTGGACGTGGCCGCTGCGGGGCTCGACAGGATCCGGGACGAGCACGGCTCCTCGGCCCTGGCCGGGTTCGGCTCCGCGAAGGGATCCAACGAGGAGGCGTACCTCTTCCAGAAGCTCATCCGGGCGGGACTCGGCACCAACAACGTCGACCACTGCACCCGGCTCTGTCACGCCTCGTCCGTGGCGGCGCTCCTCGAGATGATCGGGTCCGGCGCCGTCTCGAACCCGTTCACCGACGTGGAACATGCGGACGTGTTCATCGTAGCGGGCGCCAATCCGACGGTGAACCACCCGGTGGCGGCCACGTTCATGAAGAACGCGGTGGAGGACGGCGCGGAGCTCATCCTCATGGACCCCAGGGCCACCGACCTGGCCCGCTTCGCCACCCACTCGCTCCAGTTCAAGCCCGGCACGGACGTGGCGCTCCTCAACGCCATGCTCCACGTCATCATCAACGAGGGCCTCACCGACGACGACTTCATCGCCCGGCGCACCGAAGGCTTCGAAGGGCTCCGGAACAAGGTGCAGGCCTACGCGCCGGAAACCGTCGAGCCGCTTACGGGCATCCCGGCCGACACGATCCGGCAGGCCGCGCGGCTCTACGCCGGCGCCGACAACGCCATGATCTTCTGGGGGATGGGCATCGCCCAGCACACCCACGGCACCGACAACGCGCGCTCGCTCATCAACCTGGCCCTCGTCACCGGCCACGTCGGACGACGCGGCGCCGGGCTCCATCCGCTCCGGGGCCAGAACAATGTCCAGGGTGCATCGGACATGGGCCTCATTCCCATGGTCTACCCGGACTACCAGCGCGTCGACAACGAGAAGGCCCGGAAGAAGTTCGAGGAAGCCTGGGGTCGGGAGCTGGACCCGAACGAAGGGCTCACCGTCGTCGAGATCATGCAGGCGGCTCTCCGGAACGAGATCCGGGGCATGTACATCATGGGCGAGAACCCCGCCATGTCCGATCCGGACCTGGGCCACGTCCGGGAGGCCCTCGCCACCATGGACTGGCTCGTGGTCCAGGAGATCTTCCTGACCGAGACCGCGTCCTTCGCCGACGTCATCCTGCCGGCCACCGGCTTCCACGAGAAGACCGGCACCTTCACCAACAGCGACCGGCGCTGCCAGCTCGGCCGCCAGGCGCTGGAACCCATCGACGGCGTACGCCAGGACTGGTGGATCATCCAGGAGCTGGGCAAGCGCATCGGCCTGGACTGGGGCTACAGCGGGCCGGCGGACGTCTTCGAGGAGATCCGGTCGGTGACGCCGAGCTACCACGGCATCACCTGGGAGCGCCTGGAAGCGGAGCACGGCGTGACCTACCCGTGCAGGGAGGTGGGCGATCCGGGCACGGAGGTCCTTTTCGTGGAGTCGTTCCCCACCGAGTCCGGCAAGGGGAAGCTGGTGCCCGTGGACCACGAAGGGTGCCACGACACCGTCGACGAGACCTACCCCTACGTGCTCATCACCGGGCGCATCCTGGAGCACTGGCACACCGGCGCCATGACCAGGCGGGCTTCCGTGCTGGATGCCCTGGAGCCGACAGCCATGGCCACCCTGAACCCCATGCAGCTGGAGCAGCTCGGGCTCGCGCCCGGCGACCCCATCACCATCGAGTCGCGCCGGGGCAGCGTGACCGCCGTCGCCCGCATGGACCCGGCCGTGGCCATGGGCGCCGTCTTCCTGCCCTTCTGCTACGCGGAGGCGCCGGCGAACATGATGACGAGCCCGGAGCTCGACCCCTTCGGCAAGATCCCCGAGTTCAAGTACAGCGCCGTCAAGATCACGCGGGCCGACGCGGCGCCCCGGCCCCCGGCCCACAGCGTGGCCCGCAGGCAGCCGGAGGTGAGCGGCGACTGACCCCGGCGCGCCTCAGGCCGCCTGTGTGCCGCCCCGCCCCTCCACCGGCATCAGCCCACGCCCAGCACCTTGCGACGCTCCTCCAGATCCGCCTCCAGGCTCGCGCACATCATCTCGCACAGCTCGAAGACGCCCTCGTCCACGATGCGGTAGAACACGTGCAGCCCGTCCTTCCGGCGCTCCACCATGCCGTTCCGGTGCAGCAGGTTGAGGTGCTTCGAGACGTTCGCCTGCCCCGCGCCCGTCACCTCCACCAGCTCCGATACGGTGCGCTCGCCCTCGCGCAACGCGTTCAGGATGCGCAGACGGGTGGGCTCGGCCAGCAGCTTGAAGCGACCGGCGATCATGTCCATCAATTCGTCGCTGAATTCCCGCGCCATGGCCGGTCTCTCCGACTCGCACCATCCATGTCTGTATTTTCGTATAGTAATATAATCCCGCCGACGACGCGAGGGTACTGCAGGCGTGGACCTTTCCCATCGTTTTCGGTTCCTCGCCGGTGCAGGCGGGTGAATCGGGCCGCCGTCGGGCTCCCGCTCGCAGCACGACGAGGATCCGGTCGGTACCCGGGCCCCGCGGCAGAGCCACCTTCGCGGTCGGGACAACGCGGAGGGAGGCGGCTGCGCGGAAGCCGTCGTGGCGAACGGTTGCGCTTCACGCCGTCGTCCGACAAGGGGCCTCGAAGGTCGGGCTGCGAAGCGTACGTAAGGGCTGGCCGCGAGCGTCCCGCGCCTCCGCGCAACGATTCGGCGCTTCCGCGTTGGACGGCGTTTGAACGGCCCAGACGCTCGGAACGGAGAAACCCTGGCCGTTTCCGGGGAAAGTCCTGTATTGAAGGCGAGGGGCGCCGTTCAGAAGTCTTTGCGGGCGAACCGGTGCAGGCCGGTGAGGAGGGGCACGGCGAGCCATGCCACGAGGGCGGAGAGCGCGATGGCCATGCCGAGACCGCTCCCGAAGAACCGGTCGAAGACGGCACCGGTGTACCCCATGAGGGCGGACACGTCGAAGTGCATGAGGAGCATGACCCGGGCGAGGTCCACGGGGTTGAGGAGCATGAGGGCGATGATGGGCTTCTCGAGGGGGAACGCGGAGAAGGCGCTGACGGCGGCGAGCACGAGGCCGTCGTAGACGATGGTGAAGAAGATCCAGAGGAAGATGGCGACGGCCAGCCCCCTGACCTTCTCTTCGAAGCGTACGGCGATGACGAAGGCCAGGGCGGTGAAGACGAGGGTAAGGAGGACACCGGCGGCGATGAGCACGACGAAGGTGGTCACGGTGCCACCGGCGAGCCCTCGCACCAGGAAGGGCGGTGCCGTCCCCAGCAGGAAGGCGCCGGCCAGGGGCAGGGACAGGCCCAGGTAGAGCCCCCCGAAGAGCTGCTTGCGGCTCACGGGCTGGGCCAGGAGCAGGCGCGTGAAGGCGCGGGCGTCGTAGAGGTAGACGGTTCCGAACACGATGCTCACCAGGGGGACGATGAAGAGGACGATGTTGGTGAGGCTCAACATGGCTCTGGGTCCTCCGCCCGCGAAGCGGAGGAGGGCCTCGGCGGCCAGGAGGAAGAACAGGCCGTACGCCATGGCCCAGCGGGCGCGGGCCACGTTGCTGAGCTCGTACTTGAGGACCCGGGCCGTGGTGCTCATGCGACCCTCGCTTCGCCCTCGTCCTGCTCCAGCATGAGCTGGGCGATGGCACGTTCCAGACCGGCCCGCCCGGTGCGTTGCCGGAGGTCGTCCAGGCTGCCGTGGAAACGGATGCGGCCCTCGAGGAGGAACGCGATGTCGTCGGCGATCTCCTCCAGCTCGCCCATGTTGTGGGAGGTGACCAGGACCGTCCTGCCGAGGTCCCGGGCGCGCTCGATCCTCCCCTTCAGGATGCCGCTGGCGACCGGGTCCAGGCCGGCGGAGGGCTCGTCCAGGATGAGGATCTCGGGATCGAAGAGGAACGCCGCCACGGCGTTCACCTTCTGCCGCGTACCGCCGGACAGGGTCCGGAGCGGCTTGGCCAGCTCCTCCTCGAGGCGGAAGGCATGGATCAGCTCCCGGTCCCGGGCCTCTTCGCGGCGCAGGCCCTGGAGCATGGCCAGGAGCTCGTCGCCGGTGAGGTTGTCCGGGAACGGCGCGGCCTGGGGCATGTAGCCGATGCGTGCCCGGTACTCCCAGTCCCCGTCGAGGGCCTGGTCTCCCAGATAGATGGTCCCTGCGTCGGGTCGGACGAGGCCGAGGATCGCCTTGATGAGGGTGGTCTTGCCCGAGGCGTTGGGCCCGACGATGGCGGTGGCGCGTCCCCGGCGTAGGTTCATGTCCACGCCCTTCAGCACGTGCAGGGGTCCGAACGCCTTTTCCAGGGCGTCAATGCGGATCATGACGTCCTCTCCATCAGGGGGCGCCGGTCCATCAGGGTCTCTGGCGTCAGCGACGGGATGACCCGTTCGGCGGCGTCCAGCAGGTCCACGAAGAGGCTCCGCAGGAGCACGAGAGCGGGCTCGTTGCGCTCCACCAGGAAAGAGAAGAGCCGCACCGGCCGGAAGGGCACGTCGCCGATGCCGTCCCGGTCCAGGTCGTAGCCCTCGTACGCATCCCAGTAGTTCTCCCGGAAGGTGCTGAACGCGTGCCGGCTGTTCGTGGCCACGTCGAAGGTATTCCCCACGAAGTCGTTGCGGGTGAACAGGTTGTCCTCGGAGTTGGCCATGATCTTCACGGCCCAGCCGTTGTCGGTGAACACATTGTCCCGCACGACCATGCGGTTCGAGGCCTCGGCGTAGATCCCCACCGAGTTCCGCCGGAACACGTTGTTCACCACACGGCTGTCCCGGATGTCCTTGAGGAGCAGCCCGAAGGAGGCGGAGCCCCAGTTGTGGTCGAAGAGGTTGTCCTCCATGACCACGTCTTCCGTGTACATGACGGCCACCCCGGCCCCGTTGTCGCGAAAGACGTTGTGGCGGTACTCGCAGCCATCTGAGAACATGAAGTGGAGCCCGTAGCGCAGGTTGCCCCGGCTCAGGTTGTCCTCGATCCGGCTGTCCTCGACGAACTCGAAGTAGATGCCGTCCCGGTGCCCCCGGACCTCGTTGCCCCGGATCGTGATGCGGGTCGAGTACCAGAGATGGATGCCGTTCCCGGCGGCCGTCTCCCGCGACTCCGACGCCGCCAGCTCGTTCGCCTGCACCAGGCAGTCGCCCACGTTGGCCAGGTAGATGCCGAAGAACGCATCCAGGATCCGGTTGTCCTGGATGCGGCAGAAGCGGGCGTCCTCCACCTTGATGGCGGCCCGGTCTTCCACGTAGCTGGTCCCCACGTTCCGCAGCTCCAGGCCGCGGATCGTCACGCTGTCCGCCCGTACGTGGATGAGCTGGCGCTTCCCGTCCCCGTCCAGCACGGCGCCCGGCTCGCCCAGGATGGTCAACGGCCGGTCCACCACCACGGTGGGCTCGCGGTACACCCCGGCCCCCAGCACGACGACGGCGTGCGCCGGCGCCCCCTCGACCGCCGCCGCCACCGGTGCGGCGCCAGCGTCCGGCGAGACCCGGAGCGTGTCAGCGGACGAGGTCGAGGTCGAGGTCGCGACCCGGGCCGACGGGCCGTCCGGGTAGGCAGCCGCGGCCGGGATCAAGGACACGAGGCCGACGAGGAGGAGCGAACGCATGAAGTCAGCCCCCGCCCGGATGGTTGCGGTCATGCCCGGACCCGTGCCCTGCCGGCTCCCCCTGGCCCTGGGCCTGCCCCTGCCCTGGCTTGCCGTGGGGGAGAGACCCGCCCCCGGCGACGAGATCGAGGACGCCCTCCCAGTCCAGCAGGTCACCGTAGAACGAGTTCGTCACGGCATCCCGCCGGATGACGTCGCTGAAGGCCGTCAGGTTCATGCCCATGGGGCTGGGCAGGTCCCGGCTGTGCAGGAAGAATGCTTCCTCGACCCGGATCAGTGCGGGCGGATCCTGGAAATCGGTGACCCAGAGGGAGTGGACCTCTTGCCGGGGCACCTGCCCCTCCAGGTAGAACGCCGCGAGGCATTCGATGGAGTCGAAGGTGTAGACCTTCCCGGTCCGGGTGACGAGCTCCGCGCCGTACCCTTCGTCCACGATGGTCATGCGGCAGTAGTCGCCCACATCCTCGCCGTACGCGATGGGCCGGGGCCCGGGCTCGCACGCCGCGAGCAGGGCGAGGCCCGACGCCGTGAGGAAAGCGACGAAGGCCGTCCTGGACGTCGTCGTGAACATGTCAGGCGCTCCCTTCCGCCCGCCGCCGGCGAAGCTCCGTGAGCATGGCCGAGGCTCCGGTCAGGAACGACGCGATGGCGGCCCAGCCACCGATCCCCGGCCACGAGGTGGCCGTGAAGTTCAGGATCTGCTTCGAGCCGATGAGGGGCGGCTGGTAGCTCATCCCCGGGATCTTGATGGCCGCCGTCTCCGCGTCGAGGTTGTGGCCGTAGTCGTATTCCCAGAGCCAGAAGTCCACGAGCCCGGCCACGGCGAAGAGGAAGAAGACCACGGTCCACGCGTAGAGCAGCTTCCGGCTCCCCGTCGCGGCGACGAGCAACCCGGTGAGGGCAAGGACGCCGATGATCCACGGCATGAGCTCGAGCTCCTTGATGGACTCGGGCTCGATCCGCTTCATGCCGATGTAGTGGTTCAGGTTGTTGATGTTCGCCAGGTCGTGCCGCTTCATGCCGGTGATCGTGCCGGCCTCGATGTTCATGCCGAGGCCTTCCGGGTACTGGGGCGCCTCCAGGTGGATGCGCCAGATCGGGAAGGCGTAGGCCAGAAGCAGGGCCAGCGACGCCACCGCCACGAGGATTCTCGATCTATTCATCACAGCGTTTCCGCCTTTCGTGTCGGGGCGACGGGGAAGGGGCGCGAGGCCCCACCCCGTCTCACCGCACCGCTAGTTCGCGCGTTTCAGCTCGCCGCCCGTGCCCCACGCCAGCGGGACGTCGGAGCCCCGGGGCGAGACCCGCACGTAGCCCTGCATCTCCTGGTGCAGCGCCGAGCAGAAGTCCGTGCAGTAGAACGGGAACACGCCGACCCGCGCGGGTACCCATTTCAGGGTCCGGGTCTGGCCCGGCATCACCAGCAGCTCGGCGTTGTTCGCGCCGATCATGGCGAACCCGTGCGGCACGTCCCAGTCCTGCTCCAGGTTCGTCACGTGGAAATAGACGGTGTCGCCGAGCTGGACGCCCTCGATGTTGTCCGGCGCGAAGTGGGTCCGGATCGCCGTCATGTAAACGTGTACCGTCCGGCCATCCCGCTCCACTCTCGTGTCCGCCTCGCTGATCGTGCGGAACGGGTTCCGATTCTCCTCCAGGGCGAAGAACCGGACCTGCCGGTCCATCAGGATCTCCGCCGGGATCGCCTGGGCATAGTGCGGCTCGCCCATGGTCGGGAAGTCCAGCAGCAGCTCCATCTTGTCACCGCTGATGTCGATGAGCTGCGCCGCGTGGGCCAGCTCCGGCCCTGTGGGCAGGTAGCGGTCTTTCGTGATCTTGTTCAGCGCCACGAGGTACTCGCCCCACGGCTCCCGGCTGTCGCCGCCCGGGATCATGAGGTGGCCCACCGAGTAGTAGACCGGGATCCGGTCCACCACCTGCCACGTTCCCAGCTCCCACTTCACGATCTCCGACGAGATGAATGCCGTGGTGTAGGCGTAGCCTCTGCCGTCGAACTCGGTGTGCAGCGGTCCGAGACCGGGATTCTCCACCTCGCCGGCGATGACCGCCTCGTACTCCAGCACCGGGATCCCGTCCACCACCTCCTCGTACGCCTCGTCCGCGATCGCCTGCTGCATCCGCGCGAACGAGTGCACGGGAATCACCGTGGCCAGCTTGCCGCCCGCCACGATGTACTGACCCGTCGGATCGACATCCACGCCGTGGGGCGACTTCGGCGTCGGGAGGAAGTAGACCAGCCCGTCACAGTCCGAGGGCTCCAGCACCGTCACGCTCTCCCGGATCTCCGACTCGGCCACGTGGGCCTCGTTCATGTGGTTGTGGGCGTAGCGCGCCTCCATCTCCCGGGCCGCGCCGTCCGCGATGCACTCCTCCGCGCGCAGGAAGTTCACCGCCGCGATGAAGTCCTTGTCCTTCCGCGACGCGTTCACCTCCAGCAGCGTATGGGCCTCCTCGCTGTTGTACGACGTGAAGAACATCCAGCCGTAGGACGGGCCCTTCCCCGCGTGCGCCAGGTCGTAGTCGTACCCGGGCACCAGGATCTGGAACGCCACGTCCATGGCGCCTGGCTCATCCGCCCGGATGAACGACAGCATCCCCTTGAAGTTCCCCCGGTACTCCGCAATGGGCATGTCCGCCTGGGGCACCGGCACGCTGAACCGCGTCGTCGCCACCAGGTACTTCGAGTCCGGCGTGATGAACGGCGAGCCGTGGTTCCCCGCCGAGTTCGGGATCTCCACGATCTCCTCCGTCTCGAACGTGGTCAGGTCGATCCGCGCCACCCGCGGCGTGTTGTTGCCGTTGATGAAGATCCAGCGGCCGTCCGGCACCCCGTCCGTCATCGACAGCTCCGGATGGTGCGCATCATCCCACGGGACGAAGCCGTGCGACGTCATCAGCATGGCCTTCGTCTCCTCGTTGTAACCCCAGCCGTTCTCCGCGAACTGCGAGAACACCGGGACCGTCTTCAGCAGGCGCCCCGACGGTAGCCCGTGCACCGTCAGGTTCCCGCTGAAGCCGCCCGACATGAACGCGTAGTACTCGTCGTACTCGCCCGGCGGCACGTACACCGCCAATGCCGCCTCCGACGTACCGCCTCCCGACACCTCGCACGCCGGCAGCGCACCCGTCGCCAATGCCAGCGCCACCACGCCTGCCACCAGCTTTCCTCTCGATCCTACCATGAGCTCCCTCCTCGGGATGTGTGAGGGCCTACGATTCAGCACCGCTCTCCTCGTTCAGCTCGCGCAGGTACTCCAGCAGCGCCCGCGCATCCGCCTCCGTCAGGTTCTGGCTCGGCATCGGCGTCAGGAACTGCGCCAGCAGCGCCCTCGCCTCCGGATGCCGCTGCACCATCTCGCCCGGATTCAGCATCATGTTCATCGCGTACTCCGGGGACCTCCGGTCCAGCACGTCCGCCAGCGCCGGACCCACGTACCGCTCGTCCGGCTTGTGGCACGCCGAGCACTTCGACCGGAAGATCGCCTCGCCCCGGTCCGCCAACGCCTCGTCCAGCGCGCCCAGCTCCACTTCCTCCTCCACCGGCCCGATCCCGTGCTCCTCCTCCCACGCCGTCAGTTCCGAGCCCCGCGAGGATGACGCATCCGCCCTCGCTTCCCCGCCGGTCTCGCTTCCGCAGCCAACAAGCAGCACCGCCAGCCCCACCGCTGCACCGAACCGTGTCGTGCTCATATCGTCCGTCCTCGACATGATTTTATCATGATCTTATGATAATACCCGCCGTAGCAGTCGGCTGTCGGGAGATGTTTGAGACCTGGCTGTGGGAGATTGCCTTACCGGCGGGCGGGGCGCTTCGCGCTGATGAGGTCGGCGGGGGGTCGCCCGGGGTGGCGCTCGGCCTCGGCGAGGAGCTCCGCCACGGTCGTTTCCTCGAAGAAATCCCGGACCTGTCCGGCGATGCGCTTCCACTCGTGGTGCGCGATGCAGGGGTTGTCGGGGTCGCAGGGCTGGCGGCGCAACAGGCACTGCATCACGACGTCGTCGGGGTCGAAGGGCCGGATGATCTGCTTGAGGGTGAGCTCGTCGGCAGGCACGCCCAGGGTGAAGCCGCCGGCGGGTCCCCGGAGGGAGTCGAGGATCCCTTCCCTGGCCAGGACGTGGAGCACCTTGGACAGGTAGTTCTGGGGCACGCCGAGGGCCTCGGCGATGTCCCCCACCCGCACCGGCTCGTCCGACTCCTGGGCACCGAGGTGCAGCACGGCGCGGAGGGCGTATTCGCTGGTCTGTGACAGCATCGTCGACCTTTCGCGGGGCAATGTTCATATTCGCATGGGAATAATGGTTCCGCAAGGGTCGCGGAGCTGCCGCCGGGTATGGACAAGCGGGGTCGGAGCCCCGATCATAGGGCACCCGATGGAGACGATTCGAACACAGGGAGTGCGGATGGCGAGCACGGAGTCCTACCTGGCGGAGGTGGACCGCTACAGCGCGCACAACTACCACCCGTTGCCGGTGGTGCTGGAGCGGGGCGAAGGGGTGTACGTGTGGGACGTGGAGGGTCGGAAGTACCTGGACATGCTGTCGGCGTACTCGGCGCTGAACCAGGGTCACCGGCATCCGCGGATCCTGGAGGCGCTGAGGGAGCAGGCGTCGAAGCTGACGCTGACGTCGCGGGCGTTCCACAACGACCGGATGGGCCCGTTCCTGCATCAGCTCTGCGAGCTGGCGGGGTACGACCGGGCGCTGCCCATGAACACGGGCGCGGAGGCGGTGGAGACGGCGATCAAGGCGGTCCGGAAGTGGGGGTACCGGCACAAGGACATCGCGGAGGACGGCGCCGAGATCATCGTGTGCGAGGGCAATTTCCACGGCCGCACGACGACGATCGTGGGCTTCTCGTCGGAGGAGCTGTACCGGGAGGGATTCGGCCCGTTCACGCCGGGCTTCCGGCTGGTGCCGTACGGCGACCTGGACGCGGCGGTGGCGGCCATGAACGAGAACACGGTGGCGGTGCTCATCGAGCCGATCCAGGGGGAGGCGGGGGTGGTGGTGCCGCCGGACGGGTACCTGAAGGGCGTTGCGGAGGCGTGTCGGGAGCGTGAGATCCTCCTGGTCTCGGATGAGATCCAGACGGGTCTGGGCCGGACGGGCAGGCTGTTCGCCGCCGAGTGGGAGGACGTGCGGGCGGATGTGGTGATCGTGGGCAAGGCACTGGGCGGGGGCGTCTACCCGGTCTCGGCGATCCTGGCGGACGACGAGGTCATGGAGGGCTTCACGCCGGGGACGCACGGCTCGACGTTCGGCGGGAACCCTCTCGGTGCCGCCGTGGCCATGGCGGCGCTGGACGTCATCGTGGAGGAGGGCCTGCCGGAGCGGGCGACGGAGCTGGGGGCGTGGTTCATGGACGAGCTGCGGTCCATCGAGTCACCGTACGTGGACCACGTGCGGGGCCGGGGTCTGATGATCGGGGTCGTGATCAAGGACGAGGCGGGCCCGGCGCGGCCCTTCTGCGAGGGGCTGTGGGACCGGGGCATCCTGGCCAAGGAGACGCACGAGCAGGTGGTGCGATTCGCACCGCCGCTGGTCATCGAGAAGCGAGAGCTGGAGGATGCGCTGCCGGCGATCCGTGAGGTGCTGACGACGGCGCCGACGGGCGTGTCCGTCTAGG
>CAYQCY010000089.1:0-8535 GCA_964416095.1 uncultured Gemmatimonadaceae bacterium
GGCCACCTCCGGAAATGAAACAGGGAGGACGGGGAGGACGGGGAGACAACGACTTGTTGAACAGCCCGGGTCCGCAGCGTCAACGCCTCGAAGCCAGCCTCACCGCGGACCAAACCCCGGGTATTCGGCTGAACGCTCACGCCGGACCGGTGGATTCACGCGTCGAAGGCCCTCCCCGTCCTCCCCGTCCTTCCTGTTCAATGTGGTCCTCTCGTACCCGAAGAAGGCGGCCTGTCGGCCGGACCGGCGGCGCCACGTCGTGCCGGGTACCCGAACCCGTCTCGGCCCCCCGTTGACATATCGGCGTTTGCCGCGACCTTTTGCTGAGCGCCGCTCCCCCGACACGCCGGCGCTCTCGACCAGACACGACGAATCCAGAGGGAACCACGGAATGACAGCTACGTCCCGCCGCGTCTTCGCGGGCTCCGCCGCAGTGTGCCTCGCCGCCGGCCTCGCCGGATGTGCGCCCGAGCCCGAGCGCCCGAACATCCTCTTCATCTTCTCCGACGACCACGCGGCCCACGCCATCTCGGCGTACGGCTCGGTGATCAACGAGACGCCGAACCTGGACAGGCTGGCGGAGGAGGGGATGCTCTTCCGGAACGCGTTCGTCACGAACAGCATCTGCGCGCCGAGCCGCGCCACGGTGCTCACGGGCCAGTACGGCCACCTGAACGGCGTGCCCACGAACCGTGAGGCGCTGCACCCCACGACGCTGACCTTCCCGAAGCTCCTCGGCGAGGCCGGGTACCAGACGGCGATCATCGGGAAGTGGCATCTGAAGGAGCGGCCGGCGGGCTTCGACCACTACGAGGTGCTCCGGGGGCAGGGCCCGTACTACAACCCGCGCCTGTTCACGCCCACGGACAGCGTCGACTACGACGGTTACACGACGGACATCATCACGGACCGGGTCCTGCGCTGGCTGGAGGAGGGCCGGGACGCGTCGCGGCCGTTCCTGCTCATGTATCAGCACAAGGCGCCGCACCGCTGGTGGGACCCGTCGCCGGAGCACCTGGCCCTGTACGACGACGGCCCGATCCCGGAGCCGGCGACCCTCTTCGACGACTGGGAGGGGCGCACCTCCGCGGCGCGGGAGCAGGAGATGACCATCGCCGAACACCTCTGGCCCCGGGACCTGAAGCTGGAGGAGCCCGTCGAGATGCTGACGCCGGAGCAGATCGAGACGTGGCGTGCAGCGTACGGCCCGAAGAACGAGGCGTTCCGGGCGCTGGACCTGGAGGGCGAGGCGCTGACCCGCTGGAACTACCAGCGCTACATCAAGGACTACCTGCGCACCATCGCCTCCATCGACGACAACCTGGGCCGGGTGCTGGACTGGCTCGAGCGTGAGGGGCTCGCCGACAACACCGTCGTGGTCTACACGTCGGACCAGGGCTTCTTCCTGGGCGACCACGGCTGGTTCGACAAGCGTTGGATGTACGAGGAGTCGCTCAGGACGCCGCTGCTCGTGCGCTGGCCCGACGTCGTGGAGCCCGGCTCCGTGAACGAGGACCTGGTCCAGAACCTGGACTTCGCCGAGACCTTCCTGGACCTGGCCGGCGTGGAGATCCCCGCGTCCATGCAGGGCCGGAGCCTGCTGCCCCTGCTCCGGGGCGAGGCGCCCGCCGACTGGCGCGACGCCATCTACTACCAGTACTTCGAGTACCCGGGCTGGCACATGGTGCGCCGGCACTACGGCGTGCGCACGCACCGCTACAAGCTGATCCACTACTACGAGATCGGCGAGTGGGAGCTCTTCGACCTGGAGCGGGACCCGGAGGAGCTGCGAAGCGTCTACGACCACCCGCGGTATCAGGAGGTGGTGGAGGAGCTCGAGCTGCGGCTGGAGGAGCTGCGGACACAGTACGCCGTGCCGGAGGAGGACCCGGTCCCATACGTGGAGTTCTCGCCCACGGTCGGCTGACATCGTGGGCCGGGTGACCTTCGCGGCAGCGGCCACCTCCTTGTTAGATCATGAAGCACGCTTACCCCGGGAACCCGGCCTCTCCGCCGAAGAACCTGCTGACCCCGTGACGGAGGTACGGCAGTGGCGATCACGTTCGATGTCACCGAGCGGTTCCCGGTCGCGCCGGACCGGTTCTATGCGGCGCTTACAGATTTGGAGGGCGCAAGGAGCTGGATGGACCTGGGCCGGTTCGGCGGCCTGCTGGGCCGCCTCATGGTGGGGCCCTACAAGCAGGCATGCGTCCGGGACCTGGTTGCGCTCCGGGATCACATGGCGGCGTGACCGTGGGCGCAGCTAGCCGGGCGGCTCGTCCAGCTCCGTGAAGCGGATCCCCCGCTCGGCGAGGCGCTCCAGCAGGTAGGCGTACGCCTCGGGGTCCCGGCCCAGGACCTCGGGCGCGGCGATTCCCGGCTCGTCGTAGAATCCGGCCAGGACCAGCCGAGCCACGGCGGTGGCGGTGTAGCCGGTGGTGCGGGCCATGGAAGAGGTGTCGGTGGCGGCGTCGTGGCGGTCCAGCAGGTCGAAGACCCGGCGCACGTCGTTCCCATCGCGCGACCCGTCCACCTCGAGGCGCATGACGGAGAGGTCCGGCTCGCCGGGGGCGAAGCGCCAGCGCTCGAAGAGCAGGCGGGAGGTGAGGGCCCGGGGCGAGACCAGGACGCCGTCCACCTCCACCGGCTCCGTGTCGAAGAGGCCGCCGTCCCGGTAGCCGCGCATGAGGTCGGCATGGCCCGGATAGCGGAGCGTCTTCTCCACCAGCCAGGGCACGTCGCTGGTCCGGAGCAGGGTGCGGAGCCCGTCGGTGTCGAAGGCCTCCAGCGTGCCCACGCCGGGGATCGCCACGGTCTCCACGTCCGACAGGGCCGGGCGCGTGACCTCCTGGCCATCCTCCCGGAACCGCGCCGGCCGGACGTATTCCTCGATGACGTCCGCCGGCGAGAAGGGCGCCTTGTACTCGAAGGGCGGGATGCGCTGGGCCGGCAGCCCGCCCACCAGGCAGCGGAACCGCTCCACCCGGTCCAGCTTCGCCTCCATGTGGCCGAGCACCAGGTTGCTGAGGCCGGGGGCCAGGCCGCAGTCCACCAGCGCCGTGACCCCGCGCTCCCGGGCCAGGCCGTCCAGCGCGAACGGGTCCTCGGGGAAGAACGAGATGTCCACCACGTTCCGACCGGCCTCGATGACGGCCCGCAGCGTCGCCAGCCCCATGGCGCCCGGCACCGCGCCGACGACCAGGTCGGCGTCGCCCACGACGCGCCAGACCTCGTCACGGTCCGACAGGTCCGCCTCGGCCACGTCGATGCCTTCGGCGGCCAGTCCTTCCAGCGCCGCCGGCGACGCGTCCACGGCGGTGACCCGGAACGCGTCCTCCGCCGCCAGGTCCCGGACCATGGCGGCACCGACCCGGCCCGCGCCGAGCAAGACGATGTGGGCATCGATCATGACGTGAATATGGGCGGGGATTGGACTGCAGGCGAGAGGCGGGAGGCGGGAGGCGGAAGGCGGGCCTGATACGACGGTCTTCGCACCTCTCGCCTCGACGGCCCCCGCTCCCTAGCTTTGACCATTGTGTCGGGACCTCTGGCTGGAGTGGCATCATGGAGACAGAGTCGCCGGCCGGTGACCCGGTCGCCGAGCTCCCGGACGGCACCGGCCTCTGTGACGACGACCGACGACTGCTGCTGCGCCTGGCGCGGAGCGCCCTGACGGCGTACCTGTCCGGCGATCCACCGCCCACGCTGCCGGCCGACAACCTGGCGCTCCAGCGCCCGTGCGCCGTCTTCGTGACGCTCCGGGACGGCCGGGGCGCGCTCCGGGGCTGCCGGGGCGAGATGGTCGCCCGAAGGCCCATGGGGGAGGCCGTGCTGCGGACGGTCCTGGCCTCCGCCACGGCGGACCCGCGCTTCCCGCCCGTGACCGTGGAGGAAGTGGACGGGCTGTGCATCGAGATCAGCGCCCTGTCGCCCTTGCGGCCCATCACACCGGACACCGTGGAGGTGGGACGCCACGGCCTCATGCTCCGGTCCGGCCCCTACGTGGGTGTGCTTCTCCCGCAAGTGCCGGTGGCCCAGGGCTGGGACCGGGACGCATACCTGGACGGGCTCTGCCTGAAGGCGGGGCTCCCGGGCCGCGCCTGGGAGGCACCCGGGGCGGAGCTCCTGGCCTTCGAAGCGGAGGTGTGGGCGGAATGACCGACGTGGAGCCGCGTCTGGACGACGGCTCGGAGCCGGCCGAGCCCGCAGACCTGTTCCGACGCCTGGACGAGCTGGACATCGACCACGGCACCGTGGAGCACCCGCCCGTCTACACCGTGGAGGAGGCGAAGGAGCACCGGGGCCGCATCCCGGGTTGCCACACCAAGAACCTCTTCCTCCGCAACAAGAAGGGGATGATGTGGCTCGTCGTCTGCCGGGAGGACCTGGAGCTGGACCTGAAGGCGCTGGCCCGGGAGCTGGGCGCCGGCCGCTTCTCGTTCGGCAGCGCGAAGCGCCTCATGCGGCACCTGGGCGTCGTGCCCGGCGCCGTGTCACCGTTCGCCGTGGTGAACGATCACGACGGGCGCGTGCGCGTGGTCCTGGACCGGGCGATCCTCGAGCGGGCGCCCCTGAACTTCCATCCTCTGGACAACGCCATGACCACGTCCGTCGGGGCGGAGGACCTCCTCCGCTTCCTGGAGGGCGAGGACCATCCGCCCCGCATCCTGGAGCTCGATTGACCGGCCCGTCAGCCGTCAGCGGTCGGTGCCGGGTAGCCGGCGGATCGGGTTCGCGGCGGAGATCGGTCTGCCCCGTTGCGCCGGAGCCACGGCAAAGGTCGCTCTCCACGTGGGACGATCCGAGCCCGGACGCGGGACCTGACTGCTGACCGCTGAACGCCGATGGCCACACACCGACGCCGACGAGACATCGAAACGCCTGAGCCCCTGCATGGAGCGAGCGACCCGATCCCATGACCGACCGACCCCGACCCTACATCCTCGCCGAGACCACGTGGACGGACGTGCGCGAGACGCTCTTCGAGGTTGCCGTGCTGCCGTGGGGCGCAACCGAGCCGCACAACCTGCACCTTCCCTACGCCACCGACGTGGTGGAGACGGGCCGGCTCGCCGCGGAGGCGGCCCGCAGGGCCTGGCAGGCCGGCGCAGCCGTCGTCGTGCTTCCGGCCATTCCCTACGGCGCCAATGCGCAGCAGGCGGACCTCCGGGGCACCGTGAACATGGATCCCAGTACCCAGCTCTCCGTGCTCCGGGACATCGTGGACTCGCTGGAGGCCCAGGCCATCCCGAAGCTGCTCGTCCTGAACGGGCACGGAGGCAACGACTTCCGGCCGCTGATCCGGGAGATCCAGGCCCGCACCGACGTCTTCCTCTGCCTGGTCGACTGGTTCCGCATGCCCACGGACGGCATCTTCGACGAACCCGGCGACCACGCCGGCGAGCTCGAGACCAGCCTCATGATGCACCTGGCGCCCGAGCTGGTGCGCCCGCTGGAAGAGGCGGGGCCCGGTGCCGAGCATCCGTTCCGCATTCATGCGCTGCGGGAGCCCTGGGCCTGGGCCCCGCGCCAGTGGCGCCTCGCCACCGACGACACCGGCGTGGGCGATCCCTCGGCGGCGACGGCCGACAAGGGCGCCGCCTTCTTCGAGGCGTGCGCCGGGCGCCTGGCCGCCTTCCTGGAGGAGCTCGCGGATGCGGACCTGGACGACCTCTATGTCGCGGAATGAAGAGCCGTCAGCGGTCAGCGGTCAGCTCCGGCATACCCGCTCGGAGCGTGCGTGGTGGAGAGCATGCCTCGCGGGGTTCCCCGCATGGCGGGTGGTTCCCGCCGCGCCGGTAGCTCTCCACCGCGAGTCCCAGCTAACCGGAAGGTCGGAGCTGAAGGCTGATGGCTTACGACTGACCACTGCTCGCGCCCGAACACTCGAACACCCGGGACGGACCGCCATGGCAAAGACACCCGCTCTCCGATGGACCGCCCTCGCCCTCGCGGCGATGCTCGCCGCCTGCGCGGACCCTGCCACCGACCTGCGCTTCGAGGTTCCCGATGCGACGGGCGCATGGTACAAGGGAAACACCCACACCCACACCACGGAGAGCGACGGCGACTCGCCGCCCGAGGTCGTCGCCCGCTGGTACAGGGACCACGGCTACGACTTCCTCGTCCTCTCGGACCACAACGTCTTCACGGATCCCGAGACGCTGGCCCACCTCCAGGACTCCACCTTCCTCCTCATCCCCGGCGAGGAGGTGACCTCCAGCTTCGAGTCGAAGCCCGTGCACGTGAACGGGCTTAACATCCCCGGCGTCATCGAGGCCCGGACGGGAGCCACGCTCCTCCAGACGCTCCAGCGCAACATCGACGCCGTCCGGGAAGTGGAGGGCGTGCCCCACATCAACCACCCCAACTTCCGCTGGGCGCTCGGCGTCGACGTGCTGGCCGCCGTGGAGCACGACCGGCTCATCGAGATCTTCAACGGCCACCCGCTGGCCCACAACGAAGGAGGCGGCGACCACCCGAGCATGGAGGAGGTCTGGGACACCCTGCTCACGCGCGGCAAGCGCGTCTTCGGCATCGCCACCGACGATGCCCACCACTTCCAGGGCGAGTTCGCGCCGGACCGGTCCAATCCCGGACGCGGCTGGGTCGCCGTCCGCACCGACGCCCTGGAGCCCATCGCCATCATGCACGCGCTGGAGGCCGGCCACTTCTACGCCAGCACCGGCGTCGCCCTGGACGACGTCGTCATCACCGCACGACGTCTCGAGGTCCACGTCAGGCCCCGGAACGATTTCACATACACCACCACCTTCCTCGGCGAAGGCGGCGAGGTGCTGCTCGCGACGGGCGACAACCCCGCCGTCTACGAGCTGGACCGGGAGACGGCCTACGTGCGTGCCCGGGTCATGGATTCCGGCGGGGCCAGGGCGTGGGTGCAGCCGGTGTGGGTCGTGCCACGCTAGAGCACGACGGTTCTGGCGGTATTCCGCCGGCTCCGCCGGGTGACGGGCGCGGCAGGCCCCGAAAAGCGGAACAGGGAGGACGCCGACTCTCCGAGCCCTCCGTTTCCATCCGTCTCACGGCCTTTCCAGGCGCGCGGTCCTACTCCTCGTACTCCAGCAGATCCCCCGGCTGGCAATCCAGCTCGCGACAGATGGCGTCCAGGGTGCTGGCCCGGGCCTCGCCGGGGTTTTTTCGTCCGGTTTCAGGCCCCGAGGTTGACCTGGCCTCCAGGTTGGATCCGGGCCTCGTTGTTGATGCCACGCCGAAGCTCTCGGCGTTCTCCCCGTTCATGCTGTTCGGGAGTATGAGGTGCCCGCGAAGGGAGCCCCGGCGCCGGCCTCACGAGAACCGCCGGATCGAGAACGCGTGCCACTCCACGTCGCTCTCCCCGTCCAGCACGAGCGCGGCGGTGATGCGCCCGGAGATGGGCCCGAGCAGGATGCCGTTGCGGCCGTGACCGGTGGCGTAGAAGAGCCCGTCCACCTCCGGATCGGGCCCGAGGACGGGCAGGGCGTCGGCGGAGATGGGTCGGACGTCGGCCCACCGCTCCATGGGCCGCGCGTCGGCCAGGGCCGGGACGAGCCCGGCGACGGCGTCGTGGATCGTGGCGGCGCCCTCGTCGGTGACGGACCGGTCGTAGCCGACCTCCTCCATGGTGCTGCCGGCAAGGATGCTGCCGTCGTGGCGGGGTACGAGGTAGCGGCCGTCGTGCGTGCCTACGAGGCGCGTCAGGGGCGCGCTGCCGGCGGGGAAGCGGAGCATCTGGCCCCGGACGGGCCGGACGGGAACGCGCCGGGGCAGGCCTTCGACCCGGTCGCTCCAGGCGCCGGCGGCGAGGGCGACGCGGTCGGCGTCGAGGGTGCGGCCGTCTTCGAGGGTCACACCGATCACGGAGCCCCGGCGCTGGAGGATGCGGTCCACGCGGCTGCCCGTGATCAGGCGGATGTCGGTGGCGGCCAGAGCGGCCGGCAGGGCCCCGGCAAGGAGCTGGGTGTCGAGCTGGCCCTCGTCCGGGAGCCACAGCCACGACACGACATCGTCGTTGAGCCCGTCCTGGATGTCCGCCGCCTCGTCGGGCGACAGGACCTCCGCCCGGTGGCCGAGCTCGCGCTGCCAGCGGACGTCGGCCTGCGCCGCGTCGTGCTCGGCCCGCGTTCGATTGGCCACCAGCATGCCGTCCCGCCGGAGGTGGAGCGGGTGGCCGGAGAGCTCCTGGACGGTGGACGCGAAGGCGTCGTACTCGTCCCGGGCGCGGATGCCCAGGTGGTACAGCGGGCCGGGCCCCGGCGACTCGTACTGGGGCGCCAGCATGCCAGCGGACGCGCCGGTGGCGGAGGCGCCCGGGCGCTCGGCCTCCACCACGTTCACGGCGGCGCCGCGGTCGTGCAGGGCCAGCGCCGTGGCGCAGCCTACGATGCCTCCACCGATGACGACGACTTCGATCATTCGGAAACTCCGATCAGATGCTGCGAACAGATACTGCGATCAGATGCTGCGAACAGATACTGCGATCAGATGCTGCGAACAGATACTGCGATCAGATGCTGCGATCAGATGCTGCGATCAGAT
>CAYQCY010000089.1:8635-12334 GCA_964416095.1 uncultured Gemmatimonadaceae bacterium
CTGCGATCAGATGCTGCGATCAGATGCTGCGATCAGATACTGCGAACAGATACTGCGATCAGATGCTGCAATCTGGATGCCGTGCTGGGGTCGGTGTTCTGCTCCCGGTGATCGGCTTCTCCTGGCGTCGTGGGAAAATCACGTGATGTGACACTGGGAGAATACGGCGGTGTCGGGTTCCGTGGCCGGGGCGGTGCCGGGGCGGTCGCGCCGTCCTCGCCCGGTGCGCATCGCGGACAACGTGCCACGCGACAGGCCCCGGAGCCGTCCGTGTCGACTTTTCCGCGCATAGCGCGGTCAACCGGACACGTGCGGACATCGATCCCGGCCCGTGTCATATTTCCCGCGCATAGCGCGGTCAACGTGAAAGGGCGCTCCCGGTGGGCCGCCCGCGGCACGTTGTCCGTGCTCCGGGTCACTGCGTCTGCGCGAACCGGACCCGCGGCGTTCTGCGCGCGAACGCCCGCGCCTGCCCGAACGCCCGGACGCCGGTCCGCTACGCGAACCCCCGCCCCGCCCCCAGCCCCTCGCACAGGCGCCGGTACACGTCCCGGAGCCGCTCGGCGTCGAGGGCGCCGGGCCTCCGGATCCAGTCGGCGCCCGTTTCACCCGGCCCCGGGGCCGCGAACCCGCCGACCCCCGACCCGCCGGCTGCGGAACCGCCGGGTGCGGATCCCGGGGCTGGCGGGCCGCCGATGCGCCAGCCCCGCTCCACCGCCGCCAGGATGCGCCGGGCCAGCGGCCCCCGCTCCAGGATCAGCTCCAGCGGCTCGAGCCATTCCTCGACCCCGGGCATCTCGCGCACGTGAGCGTCCACCAGGTGTCGCCAGATGTCGCCGGCGGTGGCCCGGTGGGCGGCGAGGCCCAGGAGGCGGAGGTAGTCCGGATCGTCCAGGACGGCCGCCTCGCCGTCGCGTATGGTCCGATCCAGCGCCTCGGCCAGTGACTCGGTGGGGGGCGGGGCCATGGAGGCTGGGGGCGGGTCGTCGAGGGCGAGGGCCCGGACGACGGCGGCGATGGCGGCCACGACGGCCAGGTCGGCGGCGGGGTGTTCCTGGGCGTCGATGAGACGGATCTCGATGGCGCTGCGGTCGAAGCGGGCGATGGCGCCCCGGGCGTTGACCCATTCGTAGCGTAGGATCCCCTGGGGGTCGTGGGGCTCCAGGTCCCGGTAGATGCGGTGCAGGATCTCCCGCTCGTAGTCGCGGCGCGTGAAGACGGGCTCGGGGATGATGAGCCCCGAGACCGACGGCACCTCGCGGGCGTTGCCCTGGTAGACCCGGAGCCGATTGTCGAGGTCGGGACCCGGCGCGCCGTCCAGGATGGGCGAGCTGGCGGCCAGGGCGGGGATGAGGGGGAGCACGACGCGGATGGCGCCGTGTAGCCGGCCGAACTCCTCGACGCCGCTGAAGGGCAGGTTCAGGTGGACGCTCTGGAGGTTGGCCCAGCCGTGGCCGCGGCAGTCGAAGATGCGGTGGAAGGCCTCGTAGACGGCGTTGTGCTCGTGGGGCCAGAGGCGCATCTCGGCGTGGGGGTCCATCCACGGGTGCATGCCCGTGGGCATGAGGCGCGCGTCCAGGTCGGCCAGGCGCTCGTTCAGCTCGGCGATGCGGTCCTGGAAGAGGCGGGCGAGCCCGGCCAGCGACGGCGCCGGCCCGTTGGTCTTGAGCTCGGCCACGTGGAGGACGAGCTCGTTGGAGAGGGCCAGCGCGCCCAGCTCGACCTCGGGCTCCCAGCGGCCGGCGTAGCCTTTGAGCAGCTCGTCGACGACGGGCTTCACGTCCAGCGTCGTCGCGTCCACGACCATGTACTCGATCTCGACGCCAAAGCCTTCGAAGAGGCGGAGGGGGTGGCGCATCAGGTTGCGGGTGCGGAGTGGCGGCGGGCGGAGCGGGAGCCGGCGTCGTGGACGGTCGGAGCGCGACGCATGATCAGACCGACGGCCCCGGGCCGCGGGCGTCGAGGCGCTGGCGGAAGTAGCGCATGACGGTGTCGTACAGCTCGTCCTTGATGACGCCGTCCTCGTGGCCGGCGTCCACGTTGGGGTTGTCGTTGACCTCCATGACCACGGGCTTCCCGTCGATCTCCTTGATGTCCACGCCGTAGATGCCGTCTCCGATGAGGGAGGCGGCCTTGACGCCCAGCTCCAGGATCGGGCGCGGCACGACGTGGAGCGGCAGCGCCTCGACCCTTCCGTAGCGCCGGGTCGCGCCCTCGGCGGAGCCGGCCTGGACCGTCTCGTCCCGTATGATCTGCCAGTGGCCCCGGGCCATGTGGTAGCGGGCCGCCCACACCGCGGCGCCGCCGAGCACGCCGATGCGCCAGTCGAAGGAGGACGGCGTGAACGCCTGGAGGATGACCAGCTCGGACTGGCGGAACAGCTCCGGCAGCCGCTCGTTCAGCTCCTCGGCCGACTCGACCCTGACCACGCCCTGGGAGAACGAGCCATCGGGCCGTTTCAGGACGGCGGGGAAGCCCACGGAGGCGGCCGCCTCGTCCACGTTGCCCTCGTGCAGGACCAGCGTCCGCGGCGCCGGGATGCCGTGGCGCTGGAAGAGCTCGGCCTGGTAGACCTTGTTGGTGCAGCGCACGATGGACTGGGGATCGTCGATGACCATGAGCCCTGCCGCCTCCGCGCGACGGGCCAGGCGGTAGGTGTGGTGGTTGACCGCCGTCGTCTCCCGGATGAAGAGCGCGTCGTACTCGCCGATGTGGGCGGCATCGTCCCTGCCGATGACCTCGGCCCGGATCCCCGACGCCCAAGCCGCCCGGATGAACTTGCGGATCGCCTTGTCGTTGGACGGGGCGAACGCGTCGGTTTCCGTCCACAGGATCGCCATGTCGTAGCGGTACTCCTGCTTCCGCGTCCGGTGGTGCGTGGGCCGGGCGAAGTACTCCCGGGCCCGGTCCAGGACGAAGTCCCGGTGGATGTCCGGGATCTGGCTGGTGGCGATGGGCCGCACGCTCTGGATGCGCCAGCGGCCGTTCTCCCGCACGAAGCGCGCCCGGAGGAACGGGGCGGGGAACTGGTTGAAGAGGGCGCCGCTCAGCCGGTCGTAGCGCTTGGCCACGTTGCGGCCGAAGTAGATGCTCAGCTCGAAGTCGTCGGACTTGAGCGGCTGGAGGCTGCGCTGGATCAAGGTGTCCAGCTCCTCCGACGCGATGCGCACCACCGGCGACAGCAGGAGCGACTGGATCGTGTCCACCGACGGCAGCGGTCGGTGCCCCCGGGCCGCCGCCAGCAGCGACACGTAGTAGCCCACGCTCTGGTAGCCGTAGTCACGGCACACGTTGAATACCGTCGTGCGCTTCAGGTCCGAGTAGCGCCCGTCCGTCAGGTACTCCCGCGCCGGCACCACCTCCACGTCCTCCAGCTCGAAGGGCCAGCGCTTCACGTTCTCCACCACGACCAGGCTGTTCACGACGCCGGCTCCGCCGGCCCGTCGCCGTTCTCGGAACCCACGGCGGCAGCCCGCGCCGTGCCCGCGCCGGCGGACGACGCCGGCTCCACCACCAGCAGATTCGCGTCGTAAGGCAGGATGTCCAGGGGCGCGAGGGCGTGGTTCATCGGGGGAAGATAGCGGGCGGGGGGATCGGATCGGTAGTGGGACGGCGGGTCACGGGTCACGGCTCCCTGCCACGCGGGGCAAGCGTGTACCGGGTGGGGCATCGCCGTCGTCGCGTCATCTTCTCGGGGCG
>CAYQCY010000089.1:12434-14758 GCA_964416095.1 uncultured Gemmatimonadaceae bacterium
CGCGAGGCCCGGAGCCGCAACCCGTTGCCCGTGACCTGACGTCCACCCCACCTTACGATCACTCCCATGCGCATCCTCATCGCCGAAGACGACCGAAAAGTCGCGAGCTTCCTGGAGAAAGGCCTCCGGGAGGACGGCTACGCGGTGGACGTGGCCCACGACGGCGACGACGGGGCCTTGAAGGCTCACGTCCACGACTACGATCTCCTGCTGCTGGACGTCATGCTCCCGGGCAAGAGCGGCCTCGAGATCCTGAAGGAGGTGCGGTCGAAGGGCTCGGACACGCCGGTCCTGCTGCTCACGGCCCGGGACGGGACGGACGACGTCGTGCGGGGCCTGGACCTGGGTGCCGACGACTACCTGACCAAGCCGTTCGCCTTCGACGAGCTGCTGGCCCGGGTGCGGGCGCTGATCCGGCGCGGCGGCGCGAAACGGCAGGAGCGGCTCACCTACGACGACGTGGAGCTGGACCGCCTCGCCCACACGGCGACCCGGGGCGGCGAGAAACTGGACCTG
Source organism: uncultured Gemmatimonadaceae bacterium (assembly GCA_964416095.1). Classification (GTDB taxonomy): domain Bacteria; phylum Gemmatimonadota; class Gemmatimonadetes; order Longimicrobiales; family RSA9; genus CAYQCY01. The sequence goes on from CAYQCY010000089.1 coordinate 12,951, forward strand.
ACGCCCCGGGAGTTCCAGCTCCTGGAGTTCTTCCTGGTCCGGCCCGAGACGGTGGTCCGACGGACGGAGCTGCTGGAGAAGGTGTGGGACCTCAGCTTCGATCCCATGAGCAACGTGGTGGACGTGCACGTGGGCAACCTGCGGAAGAAGCTGCGGGCGAATGGTCGGCCGCCGCTCATTCACACGGTGCGGGGCGTGGGGTATGTGATGCAGACGGAGCCGCCGCGATGATGCGGTCGTTCCGGGCCCAGCTCGCGGTCCGGTTCACGGCGGTCATGACCATCGGCCTGGCCGTGGTGGCGCTCCTGAGCTGGCTCGCCATGCGGGAGGCGCTGGACCGGGAGATCAACGCCAGCCTGCTCAACGTGGCGTCCATCCAGGCGGCGTCGGTGACCGACGCGCCGTCGGGCGCCATGGAGTTCCACGAGTGGGAGCTGACGCCGGAAGAGGCGGCCCAGGTCCGGGAGCTGAACCGGTACGCCCAGATCTGGAACGCCGAAGGCGAGAGCCTGCTCCGTACCCAGTACATCCGCGACGACCTGCCGCTGGACACGGCGGCGCTCCGGTCGGCGGCGGTGGACGGCGAGATCGTCCGTACCGAGCAGGTCTTCCAGGGCATCCCCGTCCGGTCCCTCTACTACCCGCTGGAGCGCCTCGGGCCGCTCCACGCACACCACGTGCTCCAGGTCGCCGCGCCCCTCGGGGGCCGGAACCGGCTGCTCCGGCGCCTGGCCGTGCTGCTCGTCGTCCTCGTGCTGCTGGGCTCGGCCGCGACCCTGCTCGGCGGCTGGTGGCTCGCCGGACGCGCCGTCCGACCCGTGCACCAGATCATCGACCAGGCCGAGGAGATCGAGGCCGGCTCCCTCGACCGGGGCATCACCGCCGCCGCCGACACCCGGGAGTACAGCCGTCTCGTCACCGTGCTGAACGGGATGCTCCAGCGCCTGCGCGAGGCCTTCGACGCCCAGCGCCGGTTCACCGGCGACGCGAGCCACGAGCTGCGCTCCCCGCTCACCGCCCTCAGAGGCGAGCTCGAAGTGGCCCGGCGCCGCGACCGCTCCGTCGACGAGTACCGTCGCGTCATCGACAGCGCGCTGGAGGAGGTGGACCGCCTGTCCCGGGTCGCCGATGATCTCCTGACCCTTGCCCGTTCCGACGCCGGCGTCATGGCGCCGCGCATGGCCGACGCAGACCTGGCGACGGTTGCCCGTGATGCCGTGGACCGCCTCGCCGGCCGGGCCCGAGAGGGGGGCGTGGCGCTCGACGTGGTCGTGGAGCAAGGCGGCCCCGGTCGATCGGGCGATGCCGACAGCTTGGACGGGGCGCCCGCCGCCGCCGCCGAGCGCGGCACCACCGGCCGCTTCGACCCGGACCTCGTGGCCCGCCTGGTCTGGAACCTCGCCGACAACGCCATCCGGGCCACCTCCGAGGGCGGGCGAGTCGAGGTGCGCGTCGGCCGCGAGGGCGGCGCCCTGACCCTGGAGGTCCTGGACAACGGACCCGGCATCCCGCCCGACCAGCTCGACCGGATCTTCGACCGGTTCGTGCGCCTGGACCCCTCGCGCACGCCCGGCGGCGAGGTGGGCACCGGGCTCGGCCTGGCCATCGTGCGGTCCATCGCCCGGGCGCACGGCGGGACCGTGGAAGCCGCAAACCGGCCCGACGGCGGCGCGTGTTTCCATGTGAAGATTCCGGTCGCGCGTGCGTGAGCGTGCCGTATGCCCGAACTCACGCGTACCCCGCGCGGTCCGGACCTGGTGGGGTAAGCCGGCTCACCGGTGATACGGTTTTCACGCAGAGCCGCAAAG